>DATFRS010000076.1:0-2182 GCA_035263065.1 Rhodanobacteraceae bacterium
AAGAACGGCGAGTACCGCGATTTCGCGGTGGTCGCTGTCAGCCGGCTCAACGACCCGGACGTCGGCGCCATTGTCGTCAACTACCGCGACATCACCGAACGCCGCCGCGCCGAGCTCGCGCTGCGCGACAGCGAAACGCGCCTGCGCCACATCGTCGAGCACGCGCAGGATCTGATCTACTACTGCGATCCCTCCGGCCGCTTCACGTACGTGAACCCGGTCGCCGAGCGCGTCATGAAGTACGAGGAGGGCGAGCTGCTCGGCCTCCACTTCATGAAGCTGATCCGTCCGGACTACCGCGACGCCGCCGCCGAGCTGTATACACGCCAGATCGTCGAACAGGTGCCGAATACCTACTTCGAATTCCCTTCCGTGACGAAGGACGGCGACGTGCTCTGGGTCGGCCAGCACGTCCAGCTCGTCTACGAAGGCGAGGCGATCGTCGCCGTCCACGCGATTGCGCGCGACATCACGCGGCAGAAGAACGCGGAAGAGCGGCTGAGAAAATCCGAGGCGCGCTACCGCTCGCTGATCCAGGGCGCCGCGTACGGGATCTACCGTTCAACCTTTCAAGGTGAAATTCTCGACGCCAATCCCGCACTCGCGCGGATGCTTGGCTACGCATCGGTTCAGGATCTCGTCGCCGTCAACATGCGCGACCTGTATCGCACGGCCGCCGAGCGGGTCGAGCTGATCAGGCGCTTCGCGGGCACGCAGCGCGGCGAAGCGGACGTGTGGTGGATACGCAAGGACGGCACGTCGATCCTGGTGCACCTCACCGCGCGCATGGTGGACGTCGAGGTCGGCGTCGGCGGCTTCGAAGGGATCGCCGAGGACATCACCGAGAAGCGCGCGCTCGAGGAGCAGCTGCGTCAGGCGCAGAAGATGGAAGCAATCGGCCGGCTCGCGCGCGGCGTCGCGCACGATTTCAACAACGTGCTCGCCGCGATCATCGGCTCGAGCGATCTGCTCATGGCCAGGACGGATCTCGACGAATCGGCGCGCGAAGAGGCCGTCGCGATTCGCGGAGCCGCGGAGCGCGGCGCTTCGCTGACGCGGCAGCTTCTCGCCTTCAGCCGGCGCCAGGTGCTGCAGCCGGAGACGGTCGATCTGAACGTCGCCGCCGACCAACTGCACGGCATGCTGCAGCGTCTGGCCGGCGACGCGGTGGACGTGCGCACGCACGCCGGCGGCGTGCCGGTGCGGGTCTCCATGGAGTCGGGACAATTCGAGCAGGTGTTGATGAATCTTGTCGTCAACGCCCGCGACGCGATGCCGGGCGGCGGCACCGTCGACATCACCATCGAACCGGTTCGGCTCGACGAGCGAGCGGTGCTGCGCTACCCGGGAATTCCCGCCGGCGACTACGCGCGCATCGCCGTCCGCGATACCGGCGTCGGCATCTCCGTCGAACAACAGCCGCACGTCTTCGAGCCGTTCTTCACGACCAAGGCGCCGTCGAAAGGCACGGGCCTCGGCCTCTCGATCATCTATGGCATCGCCAAGGAAAACGGCGGCTCGGTGACGTTTTCCACCGTGCCGAACGAAGGCACAACGTTCGAGGTTGTGCTGCCGCTAGTCCCGTAAGATCGCGACCTCGCGCAGCGGCTGCCACGTTTCCGGATCCTGCGCCAGCAGGGTGTTCAGGTAGAGCTGCACGTCGCCCTGCGGAAACTTCGACGCGAGCTCGGCGGCAGCCGGCGGCACTTTCGACGGGTCGGGCTTGACGTCTTCCTGCTGGATCAGTCCGTTTTCGTGCGTAATCCCGAGCGCGTCCAGAAACGCGCCCATCATCGGGCGCTGCTCGGCGAGGTGATAGGTGATGAGCGCGCGCGCGGCAATCGCGTCCGGCAGCGTGACGAGGCTCGCGAGGTGCCGCGTCTTGCGATCGAGGTCGAGCGCAATGACGGTCTTCGGCCTGAACTTCTTCTGCTGCGCGATGAGGAGCGCCGCCTGCACCTGATCGTTGGTCCCCTCCTCGTCCTCCCAGAACGCACGCGCGGCGCGCTGCCGCTGCTCCAGACTCATTTTTTTCCAGAGGCGTGAAGGGGTCAGCGTCGTCTCGGTCATTGCTGCTATTCTAGTCGGATGCGAATCGTCGCGTGGATGCTCGCAGCCGCGCTCGCCGCGCAGGCGTCGGGCGTCCATCCGATCTCGGGCCGGCCGATCGCGCCGGTCATGG
>DATFRS010000077.1:0-34602 GCA_035263065.1 Rhodanobacteraceae bacterium
TGAACGCCCACAAGGCGCTGCTCGATCAGCTCGTTGCCGAGATGGGATGACATGTCGCAGCCGCTGACTCTCGCTCGTCCCTACGCGCGCGCCGCGTTCGAGCTCGCATCGTCGAACAAGGCGCTCGACGACTGGGCGAAAAAGCTCGCGTTCGCGTCGCAGGCCGCGGCCGATCCGCAGCTGCGCGCGCTGTTCGGCAATCCGCGCGTCGGCTCGTCCGAGCTCGCCTCGCTGTTCCTGCCGGACGGCGAGCCCGCGGATTCGCCGTTCGCGGGCTTCATCAAGCTGCTCGCCGACAACCAGCGCCTGCAGGCGCTGCCGGAAATCGCCGCGCTCTTCGAAGAGCAGAAGCGCGACGCCGAGAAGGTGCTGCAGGTGCGCGTGCGCACGGCCTCGCCGATCGACGCGACCGAAACCGCGCGGCTCAAGGACGCGCTGAAGCGCCGCTTCGGCCGCGACATCGAGCTCGAGCAGGCGATCGATCCGAGCGTGATCGGCGGCGCCGTGATCGATGCGGGCGATGTCGTGATCGACGGGTCGGTGCGTGGAAGGTTGCATCAGTTGGAAGCTGCACTAACTCATTGAACGTGAGCAGTCAGCAGTGAGCGGTGGGCGGTCTGAAGCGCTCATCCCGAAGTTCCGCTCACCGCTGACCGCTCACAACAGCTGGAACGAAACCCGCACGGCAGACGCCGCGCGATCGAGGAATCAAGCATGGCCACCACACTCAACCCGTCCGAAATCTCCGAGCTCATCAAGAGCCGCATCGAGAAGTTCAAGCTGACCGCCGAGGCGCGCAACGAAGGCACGCTGACCAACGTGTCGGACGGCATCGTG
This sequence comes from Rhodanobacteraceae bacterium, assembly GCA_035263065.1. GTDB lineage: Bacteria > Pseudomonadota > Gammaproteobacteria > Xanthomonadales > Rhodanobacteraceae > Dokdonella_A. The sequence continues at coordinate 838 of DATFRS010000077.1, forward strand.
CGCATCCACGGCCTCAACGACGTGATGTCGGGCGAGATGGTCGAGCTTCCGGGCAACACCTACGCGCTCGCGCTGAACCTCGAGCGCGACTCGGTCGGCGCCGTGGTGCTCGGCGACTACGAGCACCTGCGCGAAGGCGACACCGCGAAGACGACGGGCCGCATTCTCGAAGTGCCGGTCGGTCCCGAGATGCTCGGCCGCGTCGTCAACGCGCTCGGCGAGCCGATCGACGGCAAGGGTCCGATCACGACCAAGGTGACCTCGCCGGTCGAGAAGGTCGCGCCGGGCGTCATCTGGCGCAAGTCGGTGTCGCAGCCGGTGCAGACGGGCTACAAGTCGGTCGACTCGATGATCCCGATCGGCCGCGGCCAGCGCGAGCTGATCATCGGCGACCGCCAGACCGGCAAGACCGCGCTCGCGATCGACACGATCATCAACCAGAAGGGCTCGGGCGTTAAGTGCATCTACGTCGCGATCGGCCAGAAGCAGTCGTCGATCGCCAACGTCGTGCGCAAGCTCGAGGAGAACGGCGCGCTCGACCACACGATCATCGTCGCCGCCGCCGCCGCCGACTCCGCCGCGATGCAGTACATCGCGCCGTATGCCGGCTGCGCGATGGGCGAGTACTTCCGCGACCGCGGCGAAGACGCGCTGATCATCTACGACGATCTCACCAAGCAGGCCTGGGCGTATCGCCAGATCTCGCTGCTGCTGCGCCGTCCGCCGGGCCGCGAGGCGTATCCGGGCGACGTGTTCTATCTGCACTCGCGCCTGCTCGAGCGCGCCGCGCGCGTCAACGAGGAGTACGTCGAGCGCGAGACCAAGGGTTCGGTCAAGGGCAAGACGGGCTCGCTGACCGCGCTCCCGATCATCGAGACGCAGGCCGGCGACGTGTCGGCGTTCGTGCCGACCAACGTGATCTCGATCACCGACGGCCAGATCTTCCTCGAGACCGACCTCTTCAACGCCGGCATCCGCCCGGCCGTGAACGCCGGCATCTCGGTGTCGCGCGTCGGCGGCGCCGCGCAGACCAAGATCGTCAAGAAGCTCTCCGGCGGCGTGAAGCTCGCGCTCGCGCAGTACCGCGAGCTCGCGGCGTTCTCGCAGTTCGCGTCGGACCTCGACGCGGCGACGCGCGCGCAGCTCGACCGCGGCACGCGCGTGACCGAGCTCATGAAGCAGAAGCAGTACGCGCCGCTTTCGATCGCCGAGCTCGCGCTGTCGCTGTACGCGGCCGAGAAGGGCTATCTCGACGACCAGCCGGTCGCCAAGATCCTGCCTTTCGAGAAGGCGCTGCACGCGCACTTCGCGAACAACTACGCCGATCTCGTCAAGAAGATCAACGACACCGCCGACTGGAACAACGACATCGAGGCCGCTTTCAAGAAGGGCATCGAGGAGTTCAAGAAGACGGGTAGCTGGTAATACCTCTGCGAGCGTAGCGAGCAACGACATGGCAGGCGCAAGAGAAATCCGCACGAAGATCAAGAGCGTCGCGAACACCCGCAAGGTGACGCGCGCGCTCGAGATGGTCTCGGCCTCGAAGATCCGAAAGGCGCAGGACCTCATGCGCGCCTCGCGCCCGTATGCGCGCGCGATGCGCCAGGTGATCGGCCACATCGCGCACGCGACGGCCGAGTACAAGCATCCGTTCATGGTGACGCGCGAGAACGTCAAGCGCGTCGGCTACATCGTCGTGTCGACCGACCGGGGCCTCTGCGGCGGCCTCAACGCGAACCTGTTCCGCCGCCTGCTCGGCGAGATCCGCGAGCAGCAGGGCAAGGGCATCGAAGTCGACGTCGTCGTGATCGGCAGCAAGGCCAGCGCGTTCTTCAAGCGCCTCAAGGTCAACGTCGTCGGCAGCGTCACGCACCTCGGCGAGCGCCCGCAGATCGCGCAGCTCATCGGCGTGATCAAGGTCATGCTCGACGCCTACAGCGCGGGCCGCGTCGATCGCGTCAACCTCGCCTACAACGACTTCGTGAACACGATGACGCAGAAGGCGACGGTCGATCAGCTCCTGCCGCTGCCGCCGTCCGAGCAACTGGTCAGCGCGCACAACTGGGATTACCTCTACGAGCCCGACGCCGAGACCGTCATGGAGCACGTCCTGACGCGCTACGTCGAGTCGCTCGTCTATCAGGCGACGCTCGAGAACCTCGCGAGCGAGCACGCCGCGCGCATGGTCGCGATGAAGAGCGCCTCGGACAACGCGACGAAGGCGATCGATTCGCTGACGCTCGTCTACAACAAGGCGCGCCAGGCGGCGATCACGCAGGAAATTTCCGAAATCGTCGGCGGCGCCGCGGCGGTCTGAGGACGACATGACGCGCAGCCACGCCATCGCCTTCGCGCTCGCTGCCGGCCTCGCCGGCGCGACCGCCGTGCAGGCGGCGGATGCGATCGTGCGCAAGGAGCTCGGCGTCGCCGAGATCGGCGCGCGCACGGTCGGCAAGGTCGACGCGCGCGAGATCGAGTTCAAGCCGCGGCAGCAGACCGGCAGGCACAGGCATCCGTGCCCGGTCGTCGGCTACATCGTCAGCGGCACGGTGTCCTTCGAGGTCGAAGGGCAGCCGATGAAGACGTTGCAGGCCGGCGAGGTGTTCTACGAGCCGGCGAACACGACGATCGTCCATTTCGACAACGCGTCGAAGACGGACGGTCTCAAGTTCATCGCCTATTACCTTCTGAAAGGCGACGAGAAGTCGCTGATCGAGATGCTGCCGGCGAAGTGACGCGGGCGCACCACACAAGACATCGAGTTGAGGAAAGAAACATGAGCCAGGGCAAAGTCGTTCAGATCATCGGCGCCGTCGTCGACGTCGAGTTCCCGCGCGAGTCCGTGCCGAAGGTGTACGACGCGCTGAAGGTGCAGGGCCAGCCGATCACGCTCGAGGTGCAGCAGCAGCTCGGCGACGGCGTCGTGCGCACGATCGCGCTCGGCTCGACCGACGGCCTGAAGCGCGGCCTCGTCGCCGTCAACACCGGCGAAGGCATCAAGGTGCCGGTCGGCGAAGCGACGCTCGGCCGCATCATGGACGTGCTCGGCACGCCGATCGACGAGAAGGGTCCGATCGGCGAGAAGGAACAGTGGGTCATCCACCGCGCGGCGCCGTCGTACGACGAGCAGGCCGCCGCGAACGAGCTGCTCGAGACCGGCATCAAGGCGATCGACCTCGTCTGCCCGTTCGCCAAGGGCGGCAAGATCGGCCTGTTCGGCGGCGCGGGCGTCGGCAAGACCGTCAACATGCTCGAGCTGATCAACAACATCGCGACGCAGCACTCGGGCCTCTCGGTGTTCGCCGGCGTCGGCGAGCGCACGCGCGAAGGCAACGACTTCTATCACGAGATGATCGAGTCGGGCGTCGTCAAGCTCGACAACATCAAGGAGTCGAAGGTCGCGATGGTGTACGGCCAGATGAACGAGCCGCCGGGCAACCGCCTGCGCGTCGCGCTCACGGGCCTCACGATGGCCGAGTACTTCCGCGACGAGAAGGACGCGTCGGGCAAGGGCCGCGACGTGCTGTTCTTCGTCGACAACATCTACCGCTACACGCTCGCCGGCACGGAAGTGTCCGCGCTGCTCGGCCGCATGCCGTCGGCGGTGGGCTATCAGCCGACGCTCGCCGAGGAAATGGGCGTGCTGCAGGAGCGCATCACCTCGACCAAGACCGGCTCGATCACGTCGGTGCAGGCGATCTACGTGCCCGCGGACGACCTGACCGACCCGTCGCCGGCGACGACGTTCTCGCATCTCGACGCGACGGTCGTGCTTTCGCGCAACATCGCCTCGCTCGGCATCTATCCCGCGATCGATCCGCTCGACTCGACGTCGCGCCAGCTCGATCCGAACGTGATCGGCCAGGAGCACTACGAAACCGCGCGCCGCGTGCAGGGCATGCTGCAGCGCTACAAGGAACTGAAGGACATCATCGCGATCCTCGGCATGGACGAGCTCAGCGAGGAAGACAAGGCGACCGTCTCGCGCGCGCGCAAGATCGAGCGCTTCTTCTCGCAGCCGTTCCACGTCGCCGAAGTGTTCACGGGCTCGCCCGGCAAGTACGTGTCGCTGAAGGAGACGATCCGCGGCTTCAAGATGATCTGCGACGGCGAATGCGACGCGCTGCCGGAGCAGGCGTTCTACATGGTCGGCGGCATCGACGAGGCGTTCGAGAAAGCCAAGACGATGGAGAAGAAGGCGGCCTGATAGCCGCCCTTCGACGAGCGAGCGAGCAAACACATGGCATCGACAATCCGCTGCGACATCGTCTCCGCCGAGGAAGAGATCTTCCACGGCGAGGCGCAACTGGTCGTCGCCACCGGCGAGGAAGGCGAGCTCGGCATCGCGCCGCGCCACGCCGCGCTGATCACGCGCCTGAAGCCCGGCCAGGTGCGCGTGCTGCGCGAGAACGGCGAGGAGCTCTTCTTCTACGTTTCGGGCGGCATCCTCGAAGTGCAGCCGAGCGTCGTGACGGTGCTCGCCGACACGGCGCTTCGCGCGAAGGACCTCGACGAAGCGGCCGCGCGCCGCGCCAAGGAAGAGGCCGAGCGCATGCTCCTGAATCGCACCGACGCGCTGGAAGTCGCGCAGGCGCAGGCACAGCTTTCGCAGGCGGTCGCGCAGCTGCAGGCCCTCGAACGCCTGCGCCGCACGATGAAGCACTGACGAACGAAGTCAGGACCGCGAACGTGAAAACGCCGGCGCTGAGCCGGCGTTTTCGTTTGCGGACGACGCGCGGGCGGCGAGCCCGCCGGTTCGGATCCCGCCGGCGGCGTCCGACCTGAAGCGACGCACGAATCCGGCCGGACCGTGCACGGCGACATCGAGCGCATCGCCGATGTCGATGACCGCCTCGACCGTTTCGCCGGGCGCCACGTCGTAACGCAGCGGCGGCGCATTGCGGCCGCCGTAGACGTGAATCGTGAAGTGCGCCCACGGTGCGTGCGTCGGCGCTTCATTGCCGAGGCGGATGCGCACGACGTCCTCGCCGACATCGATGCTCGCGGACGGCCGCACGAGTAGCGGCCGCTGCGGACGCATGCCCGCCTCCGGTGTCGGCATCGTGGCGCTCTCGGGCGGCTGCGTCGGCGCGCATTGACGCGCACTCGCCTCGAACGCCGTCGCCGGCAGATGCGGCAGCGAGATCGTGGCCGTCGTGAAGTCGAACGCCGACGTGAGATCGCCGCAGACCGCGCGCCTCCACGCCGAGAGGTTCGGCTCGCGCACGCCCAGCCACGTTTCGAGGAAACGGATCACCGAGCTGTGATCGAACGTCTCGCTGCACGTGAAACCGCCGCGGCTCCACGGCGACGCGATGAGCATCGGCACGCGCGGCCCGAGCCCGATCGGCAGGCCCTGCACGAACTCGCCCGGCGTGCCCGTCGGCGCGACGGGCGGCGGCACGTGATCGAAGTAGCCGTCGTTCTCGTCGTAGTTGATGAAGAGCGCGGTCGACGCCCACACGGCGGGGTCGGCCGACAGCGCGCGGATCACGCCGTCGATGAAATGCGCGCCGTTCGCGGGCGACCACGCCGGATGCTCGCTGCTCGATTCGGGGGCGATGATCCACGACACGGCCGGCAGCGTGCCCGCATGCACGTCGGCGCGGAGCGCGGCGACGATGTCGTCGGCCGTGTTGCCGGTCGTTGCGGGCACCGAGGCCATGCCGCGATCGAACAGCGGCGAGCCCGGCATCGCGCGCTGGAACGCGGCGAACCACGCGAGCGCGTTGTCGTCGTAGTTGTCGGCGGCGTTCTGGTACACCTTCCAGTCGACGCCGGCACGCTGCAGGCGCTCCGGATACGTCGTCCAACGGAAGCCCGTCGAGCCGTTGTCGATGACGGGCCCGCCCGCGCCGCCGTCGGGATCGATCGTGCCGCTCCAGAGATAGAGCCGGTTCGGATTCGTCGGCCCCATCACCGAGCAGAAGTAGTGATCGCAAAGCGTGAACGCATCGGCGAGCGCGTAGTGATACGGGATGTCGCGGCGCGTGCAGTAGCCCATCGCGAGCGCGCTCTTCGCGCCGATCCAGTCGTCGTAGCGGCCTTCGTTCCACGCGCGATGCGTGCCGTGCCAGCTGTGGTCGAGATCGGGCGCGCACGGCGCCGCGCGCTCGCGCGAGTCGAGATGGAACGGCAGCACGCGGCGCGCGCCGTCGGACTGCGCGAACACCGATGCGCCGTTCGCGAGCGTCAACGCGGACGCGTCGTCGAAACCGCGCACGCCGGCGAGCGCGCCGAAGTAGTGATCGAACGAGCGGTTCTCCTGCATCAGCACGACGACGTGTCGCAGAGACGCCATCGAGCGGCCGGCCGCGGGAATCGCCAGCGCCTGGCTCAACGTCGTGGGAAGCGTGCCGAGTGCCGCGGCGCCTGCTGCGCTCGCGGACATGCCGAGGAACCGGCGACGCGTGAAGGCTCGCATGCACGGCCCTGTGCCGAAAACCGCGGCGATCCTGCGCGAGGCCGATGTAACCGGGATGGCAGCCCGATGAAGCTATTCTTGCGGCGCGCGCTTCGACATCGCGGCGAAGCGCACCTGAAATCTGACGGCAACATCACATCCAGGGCGAGCCGCCGATGGCAGCATCGACGGACCGCAGCGGGCAGGACCGCCATGCGCAAGCTCGTCGTCTTCGCGCTTCTCGTCGCCGGCACCGCGCAGGCGCAGAACGCCGTGCAGCTCGCCGGCGTGTCGACGCACGGCAATTTCGAGGCCGGCGGCGTCGTTGCCGAGATCACCGGCGATGCGAACGGCAACGCGGCCGCGAGCCTCGAAGTCCGCGCGCCGGGCGCCGGCAGCTACCGCACCGCGCATCCGCTCGTGCGCATCGACGCGACGCATTTCGTCGGGAGCCTGTTCTGGCTGCAGCCGGGGCAGACCTACGGCGTGCGCGTCACGCTGAGCGACACCGACGGCGTCACCGGCGCCGCGACGGCCACCGCCGATCTCGCGACGCGCGCCGAGAACGCGCCGTTCGTGCCGGCGCGCACGCTGTACGTCGCACCGAACGGCTCCGACGACAACGCCGGCACGAATCCGTCGCAGCCGCTGCAGACGATCCAGCACGCCGCGGACCTCTCGCAGCCCGGCGATCTCGTCTCGATCGCCGCCGGCACGTATCGCGAGGACGTACTCGTTTCGACCTCGGGCACGCCGTCCGCGCCGATCGTGTTCCGCGGCAGCGCCGGCGCGATCCTCGACGGCGCCGATCCCGCGATTGCCGCGGGCGTTACGTGGAACGCCGCCGGCAACGGCGTGTATTCGGTCGCGACCGGCTACTCGACCGATCTCGTGGTCACCGATCAGGGCCGTCTCTTCGACTACACGAGCCTCGCCGAGCTTCAGACGCTCGACGCCGGAGTGCCGGGCGGCTCTTATTCGGACGGCAGCCACGTCTACGTCAAGTTCAGCGACGGCTCGTCGCCGATGCAGCACGCGATGAATGTGTCGCGCTTCGACGCGGGCTTCTACGTCGACGGCGCGGACGACGTGCGCATCGAGAACCTCGAGATCCGCTACTACGGCAGCAGCGAGTTCGGCCGCGCCGTGTACCTCCGCTACGCGAACGACTGCGTCGTCGGCGGCAGCTCGCTGCACGAGAACGGCGCCGCCGGCGTCTGGATCAAGGGCGGCGCGCGCAATCTCGTCGAGAACAACGTCATCGGCGACAGCTCGATCTTCCACTGGCCGTGGGCGCTGGCGCACGAGAGCACCGCGCAGAACACCGGCGTCTACTTCACCGACGACAACGGCCAGGGCAACGTCGTTCGCCGCAACGTGCTGCGCGACACGTACGACGGCCTGCATCCGTGCGGCTCGCTTCCGCCGCCGGACACGTTCACGACCGAGACCGACGTCTACGAGAACGTCATCTACCGGCACGCCGACGATGCGATCGAGTCGGACGGCTACTGCGCGAACCTGCGCCTCTGGAACAACACGATCAGCGACAGCCTGATGGCGTTTTCGGTGGCGCCCGCGGCGCCCGGCCCGACGTGGATCGTGCGCAACACGGCCTACGACATCGGCAACACGCCGTCCGCGCTCGTCGACGGCCAGACACCGAGCGGCATCAAGATCAACAGCGACTATCCCGAAGCGACCGGGCCGCTGCTCGTCTACCACGACACGTTCCTGACGACGGTCGACGGCGTGGACGGCCTCACGTTCTTCGACCCGGGCTTCAACACCTGGCTGTTCAGCCGCAACAACGCGATCGCCGCGCCGCACAACGCGCTGCGCAAGATCAACACGATCCTGCTCGATCTCGACTACGACGATCTGTGGTCGATGGACGGCGCCGCGCTCGTCAACTGGTACGGCACGAACTATGCGACGCTTGCCGACGTGCAGAACGCGCTCGGCCAGGAACCGCACGGGATTTCGGCCGATCCCGCGCTGGCCGATCCCGCCGGCGGCGACTTCATGCCGCTCGCCGGCAGCGCGCTGATCGATCGCGCCGTGCCGATCCCCGGCATCAGCGACGACGTGCCCGACGGCCTGCCCGACATCGGCGCCGTCGAGCGGATCGAGCGCGGCGACGCGATCTTCGCCAACGGCTTCGAATAGCCGCTGCGCGCAGGTGTCGGTTGACAGATGCGCGCGCGGATGTGAGCGTGCAGGGAAAGCGGAGAGGCGCATGTGCGGATTCTTCTGTGTGTTCGATGCGGCCGGCGCGGCGGCGGGATTGCGGCCGCTCGCGCTTCGGCAGGCGCGACTGCTGCGCCATCGCGGACCTGACTGGAGCGGCGTCTACGACGACGAGCGCGCGATCCTCGCGCACGAACGCCTCGCGATCGTCGACGTGCTGCACGGCGCGCAGCCGCTCGTGTCGAGCGACGGCAACGAGGTGCTCGCGGTCAACGGCGAGATCTACAACCACCGCGAGCTGCGCAAGCGCTTCCCCGACTATGCGTTCCGCACCGACTCCGACTGCGAGGTGATCCTGCCGCTTTATCGCGACATGGCCCCCGCCGAATTCCTGAACCTCCTCGGCGGCATGTTCGCGTTCGCGCTGTGGGACAAGGCGCGCGGCGATTACCTCGTCGTGCGCGATCCGCTCGGCATCATTCCGCTCTACACGGGCCGCGATGCGGACGGGCGGCTCTACGTCGCGTCGGAGCTCAAGGCGCTGGTCGGCATCTGCGTCAGCGTCGAGGAATTTCCGCCTGGAAGTTGCCTGACCAGCACGATGAGCGCGCCGGAATCGTATTACCGGCCGGGCTGGCGCGCGTTCGACGCCGTCGAGCACGGCTCGCGCGATGTCGGCACGCTGCGCGCCGCGCTCGAGCGCGCCGTGCACAGCCACCTGATGACCGACGTGCCGTACGGCGTGCTGCTGTCGGGCGGCCTCGATTCCTCGCTGATCGCGGCGCTGACCGCGCGCTTCGCCGCGAACCGCATCGAGGACGACGACAAGAGCCAGGCCTGGTGGCCGCGCCTGCACACGTTCTCGATCGGGCTCGAAGGCTCGCCCGACCTCGCTGCCGCGCGCACGGTCGCCGAGGCGCTCGGCACCGCGCACCACGAGTTCCATTTCACCGTTCAGGAAGGGCTCGACGCGCTGTCGGACGTCGTCTACCAGATCGAGACCTACGACGTCACGACGATCCGCGCGTCGACGCCGATGTATCTCCTCGCGCGGCGCATCCGCGCGATGGGCATCAAGATGGTGCTGTCCGGCGAGGGCGCCGACGAGATTTTCGGCGGTTATCTCTATTTCCACATGGCGCCCGACGACCGCGAGTTCCACGACGAGCTCGTGCGCAAGCTCGACGCGCTCCACGCGTACGACTGCCTGCGCGCCAACAAGGCGACCGCGGCCTGGGGCGTCGAAGCGCGCGTGCCGTTCCTCGACCGCGAGTTCCTCGACGTCGCGATGCAGCTCGCACCGTCGGCCAAGCGCCCGGCCGACGGCCGCATCGAGAAGCACATCCTGCGCGAGGCCGGCCGCGGCCTGCTGCCCGACGCGATCCTCTGGCGGCAGAAGGAACAGTTCTCCGACGGCGTCGGCTACGGCTGGATCGATTCTCTGAAGGCGCATGCCGAGCGGCAGGTCAGCGACGCGCAGATGGCGATGGCCGCGCAGCGCTTTCCGGTCAATCCGCCACAAAGCAAGGAAGCGCTCTTTTACCGCGTCCTGTTCGAGCGCCACTATCCGGGCGACCAGTGCGCGCGGCTCGTGCCCGGCGGACCCAGCATCGCGTGCAGCACGCCGACCGCGTTCCGCTGGTCGCAGGCGTTCGCGGCGAATGCCGATCCTTCGGGACGCGCCGTCGCGGCGATTCATCGCGCTGCCGCAACGTCCGTCGTTTAGGTTGTCCCCTCTCCCGCTTGCGGGAGAGGTCGCCCGAAGGGCGGGTGAGGGATGCCTCACCCTGCCCTCTCCCGCGAGCGGGAGAGGGGAATTGCGCGCGACTTGCCCTAGAATGCCGCAACTTCGCGGAGACCCTGCATGGCCCAAGCACCGCTGCACGTGATCGTCCTCGCCGCCGGCGAGGGCAAGCGCATGAAGTCGTCGAAGCCGAAGGTGCTGATGCCGCTGGCCGGGCGGCCGATGCTGGCGCACGTGCTGGACACGGCCCGCGCGCTGCAGCCCGCACGGATCCACCTGGTCTACGGGCATCTCGGCGACCAGGTCCGCGCGACGCTGACCGATCTCGGCGACCTCACGTGGGTGCATCAGGCCGAACAGCTCGGCACCGGCCACGCCGTGCGCCTCGCGATGTCCGGCGTGCCCGAGGACGCGCGCGTGCTGATCCTCTACGGCGACGTCCCGCTGATCCGCGTCGACACGCTGAGCAAGCTGCTCTCGGTGCAGACGCCGCTCGCGGCGCTGGTGACGCAGCTGGAGAACCCCTACGGCTACGGCCGCGTGATCCGCGACGGCATCGGGCGCGTGCGTGCGATCGTCGAGGAAAAGGACTGCACGCCCGAGCAGCGCACGATCAGCTGGGTCAACTCGGGCATCGTCGCCGCCGACGCGCGGCGCCTGCGCGTCTGGATCGAGAACCTCACCAACGAGAACTCGCAGCGCGAGTATTACCTCACCGACATCTTCTCGCAGGCCAACGACGAGGGCGAGCCGGCCGAGGCGACGCAGTGCATCAACCCGCAGGAAGTATTCGGCGCGAACGATGCGTGGCAGCTCGCCGCGCTCGAGCGCCTGTACCAGCGCCTGCGCGCGACGACGCTCGCGGCTGCCGGCGTGCGCTTCGCCGATCCGGTGCGCTTCGACATCCGCGGCGACGTGCGTGTCGGCCGCGACGTCGAGATCGACATCGACGTGGTCCTCGAAGGCCTCGTCGAGCTCGGCGACGAAGTGCGCATCGGCCCGTTCTGCCGCATCCGCAATTCGACGCTCGCGGCCGGCACCGTCGTGCACTCGCACTGCAACCTCGACGGCGTCGTCACGCACGGCCCGTGCGACATCGGCCCGTTCGCGCGCCTTCGTCCCGGCACCGAGCTCGCGTCGAACGCGCGCATCGGCAACTTCGTCGAGACGAAGAAGGCACGCTTCGGCGAGAACGCGAAGGCCAATCACCTTTCGTACATCGGCGACGCCGAGGTCGGTGCCGACGTCAACATCGGCGCCGGCACGATCACCTGCAACTACGACGGCGCGCAGAAGCACACGACCGTCATCGAGGACGGCGCCTTCATCGGCTCGAACACGTCGCTGGTCGCACCGGTCCGCGTCGGCAAGGACGCAACGATCGGCGCGGGCTCGGTGATCAGCAAGGAGGCGCCGGCCGGCGAGCTCACGCTCGCGCGGCCGAAGCAGACTTCGATCCCGGGCTGGCGGCGGCCGAAGAAATAGTCATGCGTTTTCCGCGCGGCGCCTCGCGTGCCGCCGTGATTGCTTCGTGTCTGCTCGCCGGCTGTTGGTCGGCGCCGCCGCCGCCATCCGACACGCCTTCCGACTTCGCGTGGGCCGCGCCGCTCGATCTCGGCGTTCACGAGGGCGGCTTCTTTCGCTTCAACATTCCCGATTCCGCACCGGAGTTCAGTCGACGCAGGAACGAGCCGGAATACTTCGGTGCGTACTCGCGAATCGCGGTCTTCGACGCGAACGGGCGCAGCATGCGTTGCGGCGGCTTCGATCGTGAAGACTTCGCCGAGGGCTACGCGGAAGGTGCAAGCTCGGGGATCGTCTTTCGAGGCGTCACCCAATCCGTCGTTCCCCGACCGCTTGCGCGGGAAGCCGCGCGCGTGCGCCTCTGCACCAACGAACAAGGTGCGATCAGCACGTTCTGCAAGATCGAACCTGCGCCTGCCGCGGGCGAGGATGGCGATTTCTACGTCGCCGATTTCGATGCGACGGGCGCTGCCCGCCGCTTTCAGATCTCGATCGAATGGAGCGCGCCGCCCGCCGGCGGGACGGTGGACGTCCTGCGCTTCCTCGGCGAAAGCACTCCGCAGCCGATCAAGGCCGATGCGAACTCGAAGGATGCTTCCTTGCAATCGGTCGGGGCGCCATTCGAGTCGCCGCTGATCTTCCGTACGCGCGGCACACCGCCTGGCTTCGTTCCGCAGCGCGTGCTGGTCAAGACGGCGCTGCGCCGCGCGGACCGGCTCGCACACTGGTTCGAGGCGAGCGGCACGCCGCCGTATCGCTTGCTCATCGACGAGCACAACGGCAGCTGCACAGCACACGATATCGGCGGTATCGTGCTGCCGGCGGTCGTGGTCGATCCGGACTGGCCGCCGGAGGCGACGGCCGGAACCGTGACGAAGAACGAGCGCTCCATGCTCGGCGTCTTGCGCGCCGGCATCGCGCCCGAATGGCGGATCTGGGTCCGGGTCTTCGTCGGCGCCTATGCCGCGGGGCTGATCATGGCGCTTGCGTACCGGTTCCTGCATCGGGGAAGAGCCTGAACTTTCCCGCGACCGCGAGAATCGACCACGCCGCGAGCCATGTGAGCCCGCAGGCCGGCACGACCGCGTCGACCTGGGCGGGCATGTTCCATGGACTTGCGACGGCGCCGAGCCAGACGAGCCCCGAGAGCGCGTACTCGTAGCCTCCCGGCACCGGCGTCAGCAGAAGCGCCGCGAGGGCCGCAAGATAGGTGAGCCGCTGTTCGCTCGTGCCTGCGTCGAGCGAAACCGACAGGAGGCGTGCTGCAAAGAAGCAGAAGCCGATCAGAGCCGCGACAAACCAGATCAGCATGACGAACCCGACGGGTCCGGCGATCGGCATGTCGGTCGCCCGAGCGCAGGTGCTGGTGAAGATCGCGATCGAGCACAGCGCGACGGCCGCAAGGCCTCGCAGGTTCGGAGTCCCCGTCTCTGCGCTCTTCATAGGCACGACCTCGGCGACGCCTCGTGGCGTCATCCGCATGCTAGCGCAGCGCAACCGCCTCTAGTCGAACCCGCTCGCGAAAATTTCGTCCGGCAGATCGCCCGGCGCCTCGAACGCGCCGATATCGGGCGCGGCACCGGTGGAGCGCGGGTAGCCTTCGCCGCGTTGATCGAAGTCGAGGTTGTCCGGGTTCGAGCCCGCATCGAGCGCGACGCTCGTCATGTCGAACGCGTGGGTCTGTGTCGGGCCGCCGTTGTCGGCGAGCGGGAGCAGCAGCGGATCGTCGGTGATCGTATCGGGCGGCGTCGGCGCGTTCGTGGTCGTGATCACGCTATGGTCGCCCGATACCGTGGCGCCCGATGCGAACACGTCGAAGTCGGCGGCGCTGTAGTAGTGGAACTGGTTGTAGTTGTAGACCGAGGTGTTGCCCGCGATGATCGAGCTCCTGATGTCCGCGTTGCCGGTGTAGACGTAGACGCCGCCGCAGTAGTAGCCCGCGTGGTTGTTGGTGACGGTGCTGTTGTGCAGGTTCGTGTACGCGATATAGATCGTGTTGACGCCGCCGCCGCTCGCGAACGACTCGTTGCCGGAAATCGTGCTGTTGACGATCGTGAGGCCGTCGGGCTCGCCGCCGAAACCGCCGAGGATCTCGATCGCGCCGCCGAGCCAGCCGGCGTTGTTGTCGAACGTCGAGCCCGAGATGAAGTGGCCGCCCACGCCCGAGGTGATGCCGCCGCCGACCGAGCCGCGGTTGTTCATCTCCGCACGGTTGTGCGTGATCGTCGAGTCGGTGATCGTGAACTTGCCGGTCGCGTACGCGCCGCCGCCCCACGACGTGCCGTTGAAGATGTACGGGTCCGGATAACCCGGGTAGTAGTAGTAGTAGTAGTGGCCCTTCGTCGTGTTGCCGCTCAGCGTTGCGTTCGTGAGCGTGATGTTGCCGACCGCGCAGATCGCGCCGCCGTAGGCGTGGCCCATGTACGCGTAGCAGTTCGACAGCGTCGAGTCGTTGACGACGACGTTCGCCGCCGAGAGCACGCACGCGCCGCCGTGGAAATCCTGGCCCTCGATGTGGCCGTTCGTGAGCGTCAGGCCTTCGATCGTGAGCGTGCCGGTGCCGTAGTGGTTGACGATGCCGGACAGCTGGCCCGCGTCGATCGCGAGCGTCGAAGCGCCCGGGCCTTGTAACGTCACGTCGTCGGCCGTCGTCGAGATCGCGCCGGTCGTCAGCGAGATCGCGCTGCAGGAAAGGCCCGTGAGATCGACGACGTCGCCGCTGACCGCGTTGGTCAGCACGTCGCGCAGCGTGCCGGGGCCCGCGTCGTCGCAGCTCGTGACCGCGACCGTACCGGCGGGCCGGTTCGGCATCGGCCGCGCAGCCCGCGCGCGTACGACGGCCTGCTCCATCACCTCGCGCAGCCTCGGCGCGTGCGTCGGGCGCGACATCGTGAGGAACTCGGCCGCGAGCGAATGGCGCGCGACGTGGGCCGGCGGCTGCGGGCGGTCGGCCGGATTTGCGACGACGGCGCCGACCGGGGCCAGGGCGAGGGCCGCGGCAAGGCACGCCGCCAGCGGTTTCAGGCGGAACGGAGAGGGCACGTTCATGACGGGATTCCCTGCAAAGACAATACGTTGCGATGCGCGATCGGAAGGCGATCCGCGTCAGGCAGTATCTTCACGGGCTCGGCTGCAGTTCAAGCCGTTTTCGCGACCGATTTACCTCATGACAGCTTTCTGTCACGGATTCAGCGGGGCGGATCCTTGCCGTCGGCGACGCCGCGGGCGAGCCAGCCGAGCTGGAAGCGCGAGCGTGCGTCGACGCGTTTCATGAGCTCGGCGATGCGCCGGTTGAGCGTCGATGCGGAGATGCCGAGCTCGTGCGCGATCGCCTTGTCGTTGAGACCCGCAGCGAGGAGCGGCATGAGCTGCTCGGCGTCGTCGGGCGCGTGCGCGGCAGTCACGCCGGTCTGCATCGCGCCGCCGCGCGTGAACGCGATCGGCGCCGCCTGATTCCACAGGAGCTCGAACATCGCGTACAGCGCATCGAGCAGCGCCGACGAGCGCACGAGCAACGAAGGACTGCCGGGCCGTTCGAGATTGAGCGGTATCAGCGCGATGCTGCGATCGGCCATCACCATCTTGAACGGCAGCTGCGAGACGACGCGCACTTCCTCGCCGGCCTGCATGTCCTGGCGGATCCGCGTCATCACGCCGGGCAATTCGAGGAACGCCTTGTCGGCGATGCTCCGATAGCGCACGCCGCGCGCGAGCGCCTTCATCTCGGTCTCGTTCGGCTGCTCGGGACCGGCGATGAGGATCGGCGGGCGCTCGAGGAAGATCAGCTCGTGCTGCGCGGCGTGCTGCATCTGCTCGAACACGTGGCGCTCGGCTTCGCGCGTCGTGATGAGCTCGATCATCTGCCGACGCTCGCCGGCGCTCTGCGCCGCGCGCTCCTGCAGGCGCTGGATCTCGCCGCGCGCGCGGCGCAGCTCATCCTGCCGGCGCAGCGCGAGCGCTTCGATCGCGATGTCGGGCGACGCCGGCAGGAAGCGGCGCGGCTGGCCCGCGGTCGGCGTCGCGAGGCCCTTGTGCTCGAGCGCGTCGAGCACGCGCTTGAGCGCTTTCGACGGCAGCGCGAGATCGCGCTCGAGCTCGGCGAGCGTCGCGCCGGCGCGATCGAGGAGCGCTTCGTACACGCGCTCCTCGACCTCGCTGATGCCGAGCGATTCGAGCGGCCGACCGCGCGGCTTGCCGGATGTGTCCATCGCTCCCGTCAGTGCACGCGCGGCACGATGCCGAGCGCCTTCTCGATCGCGCCGGGATCGTAGACGCGGCCGCCCTTCAGCACGGTCGCGACCTTGCGGATGTCGGCCATGTCCTTGGTCGGATCGCCGTCGACGAGCACCATGTCGGCGAGCTTGCCGGCCGCGATGACGCCGCGATCCTTGTCGACGCCCATGACGAGCGCCGGCGTCAGCGTCGCCATGCGCAGCACTTCGGCGTTCGGAATGCCGGCCTTCGCGTAGAGCACGAGCTCGTGGTGCAGCATGTAGCCCGACAGCCCGTCGGTGCCGGGGATGATCGTGACGCCGGCGTCGTGGAGCGCCTTCAGGAGATTGAGCATCGACGGAAACGCCGTGCGGTACGCCTCTTCCTGGCCTTTCGGCACTTCGAGCGTGTTGCCGCCGTAGAGATTGCGGCGCACCTGCGGCGGGAAGCGCGGCGCGATCTCCTCGAGCCCCGGCGTGATCGCCTTCGGATCGCCCGAGAAGAGCTGCTGGAACACGCCCATCGTCGGATCGAGCACGGTGTGGTGCTGCTTCAGGTACGCGATGAAGTCGCGGACCATGGGCTTGTCCGGCGTGAACTCGTGCGCGTGCTCGGCGACCTTGATGAAGCGGTCGCGGTTGCGCGTCTCCTTGACTTCCGGATAGAGGAAATTGAGCTCGATGAAGTTGAGGTGCTGGATCTCGTCGGCGCCGCCTTCGATGAACATCTTCGCCGACATGAACGCCGGCACGTGCCCGCTGACGCGCAGGCCGCGCGCGTGCGCGCGGTCGGCAATGATCGGCACGAGCTCGGGCTTCATCGACGAGTAGATCTTGATCTGCACGTAGCCGTGGTCGGCATACCAGTCGACGTCCTTGATCGCCTCCTCGGCGGTGTCGACGCGCATCTTGGTCGGGCCCGCGAGCTCGCCGGTGCCGTCGATGATGCCGGCCTTGAGGACGCGCGGGCCGATCTCGGTGCCGGCGTCGAAGCGCTCGACGCGCTTCAGGAACGCGTCGGTGTCGTTGGCCATGTCGCGCGAGCTCGTCACGCCGTTGGCGAGATCGAGCATGCCGTCGATGTCGCCGAAGTGCTGGTGGTTGTCCCAGAGGCCCGGCATCAGGAACCTGCCGTGCGCGTCGATGACTTCGGCGTCGGGCGCCGCGTCCTTGAGATCGGCGTCGGGCGCGATGCGCACGATGCGCTCGCCGCGAACGAGGACGCTCATGTCCGGCCTCACCGAGAGATCGCGCGGATCGTAGAGGCGCGCGTGGCGGATCACGAGATCGCCCTTCGGCGCGTGCACGAGCTCCTTCGCGAGGCGCGCCGAGCGCTCGTTGTCGGCCTTGTCCTGCGCCTCGGTCAGCGCCGGGATGTCGCCGGCCGTGCCTTCGGGCACGACCGAGAACCAGCCCGACACGATGCCGGCCGTGTTGCCGTCGGCGTCGAGCCAGATCGTCTGCGGCGTGAACCCGAGGCCGCTGACCATGTATTCGGTGACCGTGCGCTTGCCGCCGCCGACGGTCAGCGTCGCGGCCTTCTCGATGCGCGCCTCGCCCGCCGGCAGCAGCGCCAGCGTGTGGTTCTGTGCCTTCAGGAGCGCGCGTGCCAGCGTGCCGAAGAACTCCGGCGGCGAGTTGGTCGGAACGTAGAACGCCGGCACCTTGATCGCCTGCGTGCCTTCCTCGGTGCGGTTCTTCCAGCTCGCCGTGCCGTCCTTCAGCGAGAACTTCTCCTCGACCGGCGCCTTCATGTAATCGTTGCCGCTGCCCGCGTACTCGACGAGAACGCCGTCCTTGTCGACCTTCCAGGTCGCGACGATGTGATCGCCGCGGCCGCGATCGTTGTACGAGTACTCGGCGCGCACGCCGCCGTCGGGCGTCGCCGCGACGGTCTGCGAGCCCTGCTTGTTGCCCTGGATCAGGATCTCGTCGGTGCGATCGGTGCCGGCCGCGAGCGCGTTCGCGGCAACGGACGCGTAAAGCAGTGCGAGCATTCTGCGCATGTCGTTTCCCCGAGGTTGGACGGGCTAGTCAAGCACGACGGGTGCGGCCTTGCCTATGCCGGAAGGCCCTGAATTTGCACTCGGCTTGCACGGCCTCTTGCTAGACTTGCCGCCCCGTCGAAAACCGGAGCCAGAGGAATGGATGCTGCTGCCCTGCCCCGCGCGGACGAAACGCGCGTCGCCGTGATCGGCCTCGGCTACGTGGGCCTGCCGCTCGCGGTCGGCTTCGGCCGCAAG
Organism: Rhodanobacteraceae bacterium; assembly: GCA_035263065.1. Taxonomy (GTDB): domain Bacteria; phylum Pseudomonadota; class Gammaproteobacteria; order Xanthomonadales; family Rhodanobacteraceae; genus Dokdonella_A. The sequence continues at coordinate 19,153 of DATFRS010000077.1, forward strand.
CTGCCGACCCTGGGCTTCGACATCAACAAGGCGCGCGTCGCGGAGCTGAAGGAATTCCGCGACCACACGCTGGAAACCTCGCCCGAGGAGCTGAAGGGCGCCCGGCACCTTCGCGTCAGCGCGGAGCCTGCCGACCTTCGCGAGTGCAACGTCTTCATCGTCACGGTGCCGACGCCGATCGACGACGCCAAGCGTCCCGATCTCTCGCCGCTCGAATCGGCGAGCCGCACCGTCGGCAAGGCGATCCGCCCGGGCGGCGTCGTCGTGTTCGAATCGACCGTCTATCCCGGCGCGACCGAAGAGGTCTGCGTGCCGATCATCGAGCGCGAGTCCGGCCTCAAGTTCAATGTCGACTTCTACGCGGGCTACAGCCCCGAGCGCATCAATCCCGGCGATCGCGAGCACCGCCTCGAGACGATCACGAAAGTGACCTCCGGCTCGACGCCCGCGGCCGCCGATTTCGTCGACGCGCTGTACCGGCAGGTCGTCACCGCCGGCACGCACAAGGCGTCGAGCATCCGCGTCGCCGAAGCGGCGAAGGTCATCGAGAACACGCAGCGCGACCTCAACATCGCGCTGATCAACGAGCTCGCGCTGATCTTCCACCGGCTCGGCATCGACACCAGCGAAGTGCTGGCCGCGGCCGGCACGAAGTGGAACTTCCTGCCGTTCCGTCCGGGCCTCGTCGGCGGCCACTGCATCGGCGTCGATCCGTATTACCTGACGCACAAGGCGCAGCAGATCGGCTACCACCCCGAAGTGATCCTGTCCGGCCGGCGCATCAACGACGGCATGGGCGAGCACGTCGCGCAGCGCGTGATCAAGCTGATGACGCAGCGGCGCATCGCGGCGGTCGGCGCGAACATCCTCGTGCTCGGGCTCGCGTTCAAGGAAAACTGCCCGGACTTGCGCAATACGCGCGTCGTGGATGTCGTCGCCGAATTCAAGAGCTACCACGCGAACGTCGATGTGCATGATCCCTGGGTCAGCGCCGACGAGGCGCGGCACGAGTACGGCCTCGATCTCGTCGATACGCTCGAGCAGGGCAAATACGACGCGATCGTGCTCGCGGTTTCGCACAAGCAGTTCACGGCGCTCGGCGCCGACGGCATCCGCGCGCTCGGCAAGCCCGATTGCGTGCTGTTCGACGTCAAGCAGACGCTGCCGCGCCACAAGGTCGATGACCGGCTGTAGGCTGTCATCCCGGCGAAAGCCGGGATCCATCTTGACGTTGTCGATCGACGCCTCGCCGGAACAAGAGCAACATGGATCCCGGCTTTCGCCGGGATGACGAACCCAGGGATCCGAACGTCATGCGCATCCTCGTCACCGGCGCCGCCGGCTTCATCGGCTCGGCCTTGAGCGAACGCCTGCTCGCGCGCGGCGACACGGTGCTCGGCTACGACAACGTCAACGCTTATTACGATCCGAAGCTCAAGGAAGCGCGTCTCGCGCGCCTGACCCCTACGCCGGGCTTCACGTTCGTGCGCGCGGCGCTCGAGGATCGCCCCGCGCTGGAGCGCGCGTTCGCGGACTTCGAACCTGAACGCGTCGTCAACCTCGCGGCGCAGGCGGGCGTGCGCTACTCGATCGAGAACCCGCACGCGTACGTCGAATCGAATCTCGTCGGCTTCATCAACGTCCTCGAGGCCTGCCGCCACGGCAAGGTCGAGCACCTCGTCTACGCCTCGTCGAGCTCCGTCTACGGCGCGAACCGGAAGCTGCCGTTCTCGGTGCGCGACGCGGTCGATCATCCGGTCAGCCTCTACGCGGCGACGAAGAAGGCCAATGAGCTGATGGCGCACACGTACAGCCACCTGTACGGCCTTCCGACGACGGGCCTGCGCTTCTTTACCGTGTACGGGCCGTGGGGCCGGCCGGACATGGCGCTCTTCCTGTTCACGCGCAAGATCCTCGCCGGCGAGCCGATCGAGGTGTTCAACCACGGCAAGCACACGCGCGACTTCACCTACGTCGACGACATCGTCGAGGGCGTCATCCGCACGCTCGACCGCGTGCCGGCCGGCGATCCCGCCTTCGATCCGCTGAACCCGAGCCCGGCCACCTCGGCCGCGCCCTACCGCGTCTACAACATCGGCAACCACCAGCCCGTGGAACTTGCGCGCTACATCGAGGTTCTGGAAGCCAAGCTGGGGCGCACGGCCGAGAAGATCCTGCTGCCGCTCCAGCCGGGCGACGTGCCGGATACGTTCGCGGACGTCGAGGAGCTCAGCCGCGATACAGGCTACTCCCCGTCGACGCCGATCGAGACCGGCATCGGACGCTTCGTGGACTGGTATCGGGCGTTCTATAACACGTAGCTAAGTCGCGGTGGCGACAGCCGAAAGTCGATTATTCTTACGTCGCAAAACGGCGTTCTACGACATCTCCTACACAAGCGGGGTTGCTAGAATGCCGGGCCTTGGAACTGTGATAGGTTTCACATTTTCTTGGACTTTGGGGGAGGGAACGAACGTGAATAACGTGCTCCGCTGGCTCGTCGTGGGCTGCCTCGTCCTGCTCGCCGCCTGTGCGACGTCGACCGGCTCGAAGACCGCGCCGAAGATCGACCCACAGGCCCAGGCGGTCACCGCCTACCGGATCGGCGTCGACGACGAGGTCAAGGTCTCGGTCTGGCAGAACGAGGGGCTGGGCGTCAGCGTCCCGGTCCGCCCCGACGGCAAGATTTCGGTCCCGCTGGTCGGCGACGTCGATGCCGGCGGCCGCACGCCCGAGGAAGTCGCGGGCGAGATCCAGGAAAAGCTGAAGACCTTCGTGCGCGACCCGCAGGTGACGGTGATCGTGACGCAGCTGCGCAGCCACGAATACCTTTCGCGCGTGCGCGTCACCGGCGCTGTCCGGTCGCCCGTCTCGGTTCCGTATCGACAGGGCATGACCGTGCTCGATGCCGTGCTCGCCGCAGGCGGCACCAACGAATTCGCCGCCGCCGATCGCACCGAGCTTTATCGCAAGGAAGGCGAGGCGACGCGCGCGTACGCCGTCCAGCTCGACCGCATCCTCAAGAACGGCGAGCTCTCGACGAACTACCCCGTGCAACCGGGCGACGTCATCACGGTTCCCGAGCGCACGTTCTGACACGATCGCGGCAGGCGGACGGACGACATGGCCATGAACGGGGAGATGGTGCCGCTCAACGAGATGGCGCCGATCGTGATCGCCGAAGGACGCCGGCACGCGATCGCGCTCGTCGTCATCTTCGCGGTGATCGCGCTGATCGCGCTCGTGGTCGGCGCGCTGTGGCCGAAGAACTACGTCTCGTCGACGACGATCCTCGCCCAGAAAAGCGACATCATCCAGCCGCTGCTCGAAGGCCGCGCGGTGCCGACCGGCGTGTCGGACCGCGTCGCGATCGCGAAGCAGGTCATCTTCAGCCGCAAGGTGCTCGACGACATCCTGACCACCGGCGGCTGGACGGCCAAGCATCCTGATCCGATCACGCAGGATCGGCTCATGGAGTCGATCAAGAACCGCACGACGATCGCGAGCCCGCGCGAGAGCCTGATCCAGATCACCTACCGCGATTCCGATCCGGACCGCACGTTCAAGGTCACCGACCGGCTCGCCGAGCTCTTCATCCAGGAGAGCCTCGCCGCGAAGGAACGCGAGAGCCGCGAGGCCTACGAGTTCATCAACAGCCAGGTCGAGGACTACCACAAGAAGCTGACCGACGCCGAAGAGAACCTCAAGAAGTACCGCGCCGCGAACGCCGACGCGCATCCGGGCAGCGAAGCCGACACCAACAGCCGCATCTCGACGCTGCGCGCCGGCGTCGAGCAGGCGCGCCTCAACGTGATGGAGCTGCGCTCGACCGAAGCCGCGCTGTCCTCGCAGCTCTCCGGCGAATCCGAGGTCACCGCGGTGCAGACGCGCGCCGGCATCTACCGCGCGCAGCTCGCCGAGCTGCAGTCGCAGCTCGACAAGCTCCTCCTGACCTACACCGACCAGTATCCCGACGTGGTGCGCACGCGCCACCAGATGGAAGACATCAGGAGGCAGCTCGCCAGCGAGGAAGCGCGCAAGGACGACGCCAAGGCCGGCACGCCGAGCGCGCTCGACCAGACCGCGCAGTTCAACCCGCTCTACACCGAGCTTCGCAGCAAGCTCGCCGACGTGCGCCGCCAGATCGCCGCGAACGAATCGCGCATGAACGCGACCGAGTCGCTGCTCAACGCCGAGCTCGATCGCAGCCGCCGCATCGCCGCCTCCGAGAGCGCGCTCGCCGAGCTGACGCGCGACTACGAAGTCAACCGCGACATCTACCAGGATCTCCTGAAGCGCCGCGAAAACGCGCGCGTCTCGATGAACCTCGACGAGGAAGGCCGCGGCCTCACGTTCCGCGTGCAGGATCCGGCGGTGAAGCCGCTGCGCCCGACGGGCCTCAGCCTGATGCACTTCTCGATCGCCGGCATCGCGCTCGCGATAGCGCTGCCGTTCGGCCTCTTGTTCGGCGTCGCGCGATTCGATCCGCGCGTGCGCTCCGCGCGCGAGCTCGAGCGCCACATCGGCGTGCCGGTGCTGGCGACCGTGCCGGTCTACGCGACGCCGCGCGAGCGGCGCGTCGAGCGCACGCGCTACGCGCTCGTCACGATGCTGATCCTCGGCGTCGCCGCGGCCTATGCGCTGACGTACTGGATCCGACTGACCAAGCTGCTATGACCCCCGCCGACGACAAAACGGTTCCCGATCACGTGCGCGCGGCGCTCGGCGCCGCCGCGCTCGACATCGCGCAGCGCACCAGCGCGAGCCGCTCGATCGCGCGCATCGTCGAGCCGCACGCGCTGACCACGCGCACGCTCGAGGAGCGCCGCCTGATCCACCGCGACGAGTCCGCGCGCGAGCAGGCCGACGCGTTCCGCGAGATCCGCACGCGCCTCCTCGCGCTCGGCGGCTCCAACAACTTCGTGACGATGGTCGCGCCGATCAGCCATCGCTCAGGCGGCAGCTTCGTCGCGCGCAACCTCGCCACCGCGTTCGCGTTCGACGAGGCCAAGACCGCGCTCCTCATCGACTGCGACGTGCGCCACGCGGTGCAGCACACGGCGCTCGGCGTCAATCCGTCCGAGGGCGGCCTCATCGACTACCTCGAGCATCCGGCGCTCGGCGTCGAGAAGATCCTCTATCACACCGGCATTCCGCGCCTGCGCCTGATTCCGGTCGGCAAGCAGCGCGAGATGAGCGCCGAATACTTCTCGTCGTTCCGCATGCGCGCCGTGCTCGACTCGCTGCGCAGCCGCTACGCCGACCGCTATCTCTTTCTGGACAGTCCGGCGGTGAAGGGATCACCGGACGCGCGCATCCTCGCCGACCTCGCCGACTTCGTCGTGCTGGTCGTCGGCTACGGACGCGACACGCCCGGCGCGGTCAACAAGGCGCTGGCCAATTTCGACCCGAACAAGATCGCAGGCGTGGTGTTCAATCACGTGCCTTGACCGGCACGCGGGAGGGGGAAAGCTTCTCATGCAGTCACGGTGCCCGCTCGTGCGCATTCCAGGCGTGCTGCTCGCCCTCGCGGTGCCTTCGCTCGCCGGTGCGGTGCAGCTCGACTACATGGTCGAGATGGGCATCGAGCACAACGACAACGTGAACCTCTCCGAGAACGATCCGGTCAGCGAGGACATCCTCGAGCCGATGCTCGGCTTCGCGGTATCCGAGGACGGCTCGACCGTGCAGGCGAATGCCACGGGCGCCGTGCAGTATCGCGACTATCTCGGCGGCGAGTTCTCGGACGAGTTCCGCGGCCAGCTCTCGGGGCACCTCAACTGGACGATGGTGCCCAAGCGCCTCAACCTCACCGTCGAGGACTACCTCACGGTCGAGCCGGTCAACCCGCTCGCGCCCGACACGCCGAGCAACCAGCAGCAGACCAACGTGTTCGGCATCGGCCCGACGTTCGGCTTCCGCCTCGGCGAGACCGTGCGCGGGCAGGCCGAGCTTCGCTACATCTCGAGCTACGCCGACAAGACCAAGCAGTTCAACACAGACCGCGGCGTCGGCGCGCTGCGCGCGATCAAGGACCTCGATCCGACGAGCGCGGTGTCGGGCAACCTCGAGGTCGAGGAGATCGACTACACCGAAAGCCAGGGCGCTGCGGCGCCCGACTACAACCGCTACAGCCTCTACGGCCGCTATACGCGCAACTGGACCAAGGTCGACCTGACGACCGATCTCGGCTACTCGTGGCTGCACTTCTCCGGCAACACGGTGGAGAACCAGCAGGATCCGCTCGGCCGCATCAACCTCGACTGGCGCATCAGCCCGCGCAGCACGCTCAACGGCAGCGCGACCTACCAGTACTCGGACGCGGCCTCCGCGATGATGGTGCCGCCGTCCGAGATCGGCACGACGATCCCGTCGAACATCACGACCGGCAACGCGACGACGACGGCACAGCCGTACCTCGAGCGGCGCTTCCAGTTCGGCTACGCGTGGCACGGCGAGCGCCTCACGTTCAACATCGCGCCCTACTACTATCAGCTCGACTACGTCTCCGGCGGCGCAAGCCTCATCGCCGGGCTCGACGAGACGGGCAAGGGCGCGGCAGCGGGTCTGAGCTACATCCTCCGGCCTCTCCTCACGACCGGCCTCACGGCGACCGGCGAGAATCTGCACTACGACTCGATCAGCCGGGTCGATGACTCCTGGACCATCGCCGCGTTCCTGCGCCAGCAGTGGACGCGCAACTGGAGCTGGCGCTTCGAGCTGAGCCACTACGAGCGCAACAGCAACGCGCCGGGTCTCAGCAGCGACGAAAACATCGCCTACTTCGGCATTGCCTATACGCGCTGACGCTTCCGCCGAGCGCATGCGGCGGAGGCGCCGCGACAGGGAGTCGAAGAGCGAAATCAGGATGATGCCCCTCCGATGAACACCATTCTCGTTACCGGCGGCGCCGGCTACATCGGCAGCCATGTCGCCCGCCAGCTGGTCGAGCGCGGCGAGCGCATCGTCGTGCTGGACAACCTCTCGACCGGATTCCGCGAAGCGACGCTCGGCGCGCCGCTCGTCGTCGGCGACGTCGGCAACGCTGCGCTGGTCGAGCGCGTGCTCGCCGAGCACGGCGTCGACACGGTCATGCACTTCGCCGCGCACACGGTCGTGCCGGAATCGGTGCGCGATCCGCTGAAGTATTACGGCAACAACACCTGCTCGACGCGCAACCTCCTCGCCTGCTGCTCGGCGGCCGGCGTGAAGCACTTCGTGTTCTCGTCGACGGCGGCGGTGTACGGCATGCCGGCGTCGGGCATCGCCGACGAGGCGACGCCGACGCAGCCGATCAATCCGTACGGCGCTTCGAAGCTCATGAGCGAGATGATGCTGCGCGACCTGTGCGCCGCGACGTCGATGCGCCACGTGATCCTGCGCTACTTCAACGTCGCCGGCTGCGATCCCGGCGGGCGCATCGGCCAGTCGACGCCGGAAGCGACACTGCTGATCAAGGTCGCCTGCGAGCACGCGGTCGGCCGCCGCCCGCGCCTGGCGATCTTCGGCACCGACTATCCGACGCCGGACGGCACCTGCATCCGCGACTACATCCACGTCGAGGATCTCGCCGCGGCGCACATCGGGGCGCTGCAGCACCTGCGCGACGGCGGCGATTCGCTGACGCTCAACTGCGGCTACGGCCACGGCTACAGCGTGCGCGAAGTCCTCGACACCGTCGCGCGCGTCAGCGGGCGCGACCTCACCGTCACCGAGGAGCCGCGCCGCGCCGGCGATCCGCCGATGCTGATCGCCAAGAGCGAGCACTTGAAGCGCGTGCTCGGCTGGCAGCCGCGCCACGACGATCTCGACTTCATCGTCCGCACGGCGCTCGACTGGGAGCGGCGGCGCCTCGCCGCCGCGTGAAGGCAACGATGATGTCAGTCGCGGCGTGCGAGCAGCAGCGGATACGGCGCCGGCCCCTTGAGGCCGACCATCTCGCAGGTCATCTCGACGAGGCTGTTGGCGATGTCGGCGGCGTTCTTGCGGTTCGCGAAGAACGGGTCGTAGAACGCGTCGCGCTGCAGCACGGTGAAGCCGTGCGCCGCGAGCAGTTCCGCCGTCGTCTCCAGCGTGTGCAGGTGCAGCTTGCTGCGCGCACGCGTCCCGACGCCCTTGCCGTCGCGAAGGCGCCGGTACATGCGGCGCAGCACGGGCCAGGTCTTGGTCGCGATGACGAGATGGCCGCCGGGCTTCAGCACGCGGCGCACTTCGTCGAGGTAGGCCTCGGGATCGGGCACGAACGGCACGACGACGACCGACGCGACGATGTCGAAGCTTGCGTCGCCGAACATCGGCAGGCCCTGCTCGGGACACACCTCGAAGCGCAGCGGCGCGTACTGGCCGCGCGCGAACTCGACGCGATCCGGCGCGACGTCGACGCCGACGACATCGGGATGCGTGCGCGCGATCGCGTAGGTCAGGTCGCCGTAGCCGCACCCGTAGTCGAGCACGCGGCCCGCGGGCAGCTTTTCGACGATCGCCAGCACCGCACGATGGCGCCGCGCCTGGTGCGGGTTGTGCGGCGCGTCCTTGCGGAAATGCCGCGGCACCTCGGCCGTAACAGAAGGGGCAATAGTCTCCGGCACGGTTCGCTTCCGTTCGCAGAGGAATCATGACTATATCCGATGCCAGCGGAATCGGCCGCTTCCTCGGCGCGCTCCTCGCGATCGTCGCGGTGACGCAGGGCTGCGCCTCGGCGGCGCCCGGGCCGTTCACGTTCGAGGACGTCACGCGCGCGAGCCTCGACCGCATCGAGGATTCGAAATACCGCTTCGACGCGGTGTTCGCGGACTTCAACGACGACGGCTGCTACGACCTGTTCGTGTTCGGCCACGAGGATCCGGGCACGAGCCGCGTCTGGATCAACCGCTGCGACGGCACCAATACCTTCACCTACGTCGGCAACGACCAGGTCCACCACTACATCGCCAATCCCGAGATGCCGATGGGCGCGGGCTGGATCACGCTGCTCGACGTCAACGGCGACGGCAAGCAGGACTTCTGGCTGCGCCACGCCAACATCCTCGCCGCGCGCTACATCAACGCGACGGCGCCCGGCGCCCACATCCCGGTCTTCGGCGACAAGGAAGACGGCTGCGACGACTTCTGCGTGTTCGGCGACATCAACGGCGACGGCACGCTCGACGTGATCCGCAACGACCGCACGATCGAGCGCATCACCGACCGCCAGCAGCTCTACCCCGCCGCCGGCACGCCCGGCCGGCGCATCGTCGGCGACGTCAACGGCGACGGCTGGCCCGACCTCGTCGAGGCCGAGGCCGGCGGCTACTGGCAGAACGATCACGGCACCCTCAACTGGCACACGCAGCCGATCCAGGCCGACAAGGAGCCGATGGCGCTCGCCGATCTCGACAACTCGGGCTCGCTCGATCTCATCACCTTGTCCGGCGACGACAACGCCGGCAACGGCAAGTACCACCTCTACAAGAACGACGGCAACGGCAACTTCACCGACGTCACCCAAGGCTCGGGCATCGACAACCTCGACTTTGCCGGCTTCTACTCGAGCTACGGCAACATCATCGCCGCCGACTTCGACAACGACGGGTTGCAGGATCTCATCGTCGCCGGCACGCAATACTCGCCGTCCGTCGTGCTCCTGCATAACCTCGGCAACCTGCGCTTCGAGCGGCTCGACGTGGACCTCGGCGACGCCGGCAGCGGCAGCGAGTCGTACAAGAGCCGCGCCGGCGTCGCGGATTTCGACAACGACGGCCGCCTCGACATCGTCAAGACGCAGGAGTCGACTAACGTCGGCCTGTGGCGCAACAGCGCCAACACCAACGGCAACCACTGGATGAAGGTCCGCGTGCGCGGCCCCGGCCTCAACACCGACGGCATCGGCACCGACATCAAGTGGTATCGCCCCGGCACGTCGACGCTGATCTCGCACATGGCGGTGCAGGCCAACGCGCAGCACGCGCAGACCTGGGTGCACAGCGGCATGGGCCAGAACGCGACGGTCGACGTCACGGTGCGCTTCCCGCACGACGGGCAGACCTACCAGTTCCACAACGTCGCCGCCGATCAGGAAGTCATCGTCTTCCCGAACGGCTGCATGATGCAGCACTGGGAGCCCGGCAACGGCTGGCCGATGACCGCGCCCGCGGGTTGCCCGAACTAGAAGCCCTGCCGCCGAGACGGCACCTCGCGGGACGCGCCGAAAGCGCGTCCCGCGGCGTTTTGGGGCTCTGCAACTACGCCGCCACGCGGCGATCGACGTTGCGCGGCGCCGGCGTCGGCCCGCCGATCTCGTGGCTCAGCTGCGGCGGCACGCCGGTCTCGTAGAGGCCGCGCGACGCGCCGTCGGGATCGGGCAGCGGATCCCAGTCGCGGCAGAACGCTTTCTTGGCGACATTCGTCAGGGGATTCGCGACACCGTTGGGCAGCCCGAACCAGCGCGCGATCAGGAACGTCTTGCGCCGGAACACCCAGTTGTACATCGACTGCTCGGAATAGAACCGGTAGCCCCAGCGCCGCTCGAACAGGCGCGACGAGGCTTCGGTCAGCTGCCGGCTCCAGCGGTGGAAGAAATAACGCATGTCCGCAAGGCTCATGCGCGTCGCGAGATTGTCGAACGTCACCACCGACTTCGGCTCGACCATGATCGCCTCGCCGCGCGCGCGCACCTGCATCGAGATGTCGAGGTGCTCGCGGATGACCATCGACGGCAGCTCGATCGCCTTGAACGTCGCGGTCGAGAACATCACGCAGTGCAGCTCGAACGTGCCGGTCGGCATGCGGCCTTTCGGCAGTTCGTCGAGGTCGGCGCGGCGATGATGCTTCTGCTCGATCAGGTACGGCGTGCCTTCGACATCGACGACGCGAAGCTCGGCCGTCGAGAGGTGATTGCGCAGCGGCGCGCCGCGATCGAGGCCTTCGCGCTCGAGGATCAGCGGCGAGACGATCGCCGCGCCTTCGCGCACGGCCGCGACGAGCGGCGGCAGCCAGCCCGGCGTCACGCGCGAATCGTTGTCGAGCAGCACGACGGTCGGCGTGCGGATGTCGTCGCGCACCGCGCGCAGCGCATCCATCGGCGTCGCTAGACCGAGATCGACGATGCGCGCGTTGTCGCGGCCCATGAGCTTGGCGCGCACCGATTCGATGATCGCGCGCGGATAGCCGAGATCGAGCACCCAGAGGTGAAACGGCTCCGGCGTCGAGCGGTACACCTCGTCGACGCATTCCTCGAGGCCCGAGTAGCGGTCGCGCGGATTGACGATGATCGTGGTGACGGCGTCCATCGGAACGATCCTACTGCAGCCGCACGGCGGCCGCCGCGCCGGCATTTCGTCGCAGGAAATCTCCCCAGCATGCGCGGCCATGGTGGCCATGGCGCGTGACGCCGTCGCGACCGGCCGGTCCGCATCCCCTGCTGGAGCGGTCCGATGGGAGCCGGCCGCGGGCGTCACGCTGCGGCGCCCATGATACCGGCGATGCAGCGGGACCGGCGCGGAGAACCCCGTCTTTACGATCCGGTCCGCTTCCCGACCGCGTGCCAGGCGTAGTAGCCCATGTACCGGACGGCGTTCAGGAATCCGAGCTTCTCGATGTCGCGGTAGATGCGCCACTGCCAGCCCGCGGCGCGCAGCTTGTTCGACGACACCGAGCTCCCGCGTACCAGGTACCAGGCCAGCGGCCCGTCGCCGTCGACGCGGATCGCCCGGCCGGCCCGGCGCACCCGGTCGAGCCAGAACACGTAGTCCTCGTGGCCGACCTTGAGGAAGCGCGCCTCGTCGGCCGAGTCGCGCTCGTACATGCCGGTCAGGTTGCCGATGTGGTTGCTCTTCAGCATGTCGGCGTGCGTGACCTCGGGCGGCGGCGTCACCATCGACAGCGGGCGCCCGTCCTCGGCGACGCGCTCGAACGCCGTGTAGCTGACCCGCGCGCCCCGTGCCCGCATCGCCGCGAGCTGGAGTTCGAGCTTCCTCGGATGCCACCAGTCGTCGCTGTCGAGGAAGGCGACATGGCCGCCGGCGGCCGCCTCGAGCCCGGCGTTGCGCGCCGCGGCGACGCCGCCGTTCGCCGCGAGCCGGATCGGCCGCACGCGCGCATCGCCGGCCGCGTAGGCGCGCAGCGTCGCCCACGAGCCGTCGCGCGAGCAGTCGTCGACGGCCAGGAGCTCCCAGGCCCGGTGCGTCTGCGCCAGCACCGAATCGACCGCGCGCTTCAGTGTTGCATCCGCGTTGTACACCGGCATCACGACACTGATGAGAGCATCCGCCACCAAGCGATCTCCGGCTGGGAAGTGGGGCCGCGGCACGCGCGGCCCGCCGAAGATAGCGCGGTTGCGTTGCCGGCTGGCACACCGGAAACTAGCGCCCCTGATCGGGCGGCCCGGTGTGCGGCAAGTCTCCGGGAAAACGAGGTCCCTGTCAGCGGACGCCGCGTCCGGTACGCGCGGCCCCCATGGCGGCAACAGGAGGTCGCGGACGGCGGCACGCGTCGCGATGGGCGGTGGACTGCGCCGGAGCGTCGAAAATCAGGGGGCGGAATGGATGACGCGCGCTTGTCATTCAGGAATCTCGGAGTCGTCTACTTCGGCAACGACTGGCATGCGGAGAACCGCACCAGCAGCCATCACGTGGCCGAGCGGCTCGCCGAAGTGATGCCCGTCCTTTACGTCGCGAGCCCCGGCATGCGCGCCCCGCAGGCGAGCGGCCGCGACCTGCGGCGCCTCCTCAGGAAGCTCGGCGCCGCGCTGAAGCCGCCGACGCGGATCCGCGAGAATTTCTGGCTCTGCACGGTGCCGCAGATCCCGTTCCGGCGCCTGCCGGGCGTCGATGCGTTGAACCGCCTGTTCGGCACCTGGTCGGTGCGCCGCGCGCTGCGCAAGGCCGGCATTTCGCGTTACCTCACCTGGTTCGTCGTGCCGCATCCGGGCTTCATGGCGAAGCGGCTCGGCGAGGAGCTCTGCGTCTACTACTGCATCGACGACTACGCCGCGCATCCCGGCGTCGACGCGGCGCTGATCGGCGCGCGCGACGAGGCGCTGACGCGCGTCGCCGATATCGTCTTCGTCGCCCCGCCGGCGCTGCTCGCGAAGAAGCGCGCCGGGAACGCGCAGACGGTGTCCGCGCCGCACGGCGTCGACGTCGAGCTGTTCGGCCGCGCGCGCGATCCGAACACCGAGATCCCGCCCGCCGCGCGCGATCTCGCGCATCCCGTGATCGGCTATTTCGGCTCGCTGCACGAATGGATCGATCTCGAGCTGATCGAATGGCTCGCGCGCGAGCGGCCGGCCTGGACGTTCCTCCTGATCGGCCACGCGGCCGTCGACGTCGCGCGCCTCGCCGCGCTGCCGAACGTGCGCCTGATCGGCACGCAGCCCTATGCGAGCCTGCCCGCGTGGGCCAAGGCGTTCGATGTCGCAATCATCCCGTATCGTCTCAACCGCCAGGTCGAGAACGCGAACCCCCTGAAGCTGCGCGAATACCTTGCGACCGGCAAGCCGGTCGTCAGCGTGCGCAACGCCGAGATCGAGAAGTTCGCCGACTTCGTGCGCATCGCGGACGGGCGCGAGCAGTATCTTGCGGCGATCGAAGCGGCGCTGCGCGAGGACCGGCCCGAGCTGCATGCCGCGCGCAGCGCCGCGGTCGCCGACCAGACCTGGGACCGCCGCGTCGCCGACGTGCTCGCCGAAGTCGCGGCAGCGCTCGCGCGACGCGAAGCCACACACGCTTGAGGATTTGAGGACACCATGGCATCGGATTCGAAGGAAAGACTGCGCGTCGCGATCGTCGGCGCGGGTTACGTCGCGGGCTACCACATCGCGGCGCTCAAGCGCCTCGACTTCGTCGACGTGGTCGGCATCTGCGATCTCGACACGACGCTCGCCGAGACGCTGGCCGGCCGCTTCCGCATCCCGGTCGTGACGAAGACGCTCGCCGACCTCGCCGCGCAATCGCCGAACGCCGTCTACGTGCTGACGCCGCCGGCGAGCCACGCGAAGCTCGCGCTGCAGGCGCTCGACATGGGCTGCCATGTGCTCGTCGAGAAGCCGATGGCCGAATCGGTCGCCGAATGCGAGGCGATGATCGCGCGCGCGAAGCAACGCAAGCTCGTGCTGTCGGTCAACCACTCCGACCGGCTCGATCCGGTCGTGATGCAGGCGCTCGACATCGTAAGGTCCGGCGGCATCGGCGACATCCTGTCGGTCGACGTGCTGCGAAGCTCCGAGTATCCCGACTACGCCGGCGGACCGCTGCCGGCGCCGGTCGCGCAGGGTTCCTATCCGTTCCGCGACCTCGGCGTGCACGGCCTCTACGTGCTCGAGGCGTTCCTCGGCACCGTGCTGCAGGTTGAAGTCGGCCATCGCGCGACGGGCCGCGACCCGAACCTCAAGTTCGACGAATGGATCACCGACGCGCTTTGCGAGAAGGGCATCGGCCGCCTGCTGCTGTCGTGGAACTCGCGCCCGATGGAAAGCCGCATCCTCGTGCGCGGCACGCGCGGCCAGATCGAGGTCGACCGCTTCCTGCAGATCTGCCGCGTCAAGCGCGTCCGGCCCGGCCCGAAATTCATCGGCATCGTCGCCAACGCGTTCTTCGGCGCGCTCGCCGACGTGTTCCGCGTGCCGTGGAACGTCGTGCGCTTCGCGACCAAGCGCCTCAAGCCGTCGCCCGGCATCCAGGCCGGCGCGGCCGGCTTTGCGAAGGCGCTGCACGAAAAGACGCCGCCGCCGGTTCCGTCTGAGGAAGGCCTGCGCGCGGTCGCGCTGATGGAGCGCGTCTGCGCCGCGGCCGACGACGAGCGTCGCGCCGAGATCGAAGCGCGCTTCACCCCGCTGCGTCCGGCCGACGCGCTCGTCACCGGCGCCGCCGGCTTCCTCGGCCGCAAGGTCGTCGATGCGCTGCGCGCGCGCGGACAGCGCGTGCGCGTCCTCGTGCGCAACGCCGCCGCAGCGGACAAGTTCGCGCCGGACACCGAAGTCGTCATCGGCGACCTCGGCGATCCGCGCGCGGTCGATCACGCCGTCGCCGGCGCGAGCGTCGTCTACCATGTCGGCGCCGCGATGCGCGGCAGCCCGCGCGCGTTCGAAGCCGGCACGGTCTGGGGCACGCGCAACGTCGTCGACGCGTGCCTCAAGCACGGAACGAAGCGCGTCGTCTACGTGAGCTCGATGAGCGTGTTCGACCACGCCGGCCGCAACGCCGCCGTGCCGTTGACCGAGGAGTCCGGCCTCGAGCCGCATCCGACCTGGCGCGGCGCGTACACGCAGACGAAGCTGACCGCCGAGAACGCCGTGCGCGACGCGATCCGCGAGAAGAAGCTGCCCGCCGTGATCATCCGGCCCGGCCAGATCTTCGGCCCCGGCGCCGAGCGCGTGACGCCGAACGGCACGATCGCGCTCGCCGGGCGCTGGCTCGCGATCGGCAAGCCGGACCAGACGCTGCCGCTCGTCTACATCGACGACGTCGTCGACGC
>DATFRS010000078.1:0-10258 GCA_035263065.1 Rhodanobacteraceae bacterium
CTTCGAGTCGGTGTGGATCGTGCCGTGCCGCCTGTTGAGCGACCGGCAGATCGTGACCAGCGTCGGATAGCTGCCGAGATGCGGGATGCCGAGCTGCTCGCCGAGCGCGTCGGCGAACGCGGGCGCGGTGATCTCGTCGACGAGGCGATTGATGCTGGGCCCGCAGTCCTCGGCCGCGTACGGAAAGAAGCCCGCGCCGCTGTAGCGCGGAAAGTCGGCCCGGAGCTCGTCGCGCGCGCTCGCGGGCAGCTGGCCGTCGGCGATCACGAACGCGAACGGCTCGTGGCTGACGCGCGTGCCGGGAGCGGCAAGGCGCGCGGGATCAATCAGGTGCGCGTCGTTCATGAGGCGCATTGTAATGCGCGCCCCGAGCGGCGGATCGCCGCAGGCCGCGCGGGTGCCGGGCCGGTCGAATTCCTGTAGAATTGCGACTCGCCTCGATTCCTTTTACGCCCGGCCTTCGGACTGGCCCAGAGCCAGCCCGCGGGTTCTGTCGCACCTGAATATCCGTCGAGGTCAGGTGCGGGCACGACGCAGATTCCAACGCAGGCGAACGCATGACCGCACCCGCACTTCTCGCTCTGGCCGACGGCACGCTGTTCCGCGGCGTGGCCATTGGAGCCGAGGGGAAGACGGTCGGCGAAGTCGTCTTCAACACGGCGATGTCGGGCTACCAGGAGATCCTCACCGATCCCTCGTACAGCCGGCAGATCGTCACGCTGACCTATCCGCACATCGGCAACACCGGCTGCAACGCGGCCGATGCCGAGGCCGGCGCCGTGCACGCGGCGGGCCTCGTGATCCGCGATCTGCCGCTCGTCGCGAGCAACTGGCGCTCGGAAGAGACGCTCGACGCGTACCTGCGCCGCAACAACATCGTCGGCATCGCCGAGATCGACACGCGAAAGCTGACGCGCATCCTGCGCGATAAGGGCGCGCAGAACGGCTGCCTCATCGCCGGCGCGAACATCTCCGAAGACGACGCGATCGCCGCCGCGAAAGCGTTCCCCGGCCTGAAGGGCATGGACCTCGCGAAGGTCGTCTCGGTCAGGGAACGCTACAGCTGGCGCGAGGGCAGCTACGACCTCGACAAGGCCGCGTTCGTGACGCCGGCGCCGCGCTTTCGCGTCGTCGCCTACGACTTCGGCATCAAGCGCAACATCCTGCGCATGCTGGTCGACCGCGCCTGCGACGTCACGGTCGTCCCGGCCGAGACGCCGGCGAGCGAGGTGTTCGCGCTTCGTCCGGACGGCGTGCTGCTCGCCAATGGCCCCGGCGATCCCGAGCCCTGCGACTACGCGATCGCCGCGATCCGCGAGCTCATCCGCGCCAAGGTGCCGACGTTCGGCATCTGCCTCGGCCATCAGCTCCTCGGACTCGCAGTCGGCGCGAAGACGGTCAAGATGAAGTTCGGCCACCATGGCGCGAACCACCCGGTCATCGATCTCGAATCGGGCCGCGTGATGATCTCGAGCCAGAATCACGGCTTCGCCGTCGACGAGGCGACGCTGCCGGCGAACGTGAAAGCGACGCATCGTTCACTGTTCGACGGATCGCTGCAGGGCATAAGACTCAGCGACGCGCCGGCCTTCAGTTTCCAGGGGCATCCGGAGGCGAGTCCCGGCCCGCACGACGTGGCCGGCCTGTTCGACCAGTTCATCCAGCTCATGGAGGCGCGCGCGGCTGCCGCGGCGTAAACGCATGAAGAATTCCAAGATGCTCGTCCGCGCGCTCGCGATCGCGCTCCTCGCCGCAACGACGGCCGGTCTCGCGACGTCGGCCGTCGCCGCACAGAAGGCGCACGCGGCGAAGAAGCCGGCCGAGCCGCCGAAGCCGCAGGGCCAGGTCGTCGAATATGCCGAGCTCGAGAGCCGCGTCGGCCAGACGCTCGTCATCGAGACGACGTTCAAGACGACGCGCCAGGGCAAGCTCATCAAGTACACGCAGCCGACGCTGACGCTCGACATCGGCGCCGAAGGTCATCCGACCGAATTCACGGTGCCGAAAGAGACGATCAGGACGATCACGGTGCTGACGCCGGCCGATCCGGCCGCAACGCCCGCGGCCGAGCCGCCGAAGGACGCAGGGAAGAGCGGTGCCAAGAAGAACTGACCTCCGCTCGATCCTGATCATCGGCGCGGGCCCGATCGTCATCGGCCAGGCCTGCGAGTTCGACTATTCCGGCGCGCAGGCCTGCAAGGCGCTGAAGCAGGAAGGCTTCCGCGTCGTGCTGGTGAACTCCAATCCGGCGACGATCATGACCGACCCCGAGACGGCGGACGCGGTCTACATCGAGCCTATCAACTGGCAGACCGTCGAGAAGATCATCGCCAAGGAGCGCCCCGACGCGCTCCTGCCGACGATGGGCGGGCAGACCGCGCTCAACTGTGCGCTCGATCTCGCCGACCACGGCGTGCTCGAGAAATACGGCGTCGAGCTCATCGGCGCCTCGCGCGAAGCGATCCGCATGGCCGAGGACCGCGAGCTGTTCCGCCGTGCGATGCTCGACATCGGCCTCGAATGCCCGAAGGCCGAGGTCGCGCGATCGTTCGAGCAGGCGCTCGACATCCAGGCAAAGGTCGGCTACCCGACGATCATCCGGCCGAGCTTCACGCTCGGCGGCTCGGGCGGCGGCATCGCCTACAACGTCGAGGAATTCGAGGAGATCGTCCGGCGCGGCCTCGAGCTCTCGCCCGTGCACGAGGTCCTGATCGAGGAATCCGTGCTCGGCTGGAAGGAATTCGAGATGGAGGTCGTCCGCGACAAGGCGGACAACTGCATCATCGTCTGCTCGATCGAGAACTTCGATCCGATGGGCGTGCACACCGGCGACTCGATCACCGTCGCGCCGGCGCAGACGCTCACGGACAAGGAATACCAGCGCCTGCGCGACGCCTCGATCGCCGTGCTGCGCAAGATCGGCGTCGACACCGGCGGCTCGAACGTGCAGTTCGGCGTCAATTCCGAGAACGGCCGCGTCGTCGTCATCGAGATGAATCCGCGCGTGTCGCGCTCGTCGGCGCTCGCCTCGAAGGCGACCGGATTTCCGATCGCGAAGGTCGCGGCGAAGCTCGCGGTCGGCTACACGCTCGACGAGCTCCGCAATGAGATCACCGGCGGCCGGACTCCGGCTTCGTTCGAACCGACGATCGATTACGTCGTCACGAAGATTCCGCGTTTTGCGTTCGAGAAATTCCCGTCGACCGATGCGCGTCTGACGACGCAGATGAAGTCGGTCGGCGAAGTCATGGCGATCGGCCGCACGTTCCAGGAATCGCTGCAGAAGGCGCTGCGCGGGCTCGAGACCGGCAAGAACGGGCTCAATCCGAGCAAGCTCGATTCCTCGACGGCGGACGGCCTCAACGCGCTGAAGCGCGAGCTGCGCGAGCCCGGCCCCGACCGCGTGTTCTACGTCGCCGACGCGTTCCGCGCCGGCCTGACGCGCGAAGACGTCTTCGCGCTGACGCACATCGATCCCTGGTTCCTCGTGATGATCCAGAATCTCGTCGAGGTCGAGGCCGAGGTGAAGGCCGCGGGCCTTGGCGCGATCGACGCCGTGCGCATGCGCCAGCTGAAGCGCAAGGGCTTCTCCGACGCGCGCATCGCCGAGCTCGTCGGCACCGACGAGAACGCGATACGCCATCTGCGCCGCGCGTTCGGCGTGCGGCCGGTCTACAAGCGCGTCGATTCGTGCGCGGCCGAGTTCGCGACGACGACCGCGTACATGTACTCGACCTACGAGGACGAGTGCGAGGCGAACCCGACGACGCGCGAGAAGGTCATCGTGCTCGGCGGCGGCCCGAACCGCATCGGGCAGGGCATCGAGTTCGACTACTGCTGCGTCCACGCCGCGCTCGCGCTGCGCGAGGACGGCTACGAGACGATCATGATCAACTGCAATCCGGAGACCGTGTCGACCGATTACGACACGTCCGACCGGTTGTACTTCGAGCCGCTGACGCGCGAGGACGTGCTCGAGATCGTCGACAAGGAAAAACCGAAAGGCCTCATCGTGCAGTACGGCGGCCAGACGCCGTTGAAGCTCGCGCGCGCGCTCGAAGCGGCCGGCGCGCCGATCATCGGCACGTCGCCGGATTCGATCGATCTCGCCGAAGACCGCGAGCGGTTCCAGAAGCTGATCGAAAAGCTCAAGCTCACGCAGCCGCCAAACCGCACCGCGCGCAACGCCGACGAGGCGCTCGCGCTCGCGCGCGAGATCGGCTATCCGCTGGTCGTCAGGCCGAGCTACGTGCTCGGCGGGCGCGCGATGGAAGTCGTCCACGACGACGCCGATCTCTCGCGGTACATCCGCGAGGCGGTGCGCGTGTCCGAATCCTCGCCGGTGCTGCTCGACCGCTTCCTCGATCATGCGTCCGAAGTCGACGTCGACATCATCGCCGACGCCGACGGCAACGTGCTGATCGGCGGCGTCATGGAGCACATCGAGGAGGCCGGCGTGCATTCGGGCGACTCGTCGTGCTCGCTGCCGCCGTACTCGCTTGCGCCGGCCGTGCAGGACGAACTGCGCCGCCAGGTCACGCTGCTCGCGCAGGAGCTCAAGGTCGTCGGGCTCATGAACACGCAGTTCGCGATCCAGTTCGACAAGCACGGCGCGGACACGGTCTACATCCTCGAAGTCAATCCGCGCGCCTCGCGCACGGTGCCGTTCGTGTCGAAGGCGACCGGCGTCGCGCTCGCGAAGATCGCCGCGCGCTGCATGATCGGGCGCACGCTGGCCTCGCAGAACGCGACGAAGGAAGTCGTCCCCGACTACTACTCGGTCAAGGAAGCGATCTTCCCGTTCCTCAAGTTCCAGAACGTCGATCCGATCCTCGGCCCCGAGATGCGCTCGACCGGCGAAGTCATGGGCGTCGGCCGCAATTTCGGCGCGGCCTTCGCGCGCGCGCACGAAGCGGCGAGCATCAAGGCGCCGTCGTCGGGCAAGGCATTCTTGTCGGTGCGCGACGCCGACAAGGAGCGGCTCGTCGAAGTCGCGACGAACCTCCTCGAGCGCGGCTTCAGCCTCGTCGCGACCGGCGGCACGCACCAGTTCCTGACCGAGCGCGGCCTCGCCTGCGAGCGCATCAACAAGGTGCTCGAAGGCCGCCCGCACATCGTCGACCTGATCAAGAACGGCGAGATCGCGTTCATCGTCAACACGACCGAAGGCAAGCAGGCGATCGCGGACTCGTTCTCGATCCGCCGCGAAGCGTTGCAGCAGCGCGTCACCTATTCGACCACCGTGAGCGGCGCGAAGGCGCTGCTGCATTCGCTGGACTTCCGCGACAGCGATGACGTCCACAGCCTGCAGGAACTGCACAGGGAACTGGCATGAAGCGAGCACCGATGACGCAGAAGGGCGCGGAGCGCCTGCGCAGCGAGCTGGATCGGCTCAAGAGCGTCGAACGGCCGCGCATCATCCAGGCGATCGCGGAGGCGCGCGCGCACGGCGATCTCAAGGAGAACGCCGAATATCACGCGGCGCGCGAGCAGCAGGGTTTCGTCGAAGGCCGCATCAACGAGCTGGAAGCCGCGCTGTCGTACGCCGAGGTCATCGACGTCGGCCGGCTCAACGCGGGCTCGCGCATCGTGTTCGGCGCTACGGTCGATCTTGCCGACGAGGACTCCGGCGAAGAGGTGAGCTACCAGATCGTCGGCGACCTCGAAGCCGACATCAAGCAGCGCCTGATCTCGGTGTCCTCGCCGTTCGCGCGCGCGCTGATCGGCAAGAGCGAAGGCGACAGCTTCGAGTTCCAGGCGCCGAACGGCACGCGCCGCTACGAGATCACCGCCGTCCGCTACCAGGGTTGATCGCGCGCGCGACCCCGCTCTAATCTTGCGGCGATGAAGCCGACCGCGATCCGTCGCCGCGCGTGCACGTTCGAAGCGGGCGCGTGGCCGGCCGCCGTGCATCCGGTGCTGGCGCGCATCTACGCGCTGCGCGGGCTCGCGGCCGATGCGCCGCTCGATCCGAAGCTCTCGGGCCTTGCCGATCCGTCCGCGCTCGGCGGGCTCGAGCGCGCGTGCGAGCTCCTGCTCGACGCGATCGACCACGACCACGCGATCTGCATCGTCGGCGATTTCGACGCCGACGGCGCGACCGGCACCGCGGTCGCCGTGCGCGGCCTTCGGCTGCTGGGCGCGCGCAACGTGCGCTATCGCGTGCCGAACCGCTTGCGGCACGGCTACGGCCTGTCGCCCGGCCTCGTCGACGAGCTCGCCGAAGACGCGCCCGCGCTGGTCGTCACGGTCGACAACGGCATCGCATGCCACGCCGGCGTCGCCGCAGCGCGCGCGCACGGCATGCGCGTGATCGTCACCGATCACCATCTGCCCGGGGCGACGCTGCCGGACGCCGACGCGATCGTGAACCCGAACGTCGCCGGCGATGCGTTCCCGAGCAAGGCGATCGCCGGCGTCGGCGTGATGTTCTGCCTGCTGCTCGCGCTGCGCGCGCACCTGCGCGCCGGCGGCCGCTACGTCGGCGCGGCCGAGCCCGATCTCTCGACGCTGCTCGATCTCGTCGCGCTCGGCACGGTCGCCGACGTCGTCGCGCTCGACGCGAACAATCGCGTGCTCGTCGCGGCCGGACTGCGGCGCATCCGCGCGGGGCGCGCGTGCGCCGGGCTCGCGGCGCTGTGCCGCGTCGCGGGTCGCGACACGACGCGGCTCGTCGCATCCGATCTCGCGTTCGCCATCGCGCCGCGCATCAACGCGGCGGGGCGCCTCGACGACATGCGCATCGGCATCGAGTGCCTTCTGACCGACGATTCCGACCACGCGACCGCGCTCGCCGAGCGTCTCTCGGCGATCAACGCACAGCGCCAGGACATGCAGGCCGCGATGGTCGAGCAGGGCGAGGCGATCGTCGCCGCGTTCGTCGCGACGCACGGCGACGACGCCTGTCCGCACGGCGTCGTGCTGTTCGAGGAAAGCTGGCATCCGGGCGTGATCGGCCTCGTCGCGTCCAAGCTCAAGGAGCGGCTCAACCGGCCCGTCGTCGCGTTCGCGCCGGGCGGCGAGGGCGAGGACCTGCGCGGCTCGGCGCGCTCGATCGCGGGCTTTCACCTGCGCGATGCGCTCGCCGAAGTCGACGCGCGGCGTCCCGGCCTGATCGGCCGTTTCGGCGGCCACGCGATGGCCGCGGGGCTCAGCCTGCCGCCGCCGCACCTGGCGCAGTTCGCGGCCGAATTCGACGCCGTCGCGCGCGAGCGCATCGACGCGGACGTGCTCGAGCACGTCGTCTGGAGCGACGGCGAGCTCGGCGCGACGGACTTCTCGTTCGATCTCGCGTTCGCGCTCCGCTTCGGCGGGCCATGGGGCCAGGCGTTTCCGGAGCCGACGTTCGACAACGTGTTCCGCGTCGACGGCTGGCGCGTCGTCGGCG
Source organism: Rhodanobacteraceae bacterium (assembly GCA_035263065.1). Lineage (GTDB taxonomy): Bacteria > Pseudomonadota > Gammaproteobacteria > Xanthomonadales > Rhodanobacteraceae > Dokdonella_A. Next base: position 7,388 of record DATFRS010000078.1, read on the forward strand.
AAAAGCACCTCTCGATGCGGCTCTGCTTCGACGGCTGCGCCGGCCATTTCGAGGCGATCATGTTCGATGCGATCGACTACGCGCCGCCGCCGCAGCACATCCGCGCGATCTATCATCTCGGCGTGGACGAATGGAACGGACGCGACCGCCTGCGCCTGACGGTCGTGCATTTCGAAGCGGCCTGAGGGCGGCACGATGACGATCGCCTCGCAGCGGCACCTGTTCGACATTCCCGACGACGTCGCGTACTTCAACGCGGCGTACAACGCGCCGCAGCTCAGGCGAACGACGGAGATCCTCGTGCAATCGACGGCGCGCAAGGGCCGGCCGTGGGAGCGCACGGCGCCGGATTTCTTCGACGACGCCGACACGCTGCGCACGCGCGCCGCGGCGGTGCTCGGCGGCGACGCCGACGGCTGGGCGATCGTGCCGGCCGCGAGCTACGGGCTTGCGTCCGCCGCGAACGCGGTGCAGGAGCGCCTGACGCGCGGCGATCGCATCGTGCTCCTCGCCGAGGAGTTTCCGAGCAACTATTACTGCTGGGTGCGCGCGGCGTCGGACACCGGCGCGCGCGTCGACATCGTGCCCAAGCCCGAGGACGGCGACTGGACGCGCGCCGTGCTCGCACGCATCGAGACCGGCGTTCGCGTCGTCTCGGTGCCGGCATGCCACTGGACCGACGGTGCGCGCGTCGATCTCGTCGCGGTGGGACATGCGTGCCGTTCGGTCGGCGCGTTTCTCGTCGTCGACGCGAGCCAGTCGCTCGGCGCGCTGCCGCTGCCGCTCGACGAGATCCGTCCCGACTTCCTCGCATCGGCCGGCTACAAGTGGCTGCTGTTTCCGTACGGCGTATCGCTCTTGTACGTGGGGGCCGAGTGGCGCGGCGCGCGGACGCTCGAGATGTCGTGGCTCGCGCGCGAGGACGCGCAGAATTTCGCCGGCCTGACGCGCTACACGGACAAGCTCCGGCCCGGCGCGCGGCGCTTCGACGTCGGCGAGGCGTGCATCGCGGCGCTGCCGGGCGCGATCGCGGCGCTCGAGCAGGTCGGCGCATGGTCGGTGCCGGCGATCGCGGACTCGATCGCGAAGATCAACGCGCGGATCGCCGCGCATCTCGCTGCGCGCGGATTCACGCTGCCGCCCGAGCGGCTGCGCATGCCGCAGATGTTCGGCGCGCGGCTGCCGGCGGGCTATCGCGGCGACCTCGTCGGCGCGCTGCGCTCGCGCAGCGTCTACGTCAGCCAGCGCGGCGAATCGGTGCGGTTCTCGCCGCATCTGCACGTCTCGGACGGCGACGTCGCGCGGCTGTTCCTAGCGATCGATTCGGCCCTGTAGGCGCGGATTTGCTACGATTCGCGGTTTGGATCGAACGAAAGCACCATGGCCACGACACACCCGATCGACACCAACCAGGTCCGCGCCCGCATCGGCGATCTCAAGGAGCGCGTGGCGTCGCTCAGGGGGTATCTTTGACTTCGATACGAAGTCGGAGCGCCTCGAAGAAGTCTCGCGCGAGCTCGAAAGCCCTAACGTCTGGGACAACCCGCAGCGCGCGCAGGAGCTCGGCAAGGAGCGCGCGAATCTCGATCGCATCGTCGGCGGCATCCGCACGCTGACCGATTCGCTCGGCGAAGCCGGCGATCTGCTCGATCTCGCCGTCGGCGAGAGCGACGAGGGGACCATCGAAGCCGTCTCGGACGACGTCGACGGGCTCGCTGCGAAGGTCGAGAAACTCGAATTCCAGCGCATGTTCGCCGGCAAGATGGATTCGGCGAATGCGTTCGTCGACATCCAGGCCGGCGCCGGCGGCACCGAGGCCCAGGACTGGGCCGAGATGCTGCTGCGCATGTACCTGCGCTGGTGCGAGCACAAGGGCTGGAAGACCGAGCTGCTCGAAGTCTCCGCGGGCGAAGTCGCCGGCATCAAGAGCGCGACGTTCCGCGTCGAGGGCGACTATGCGTACGGCTGGCTCAAGACCGAGATCGGCGTGCACCGGCTCGTGCGGAAGTCGCCGTTCGACTCCGACAACCGGCGGCACACGTCGTTTTCCTCGGTGTTCGTGAGCCCCGAAGTCGACGACGACATCGACATCGAGATCAATCCGGCGGACTTGAAGACCGACGTCTACCGCTCGTCCGGCGCCGGCGGCCAGCACGTCAACAAGACCGAATCGGCGGTGCGCATCACGCACGTGCCGAGCGGCATCGTCGTCGCCTGCCAGACCGAGCGCTCGCAGCACGCGAACCGCGACCGCGCGATGAAGATGCTGAAGGCGAAGCTCTACGAGATGGAGCTCCTGAAGCGCAACGCCGAGAAGGATGCGCTGGAAGCCTCGAAGTCCGACATCGGCTGGGGCTCGCAGATTCGCAACTACGTGCTCGACCAGTCGCGCATCAAGGATCTGCGCACCGGCATCGAGCGGACGGACACGCAGAAAGTGCTCGACGGCGATCTCGACGAGTTCGTCGAATCGAGCCTCAAGGCCGGCCTCGAAGCCGGCGCCAAGCGAGCGGACGCCTGACCCGGAATGAACGAACAGCAGCAGCCCCCAGCGAACGAAGGCGCGGCGGAAGCCCCGCAGGACGAAAACAAGCTCATTGCCGAGCGCCGCGAGAAACTGCGCGCGCTGCGCGGCAAAGGCATCGCGTTCCCGAACGACTTCAAGCCCGATGCGTTCGCGGGCGACCTGCAGCGTGAATACGCCGATACGAAACGGTGGACCGCCGATGCGCTGACAGCGCTCGATCGCCGCGTGCGCGTCGCCGGCCGCATCATGGCGCGGCGCGGGCAGGGCAAGGTCAGCTTCGTCCAGATCCAGGACGTGACCGGCGCGATCCAGGTGTTCGCGCAGGCGAACGCGCTCGGCGAGAC
>DATFRS010000079.1:0-13180 GCA_035263065.1 Rhodanobacteraceae bacterium
AGCTGGCGCAGCGTGCGGAGGTTCGGCGGCGGTGGTTTCGTGCTTGCGCCGACTTCAGGCAACTCCCAGCGGCGGGCGTCGGCGATGTTTTCGCGGGCGAGGACGGTCATCGTGCGACTCCGCGCACCACCCCCGTCATCCCCGCGGAAGCGGGGACCCAGTGCCTTGTGCGCGCATGTGCGAAGAGCAAAGGCGCTAGGTTCCCGCTTTCGCGGGAATGACGAAGTGCGTGTGCGCGAGGCGCCAGGGCATCACACATATTCATCGCTGCCGCCGCCGAGGTTGATCTGCCCCTGCTCCGCCAGCGCCCGCGCCGCGGCGAGGATCTCCTTCTGCGCCGCATCGACCTCGCTGAGCCGCACCGGGCCCTTCACTTCGAGGTCCTCGCGCATCATGTCGGCCGCGCGCTTGGACATGTTCGAGAAGATCTTTTCGCGGATCGTCGGATCTGCGCCCTTGAGCGCGATGACGAGACGATCGCTCGGCACGTCGCGGAGCAGCGTCTGCAGGCCGCGGTCGTCGATGCGCAGGAGATCGTCGAACACGAACATCTGTTCCTGGATTCTTTGGCCGAGATCGGCGTCGGCGTTGACGATCGACTCCATGACCTCGAGCTCCTTGGTCGAGTCGAGCGAATTCAGGATCTGCGCCGCCGCCTTGACGCCGCCGAGCGAGGCGGCCTTGCCGCGCACGCCGGCGCCGGCGACCTGGCGCTCCATGATCTGGTCGAGCTCGAGCAACGCACTCGGCTGCACGCCGTCGAGCGTCGCGATGCGCATGACGACTTCGCTGCGCATCGCGACCGGAAGGTTCGCCAGCACTTCGGACGCGTGCGGCGGATCGAGGTGCGCGAGCACGATCGCGATGATCTGCGGATGCTCGCCGCCGACGAGCTCGGCGATCGTGGCGCCGTCCATCCATTTCAGCGCTTCGATGCTCTTGCTGCCGCGGTTGACGAGGATGCGGTCGAGCAGGCCGCCCGCCTTCTCCTCGCCGAGCGCGGCGGTCAGCATCTTGCGCACGTAGTCTTCGGTGCCGACGCCGAACGAGGTCTGCTTGCCGAGGCTGCCGGCGAACGCATCGAGCACGGAATCGGCGTCGTCGCGCGAGACGTTCTTCAGCGTCGCCATCGCGGTGCCGATCGCCTGCACCTCGCGCGCGTCCATGTGCTTCAGCACGGCCGCGGCATCCTGCTCGCCGAGTGAAAGGAGCAGCACGGAGGCGCGCTGCGCGCCGGTGAGTTTCTGCGGCTCAGCCATCTTCGCCCACCCATGTCTTCACGACCTGCGCGACCTGCTTGGGATCCTGGCTCGCGACGCGCTTGGCGAGCTCGATCTTCTGCTCGAACGCGAGCGGCGGCGTGCCGGGCGCGCTCGGACGGCCGCCGAGCGTCAGCGTGTCGGCGCTCGGCTCGAGCCCGTTCACGCCCGCGGCCGCGAGCGCCAGCGTGTGCGCGCGCGAGGAGCCGACGAGATTGCGGAACAGCGGACGCAGCACGATGAGAATCAGACCCAGCGCGAGCAGCGCGCCGATGCCCTGCTTGACGATCTCGCGCACGGTCGGCTGCTGCCAGAGCGGGACGCTGACCGGCTCGAGCTCGGGCGCGGCGAGGAACGGCGCGTTGACGACGCTGACGCTGTCGCCGCGCTTCTCGTCGAAACCGACCGCGTTCTTGACGAGCAGCGTCATCTGGTCGAGCTCGTCCTTCGTGAACGGCGTCGAGACGGGCTTGCCCTTCTCGTCGAGCGAGGTCTTGTTGTCGAGCGCGACGGCGACGGTCAGGCGATCGACGGTGCCGACCGGCTCGCGCGTGTGGCTGATCGTGCGGTCGACTTCGTAGTTGCGCGTCGCGCTCTGCGAAATCTCGCCGGAGTCGGCTTTCGCGGCGCTCGCCGCCGCATCGGCGGCAGCCGCCTTCGGATTCGCGGCGCTCGGCTGCGCCGGCGCGTTCGGCGGCTGGTTCGACAGCGCGCCCGGAACGCCGCTCGCGGTGCCGTCGACGCGATGCTCGCTCGCGCTCTGCTCGCTGCGCAGCGTCGTCTTCTGCGGATCGAAATTCTCGGAGGTCTTTTCGGTCTCGGTGAAATCCATCTGCGCGAACACCTGCGCGCGGACGTGGCCGGCGCCGACGAGCGGCGTCAGCAATTCCTCGACGCGGTTGGCGAACGCGCCTTCGATCTGGCGCACCAGACGGAAACGCGCGTCGCCGATCGCGGTGTCGCTGTTCGGATCGGACGCCGTCAGCAGCTGGCCGCTCTGGTCGATGACCTGCACGCGCGTCGGATCGAGCTCGGGCACGCTCGCGGCGACGAGATGCACGATCGCGCCGACCTGCGAGGCGTCGAGCTGGCGGCCGGGGTACAGCGCGACCATCACCGAGGCGCTCGCCTGCGTGCGGTCGCGGATGAACGCCGAGGACTTCGGCAGCGCGAGATGCACGCGCGCCGACTTCACCGACTGGAGGTTCGAGATCGTCGAGGACAGGTCGTTCTCGAGCATCTGCTGGTAGCGTGCCTTCTCGGCGAGCTCGCTCATGCCGAACGGGTTCTGCGCGTCGGCGCCGGTGTCGCCTGCGGTCGTGCCGCCGCGCGGGAGACCCTGCGCAGCGAGCTTGAGCCGCGTGTTCGACAGCTCGTTCGAGTTCACGAAGATCGACGTGCCGCCGTTGCCGAGCTGGTAGTCGATGTTCGACGACTGCAGCGCCTGCACGACCTGCGCGGCGTCCTTCTCGTCGAGGTTGGCGTAGAGGAGCGAATAGTTCGGCGCGCGCGACCACATGACGATCGCGACGCCGATCGCGACCGCGACGGCGATGCCGAGCAGCAGGAGCGCCTGGCGCGCGCCGGGGATGCGCGTCACGTCGAAGCGCGACGGCGTCGTCGCGCCCTGCGGCAGGTTGATCACGGCTTCCATCGGGTTGCTCATGGCTCAGGCGTTCCGTCAAACCTGCATGTTCATGATGTCCTTGTACGCATCGACCAGCTTGTTGCGTACTTCGGTGACGGCGCGGAACGACAGGTCCGCGCGTTGCAGCGCGACCATCACGCTGCCGATGTCGGTGCCGGGATCGCCGCGCTCGAACTTGTCGGCGAGCGCGCTCGCGTCATTCTGTGCGGAGGCGACGCCGTCGATCGACTTCTTCAGGAGGCTGCCGAAATCGGCGCCGCGCTCGCCGATGACGGGCGTGCGCGGCTGCAGGCGCGCTTCGCTGCTCAGCGCGCGCATCTGCGAGAGGAGTCCGTTGACGTCGATCGTGTTCATCGAAAGGCCCGGCGGTGTGCGACGAGGGGTCGCTTACAAGCTCCGTGCCACGACGAAAAGACGCGTGCGATCAAGGAGATGTGCGGACGGCGTCGGCGCGCCGTCAAGAAACCGACGACGGGACGCCGACGTCGGAAAGATCGTACTTGCGGAGTTTCTCGACGAGCGTCGTGCGCTGCAGCCTGAGGAGCTTCGCCGCCTGCGCGACGACGCCGCCCGCCAATTCCATCGCCTGGCGGATCAGCGAGATCTCGATCGTCGCGAGATGATCGCGAAGATCGATGCCGTCCTCCGCGAGCGGCGGCGGCTCGACGGGACGGATCACGACCGGAAGCACCGGCAGCGTTGCGTCGATCAGGGACGCGGCGAGCGAGATCGGCTCGATCGTCGCGTCGGCGACGCGGTAGCGCCCCGGCAGATCGCACGCGTGCACCGTGCCGTTCTGGTGCAGGACGGCGAGGAGCTCGACGAGGTTCGCCAGCTCGCGCACGTTGCCCGGCCACGCGTGGCGGCCGAGCGCGAGCAGCGCGTCGTCGCTCAGCACGGGCGCCTGCAGGCCGCGACGCGCGAGGCGCGCGCCGAGGTCGAAGATCAGGAGCGGCAGGTCGTCGGCGCGCTCGCGCAGCGACGGCAGCTCGATCGGGAAGACGTTGAGACGGTAGTAAAGGTCCTCGCGGAACGTGCCGCCGGGACCGATCGCCTGCTCGAGGTTGCGGTGCGTCGCCGCGATGATGCGCACGTCGCAGCGCTGCGTGACGTTGCTGCCGACGCGCTCGTAGACGCGTTCCTGCAGCACGCGCAGGAGCTTGACCTGCATCGGCAGGCTCATGTCGCCGATTTCGTCGAGGAACAGCGTGCCGCCCTCGGCAAGCTCGAAGCGGCCCTTGCGCGTCGCGATCGCGCCGGTGAAGGCGCCCTTCTCATGGCCGAACAGCTCCGACTCGAGCAGCTCGCTCGGGATCGCGCCGCAGTTGATCGCGACGAACGGACCGCGGCGGCGGTTCGATGCTTCGTGGATCGAGCGCGCCGCCATTTCCTTGCCGGTGCCGGACTCGCCGCGCAGCAGCACGGTCGTATCGTGCGGGGCGACCTGGCGGATCAGGTGACGAATGCGATCCATCGCCGGCGAGTCGCCGATCAGGCGATCGTTCGCGACGGGCAGGAAGTCGCCGTCGAGCGAGGCAATGATTTCCTCGATCTGCGCGTAGCGGAGCGGGAATTCGACCGTGAGGCAGTAGCGGCCGGCGTCGATGAGGTGCGTCAGCGCCGGCGAATCGGCGGCGATGATGACCGGCACGGGCAGGCCGTCGATTTCGAGACGGTCGAGCGCGGCGTCGAGCGCGGGACCCGGCACGATCGCGCCGACGAACGCGGCGCACCAGCGTCGCGGCGCGCCGGTGCCGGCGGCGTCGACGCTCTGCGCGAGCGTGGCGAGGCCGAACGCGCCGAGCGCCGTGCCGAGGAGGCGAATGCGCGCCGCGTCGACGTCGAGCACGCACACGGCGGGCGCGATGTCGGCCACGGCGTTGCGGCCGGCATCGGGATGCGCGGCATCGACGACAATCCCCACGGAATCGAGAGTCACGAATTCCCCTTGCCGCAGTACAGTCCTTCCCCATCACGCGCTTGCGCGCGCGACCCTTGCGTGTTCGTGTTGCCGGTCAGGCCGCGACCAGCTCGGCTTCGCCGCCGAGCCCGTACTTGCGCAGCTTCTCGACCAGCGTCGTGCGTTGCAGCTTGAGGCTCTTCGCCGCGTGCGCGACGACACCGTCCGCGCGCTCCAGCGCCTGGCGGATCAGCGCGATCTCGATGCCGGCGAGATGCTCGCGAAGGTCGATGCCGTCCTGCGTCAGCTGCACGACCGTGTCGGCGCGCGCGATGGCCGCCGCGGTCGGCTCGATGAACGTCATGGCCGGCGCGAGCTTCGCGTACTGCGCCGGCAGGTCCGTCGCGCGGACGACGCGGTTCGGATAGAGCACGGCGAGGCGCTCGACGAGATTGCCGAGCTCGCGCACGTTGCCCGGCCAATCGTGGCCCGACAGCGCCGACAGCGCGTCGGCGCCGAGCGTTGGCGCGACGTGGCCGTTCGCCGCAAGGCGCGCGGCGAACTCCGCGATCAGGAGCGGCAGGTCCTCGACGCGTTCGCGCAGGGCCGGCAGCTCGATCGGGAAAACGTTGAGGCGATAGTAGAGATCCTCGCGGAACGTGCCGCCGGGGCCGATCGCCTGCTCGAGGTTGCGGTGCGTCGCCGCGATGACGCGCACGTCGCAGCGCTGCGTCTGGTTGCCGCCGACCTTTTCGTAGACGCGCTCCTGCAATACGCGAAGGAGCTTGACCTGCATCGGCAGGCTCATGTCGCCGATTTCGTCGAGGAACAGCGTGCCGCTCTCGGCAAGCTCGAAGCGGCCCTTGCGCGTCGCGATCGCGCCGGTGAAGGCGCCCTTCTCGTGGCCGAACAGCTCCGACTCGAGCAGCTCGCTCGGGATCGCGCCGCAGTTGATCGCGACGAAAGGGCCGTGCCGGCGGTTCGAAAGATCGTGGATCGTCCGGGCGGCCATCTCCTTGCCGGTGCCGGATTCACCGCGGAGCAGAACCGTCGTGTCGTGCGGCGCGACCTGCCGGATCATCCGATCCAGCGCCACCATCCTCGGGGATGCGCCCACCTGGCGCATGGGGGAAATGCCGCGGCCTGACATGAGGGAATCTACTGAATGATTTGTGAACTTGGTTAGGCAAGGTTGATGCCAACCACTTGTAAACGATTCCCTATTTATCATTCCCCGCGGAATCAGCAACTTGGCGGCGGTGTTCCCGGAAAACCATGCGGGCGATCGCCTCGGCCAGCGGTGCCTTGACGCCTTCGAAGCGCGCGGCGGCCCAGCCGGGCTCCGGTAGCACGAGCGCAGTCGCCGCAAGCTCGAGCGGCAACGCCGGCGCGGCCTCGAGATGAATGCGCACGACGAGCGGCGACGCCGCTTCGGGAGGTGCGTCACACTTCCATTCGATGCCGTGCGCGTTGAAGCGGAGCGGCACGGCGGGCAGGAGCTCGACGTCGCGCTCGTGAAGTGTCGCCAGCAACTCCATGATCGCGTTGAGTTTCGCGTCGAGACGGAGAAGCTCGGCGGCACCGGTTTCGTCGGACGGACGCTCGCCGGCGGCGGAGTCGAGCGCGAGCGCGGCGAGATTGCGCCGATGCCGGCGCGAAACCGTCAGCGGATCTTCATCGCGCGCGCGCGACGCCCAGGCGACCGGCAGCACGGCGGAGTAATGGAGCTGATCCCGGTGCGCACGCGGCGCTGGATCGGCCATAACCAAACCTCATGACACAAAGGGCGCGCGTTGGTCGACTCCCGCCCGTTTTGTAAAACCCTGTCAATGTCACCAAATGCAAAGTGCGACAGATTGTTACGAACTGTAACGCGGAGCCCCGTCAACGCGCGAACGCGACGCCAAGATACGTCCCCGCGCCGGCTTGCGCGAGTCTCGCCTGACGCAGTCGTTCCGCCGCGTGCGCGCGCTCGGCCGCAATGAGCGCGACGAGCTCGCGATCGCAGGCGACGATGCGCGCGAGGAGCTCGGGAAAGCCGCCGTCGGTCGCGATGGCGACGTCGAGCAGCGCGCGGCGCTCGATGTCGAGCGCGCCGACACGATCGAAGTCGCCATTGCGTGCTGCGGACAGCATATCCGTCGTGAGATCGAGGATCGCGGACCAGGCGCCGATCATGCGGCCCCCGCGACGCGGGGCGCCGGCGCGACCTGCGACCAGGCGTCGGCGATGACGCGCAGGAGGCCGCCGACCTCGTCGAGCACCTTCGGATCGTTCTCGAGGTTCGCGTGCAGGAGCCGGCGCGACACGTAGTCGTAGAGCGCGTCGAGCCGCTGCGGCAGGCCGCCCGGCACGTTCATGTCGAGGCTAGCGCGGAGCGCGCCGACGATTTCCATCGCGCGGGTGATCTCGGCGCCCTTCGCTTCGATCTCGCCGCGGCGCATGTGCGCGGCGGCGAGCGCGATGCGCGACAGCGCGCCGTCGAACAGCATCGCGATGAGCCGGTGGGGCGTCGCGTCCTCGACCGCGCCTTCGTTGCGGACCTGGCGGTAACGCGAGATGGCGCTGTAGATGTGCTGGGGTGCCATGGCCGTTACTTCGCGTTGTTCGCGGTGACGTTGGCGAGCTGCTGGGTCAGGAACGAGCTGGTCGAATTGAGGCTCGTCAGGAGCTGGTCGAGCTTGGTGAACTGCGCCGTGTACATCGCCGTCAGCGCGTCCATCCGCGTGTCGAGCGCGCCCTGCTGGTCGTCGAGCGACTGGTTCGCCTGATTGAGGCTGTCGGTGCGCCCGTCGAGGATGCCGCCGGTCTGCAGATAGCCTTCGAGCATCGGCGTCAGGCTCTGCCCGAGGCCGCTCGTCGTGCCGAAGAGGTTCCTGACCTGATCCGGCGTCGCCGCGAGCGCCGCGGAGAGCTTGTCGTCGTCGAGGCTGAGACTCCCGTCGAGCTCGAACTTGATGCCGATGTCGGCGAGCGAGCGCACGGCGTCGCCGGTCGCGCCGACCTGGCTGCCGAGCGCGCGCGACAGTCGGCTCGTGACGCCGAGCATCGTCGAGTCGCCGAGCAGCGCGCCGGCCTGGCCGGACCCGGAGTCGTAGCTCGTCAGCGTCCTGGTCGTGCCGACGAGCTTGTTGTAGTTGTCGACGAACGACTGGATCGATGACCGGATCGAATCGTTGTCGGCCGCGACGGTCAGCGTATCGGGCATGCCGCCCGAGACCGCCGCGAGGTTGATCGTGACGCCCTGGATCGCGCCCTGCACCGCGTTGCTCGCGCTGGTCACGTCGAAGCCGTCGATGCTGAGCTTCGCGTCGACGGCGCGCGTCACCGGCGTCAAGCCGGTCACGCCGTTCGAGGGATCGTAGGAAAGGCCGGCGACGTCGCCGGTCCCGCTCACGGTGAACGCGTTCGCGGCGCCGGTTTTGGTCGACGTCAGCACGATATGGTCGCCGTCGGCGGCGTGGACGACCGCCGCGGTGACGCCGGGATTCTGCGCGTTTCGGTTGATCGCGCCGGCGAGCTGCGAGAGCGAGCTCGTGCCGCTGCCGACCGCGATCGTCATCGCCTGGCCGCCGACGCTGATCGTCAGCGCGCCGGTGTTGAGCGTCGTGCCGCTCGCGAAGGCGCCGGAGGATGCTTTCTCCGCAGTCGCAAGTTGCTCGACGTCGATCGAATAGGTGCCGGCGGCCGCGGTCGAATCCGCGACGGCCGAGAAATGGTCCGTCGACGAGGCCGTCGCCAGGAACTTCGTGAAGGCGGAGCCATTCGAGAGGCTCGTCAGCGAATCCTGCAGCGCCGACAGCGCGGACTTCAGCGAGCCGATCGCCGAGAGCTGCGCGCCGACCTGGTTCCTGCGCGTGTCGATCTGGTTCTGTTGCGGCGTCTTCGCCGCGGTGACGAGCTGCGACACGAGGCCGTTGACGTCGAGGCCGGAACCGATGCCCGGCGAGCTGAGGCTGGCCATTCGCTACTCCGTCGGCGCGTCGCGCCCGTTTTTGAATCGAAGCGGGCGGCGATGGATCGCATCGCCGCCCCTTTGGTGCGAGGACGAGGCCGTGCCCGACCTCGTCCGCTGTTGCCGTTGCCGGATCAGCCCAGGAGCTTCAGGACCGACTGCGGCATCGCGTTCGCCTGCGAGAGGACCGACACGCCGGCCTGCTGCAGGATCTGCGCGCGGCTCATCGCGGCCGTTTCGGCGGCGAAGTCGGCGTCCTGGATCTGCGAGCGCGACGATGCGGTGCTCTCGGAGATCGACTGCAGGTTGGCGACCGTCGACTGGAAGCGGTTCTGCACCGCGCCGAGCGTCGAGCGGGCCGTGTTGACGCTGGTCAGCGCCGTGTCGACCGCGGTGATCGCGGCGTTCGCGTTGGTCGCGTCGGCGCCGGTGACGCTGATGCCGTTCACGCCGAGCGTGTTGGTCGTCGCGTCGATCGTCGAGAAGTCGACCGACACGGTGTCGCCGACGTTCGCGCCGACCTGGAAGTCGACCGTGCCGAGCGAGCCGTCGAGCACGTTCTGGCCGTTGAAGGTCGTCTTCGAAGCGATGCGGTCGATTTCCGCGAGGCGCTGCTGGACTTCGACGTCGAGCGCGGCGCGGTCGGCGGTCGAGTAGGTGCCGTTGGCCGATTCGACGGCGAGCTCGCGGATGCGCTGCAGGTTGTTCGTGACTTCGCCGAGCGCCGACTCGGTGGTCTGCGCCATCGAGATGCCGTCGTTGGCGTTGCGCACGGCCTGGTTGAGGCCGTTGATCTGCGCGGTCATGCGCGTCGCGATGGCGAGGCCGGCGGCGTCGTCCTTCGCGCTGTTGATGCGCAGGCCCGACGAAAGGCGCTGGATCGCGGTGGAAAGATCGTTCTGGGAAGCGTTGAGATTGCGCTGAGCGGTCAGCGACATCACGTTGGTGTTGATGACAGACATGGGGGTTCTCCTTCGAACCTGTGTGAGCCGTTTCGTGGCTCGGTACCTGGGTCCGGCGGAGCTTCCTCGTGGAATGCCTGCCGCCTCGGGAAGGTTATCGGCGCGCCGCGCGCGGACTTGAGAAGTTTTTTTCGAGAAATCGCGCGGTTTTTGCGGCTTTCCTTGCGAAGCGGCGCGAAACAATGCGGGCCGGCGCCGTGCCTGCGGGGGGATCCTGTGCAGGGAAACGACGCCGGCCCACCCACGCGCCGGCCGCGGCGCTTTCGCGCGCCGCGTGCCTTATTTCAGGTAATCGAACAGCGTGAGGCCCTGCACCTTGACGTACGCCGCCTGCGCGGCCTGGAGGCCGGTCATCTGCAGGTTCAATGTCGAGACCGCGCTCGCGTAGTCGGTGTCCTGCACTTTCGAGAGCGCGCTCTTGAGATCGACGCCGACGCCGGCGTTGAGATTCGACTGATCGTCGGTCGTGTTGAGCCGCGCGCCGATGCGCGCGCGCACGTCGACGATGCGATCGCTGGCGCGATCGAGGTTCTCGATCGCGCGGCCGATGCGGTCGTTGATCGAGGCCGTGTCGTGCGGCGTGAAGCCCGGCGATTCGAGCGCGTCGGCGATGTCCGCGAGCGTCGAGAACATGTCCTTCGCCGTGCTCGGACCGACCGCGTAGCTGTCGCCGGCGTCCGGCGTACCGGTGAAGCCGATTTCGACGCCGCGGAACGAGATCGTGTCGCCGCTCGCGTAGCTGCCGCTCGAGATCACCGTGTTCGACGCGTCGACGACCTGGTACTGGTCCGGCGCGGTGAACTGGATCTGGTACGAACCGCCGTCCCACTGCGCGATGTCGCTGACGCTGGTCGCGCCCGAGACTAGCGTGCCGGTGTTCGTTGGCGACGCGGCGATCTGGAACGTGCCGTTGCCGCCCGGAATGTTCTGGAAGACGTCACTGCCGGGATCGCCCGTCGCGATCGTCTGGCCCGGCGCGATCGCGATCGCGCGCTGGCCCTGGTCGCCGGCGTAGGTCACGCCGCCGCCGTTCTGCACGAACGGCTGCGTGCGCGTCGCGTTGCCCGCGAAGATGTATTCGCCGTTCGCGTCCTTCGTGTTCGCGAGCGCGACGAGCTGCGAGAGCCGCTGACGGATCTCGGTCGCGATGTTCTTGCGGTCGCCGGCGTCGAGCGTGCCGTTCTGGCCTTCGAGGGCGAGCGTGCGCACGCGGTCGAGCAGGCTCGAGACCGACGACAGCGTCTGGTCCTCGTTGCCGAGGCGCGAATTCGCTGCGTCGATGTTGCGCTGGTACTGCGTGTTCGCGGCGTCCGCGTGCGTCAGGTTCAGCGCGCGCGACGCGCCGGCGGGATCGTCCGACGGCGTGAGGATGCGCCGGCCGGTCGAGACCTCGAGCTGCGTGTGCGCCACGTTGGCCTGCTGGTCGAGCATCGCGCTGACCGCGGACTGCTGCATCCAGAACGTCGAGATGCGCATGATCAAGTCCCCTGCATCGCGGCGAGCACGGAATCGAACAGCGTGCTCGCGACCGAAATGACCTGCGCCGCGGCCTGGTACGACTGCTGGTAGCGCACGAGATTGGCGGCTTCCTCGTCGAGGTTGACGCCCGAGACGTTCTGCTGCGCGGCGATCGACTGGTTGAGCAGCGCCGTCTGCGCGTCGAGGCCGTTCTGTGCCTGCTGCGTCGATGTGCCGACTGTGCCGACGAGCTGCGCGTACGAGTCCGTCAGCGTCGAATTGCCGCCGTCGAGCACGCCGAGATCGGCGATGCCGGCCATCGCGAGCGCGTTCGTGTTGTCGCCGACGCCGCTCGTGTTCGCGGCGACGTTGAAGCTGTCGCCGGCCTGCGGTGCGCCGGTGAGCTCGAGGCTCCACCCGTTGGCCGTGATCGGCTGACCGGGCGTGAACGTGAAGCTGCCGGAACCGTTGATCTGATACGTCGTCGGCGACGTGAACGTGATGTTCGCGGGCGACATGAGATTCGGGTCGGTCGCGTCGGTGACGCTGATGCCGCCGACCGCGCCGGTGCCGGTGTTCGAGCCCGCGGTGGTCGCCGCGACCGGCGAAGCCGCTGCGATCTGCCGGATGTCGGTGATCGCAACGCTCGTCGCGGCCGCAGCGGTGGCCGTGGGTTTGATCAGGAAACTGTCGCCGGCGCTCGCGCTGCCGCTGACCGTGAACGCGAGGCCGTCGGCGACGAACGGATCGGCCGCGGTGCCGGTGCCGGTCATCGCGACCTGCGTGCCGTCGGAGCGCGTCAGCGACCAGGCGCTGCCGTCGTAGCGCATCGTGTAGTCCGACGTCGTGAGCTGGCTGACGTCGCCGAATGCCGCGGTGATCTGCGCGCTGCCCGTGTTGGCACGGTTGCCGAACGTCTGCGGTGCGCCGGTATTGAAGAAATCGCCGCCGAGCTGGCCGTCGAGATCCATGCCGGCGTGGTGCTG
The DNA here is from genome assembly GCA_035263065.1 of Rhodanobacteraceae bacterium. Taxonomy (GTDB): domain Bacteria; phylum Pseudomonadota; class Gammaproteobacteria; order Xanthomonadales; family Rhodanobacteraceae; genus Dokdonella_A. The sequence continues at coordinate 12,169 of DATFRS010000079.1, forward strand.
CGCGTTCACGGCGTCGGTCAGCGCGACCGCGGTGCGGCCGAGCGCGTTCCGCGCCGGATCGAGCAGGTTCTTGCGGAAATCGAGGATGCCGCCGAGCGCGCCGCCGGACAGCTGGCTCGTGATGACGGTGCCGTTCGACGTCGCGACGTCGTGGCGGCTCGGATCGTACGCGTTCGTGACCGTCTTCAACGGCTGCGCCGAGGTCGCGAGCACGAGCGGCTGCCCGTTGCCGGTCGTCACGTTGATCATGTTCCCGTCCTGCGGGATCACGTTGACGCCGACGTGCGTGGAGAGCTGGCGCACGAGCTCGTCGCGCTGGTCGAGCAGATCGTTCGACGGATTGCCGCCCGTGCGCTGGATCTGCAGGTTCACGTTGGCGATGCTCTGCGTCAGCGTGTTGATCTGCGTGACTTCGTCGCCGATCTGCTGGTCGGCCTGCTTGTCGAGCGATGTGAGCTGCGTGCCGAGCGTGCGCAGGCGGCCCGCGAGCGAATTCGCCTGGCCGAGCAGCGCCTGGCGCGTCGTCGAGTCGGCCGGGTTCGACGCGAGGTCGTGCATCGCGCCGAAGAAGCTGTCGAGCGCGGGCTGCAGGCCCGCTTTCGGATCGGACAGGAGATTGTCGACCTGCGAGGCGAGATCGCCGAACGTCTGCAGGCGCGACTGCGCGCCGGTCGCGTCGCGCACCTGGCCGGTCAGGAACGAATCGTAGAGACGCCGCACGCCGGTGACGTCGACGCCGGTGCCGACCCACGACGTCCCGAACCGGTCCGGCGTGCGCGCGCCGAGCATGACCTGCTGGCGCGTGTAGCCGGCCGTGTTGACGTTCGAGATGTTGTGCCCCGTCGTATTCAGCGCGAGCTGCGAAGCCAGCAGGCCGGATATGCCGGTGGACAGTAGATCGGTCATGACACGCCCATGGGTGCGAGCACCTCTCGGTTACAGGGTCGGCAGCGCCGCGGAATTCTTTAGGGCCGCGAGCGCCTCCTGCATTGGCGCGCTGTCGGCGATGCGG
>DATFRS010000080.1:0-3503 GCA_035263065.1 Rhodanobacteraceae bacterium
CTCCCGCTTGCGGGAGAGGGTTGGGGTGAGGGCACGCTTGCGAAAAGCCTCCCTCATCCGCCTTCGGCACCCCGGATCAAGTCCGGGGCAGGCTCTTCTCCCGCAAGCGGGAGAAGGAACAGAGGAGATCCATCATGACAACCGCAAACGTCACCACCACGACCCGCAAGTCCGCCGCCGGCTACGACGTCGCCCCGCTCGCCGCAGCCGAGCGCGACCGCCTCGCCGCGCGCCTGACGCCCGAGGAGCGCCGCGTCCTGCTCGACCACGGCACCGAGCGCCCGTTCTGCGGCACGCTGCTCGACAACCACCTGGACGGCACCTACATCTGCCGCCTCTGCAGCCTGCCGCTCTTCAAGTCCGGCGCGAAGTTCGATTCGGGCACCGGCTGGCCGAGCTTCTTCGCGCCGTTCGACCCCGCGCACGTGCGCGAGATCCGCGATGCGAGCTACGGGATGATCCGCACCGAGATCCGCTGCGCGCGCTGCGACAGCCACCTCGGGCACGTCTTCCCGGACGGCCCGCCGCCGACCGGCAACCGGTACTGCATGAACTCCGTCGCCCTCGAGTTCGTGCCGGAAGGGCAGCTCGCGCCCGAGGCCTGATCGACCGAAACGGGTAGGCGCCTTCGGGCGCCTACTTCCCGGGGCGGACCGCCTCGCTCGACGACACACCCTGTAACCGTTTGCTGCGCCGCGACAAACGGCAATTCCGCCCGGGAACAAAGGCCATTTCGGCCGCACTCATCCGTACGAGCCCGTATTTGCTGCGGTGCAATTTGCCTATTCCTGCGCGGAAGGCCACTCTTGCCCTCAGGATTAATTCCCGGCCGAGGCCCCGCGCTCGCAGCCTGCGCGGCCTCGGATCCCGCTCACCGCTGAGGGTTCTTATGGGCGACTCCTCGATAGTCGTGAGGCACGCGTCCCGCATCATCCGCGCGGTGCGCGGCGAGCAGCGGACCTCGGTCGCCCCGCACGTGGCCAAATCCTGGAACCGGTGCCTGACCGAATACGGGATGGAGCCGAACGGCGCGCGCGCGACGGCGGTGCTCGAGGCGAACCAGCTCCGCGAGCGCCAGCAGAAGCTCGGCGAGCTACTCGGCGTCGCCCGCGCGGAGATGGAAAGCCTCTACGATCAGATCGCGGGCTCGGGTTACGCCGTCATCCTCGCCGACGCCGACGCGACGATCCTCTCGACGATCACCGACCCGACGCTCAAGCGCGAGTTCCGCCACGCCGGCCTCTGGCACGGCGCGCTGTGGGACGAGCCGCACGAAGGCACGAACGGTCTCGGCACGTGCGTCGCCGAACGGCGCGCGGTGACGATCCACCGCGACGAGCACTTCATGGGCTACAACCTCAACATGTCGTGCTCGGGCGCGCCGATCATCGACGCGAACGGCGGCCTGCTCGGCGTGCTCGATGCGTCGAGCGTCAACTGCAACGACACGCGCGTGATCCAGCGCCACACGATGGCGCTCGTCAACATGTCGGCAAACCTCATCGCGCGCTGCCATTTCCTGCGCGAGTTCCCCGACGCGTGGATCCTGCGCTTCCACAGCCGCCCCGAATTCGTCGGCCTCCTGCACGAGGCGCTCGTCGCGGTCAGCGGCGAAGGCCGCATCCTCGCGGTCAACGAAAGCGCGCTGACGCAGCTCGGCCATCCGGACCGCAAGAGCCTCATCGGCGCGCCGATCGAGGAAGTGTTCCAGTTCGCGTTCGCCACGCTCGACCAGCGCGCGACGACCGCGCCGCAGGCGATCTGGCCGATCCGCGACGTCTACCACGGCCGCCGCTTCTTCGCGCTCGTGCGCGCGCCGCAGCGCGGCGAGTCGACGGCCGCAGCGACGACGCCGCGCATCGTCTCCGAAGCCGTGCGCAACGCGCCGGTGGTGCCGCTCGCCGAAGGCGCGCGCCGCCACGTCGGCGCCGATCCGCGCATGCAGCACAATTTCAATTGCGCGCAGCAGTTGTTCGGCAAGCGCGTGCCGATCCTGCTGCAGGGCGCGACCGGTACCGGCAAGGAAGCGTTCGCGCGCGCGATGCACCAGATGTCGCCGTGGGCGAACCGCTCGTTCGTCGCGGTCAATTGCGGTTCGATTCCGGAATCGCTGATCGAGAGCGAGCTGTTCGGCTACACGCGCGGCGCGTTCACCGACGCCGATCGGCACGGCCGTCCCGGCAAGATCCTGCAGTCGAGCGGCGGCACGCTGTTCCTCGACGAAATCGGCGACATGCCGCTGACGCTGCAGACGCGCCTTTTGCGCGTGATCGAGGAATACGAGATCGTCCCGCTCGGCGGCGACACGCCGGTGCCGGTCGATCTGCACGTCATCAGCGCAAGCCATCGCGACATCCGCCAGATGGTCCAGGAAGGCGAGTTCCGCGAGGACCTCTACTACCGCCTCAACGGCACGACGCTGCACCTGCCGATGCTGAAGGATCGCGCCGATCGCGCCGAGCTGATCGAAGTGCTGCTGCACGAGGAAAATCCGTGCGGCGAGCCCGTGCGCATCCAGCCCGACGCGCTGCACGCGCTGCTCAACTATCACTGGCCGGGCAACATCCGCCAGCTGCGCAACGTGCTGCGCACCGCCGCGGCGCTCTGCCTCGACAGCACGATCCGCCTGCCGAACCTGCCGCAGGAGCTGCTCGACTGCGCCGGCGGCGAGGTGCCGCGCGTCGCCGAAGCGACGACCGTTCCGGTCGCGGCGCAGGCGCCGGTCGCTGCCGCCGCCGACAGCTGCTGCCGCACGCCGCTCGACACCGCCGAGCACGCGACGCTCTTGCGCGAGCTCGAGCGCAACCGCTGGAACATCACGCACACCGCGGATGCGCTCGGCGTGAGCCGCAATACGCTGTATCGGAAGATCCGCAAGCACCAGATTCCGCTGGCGGAGTAGTTTCCCACTCGGCGCAATCCCCGCTGTCACTTCTCCCGCTCGCGGGAGAAGTCGGCGCGCAGCGCCGGATGAGGGGCACGCTCGAGGCACAGCTGTACATTTCAAGATTTTCGTGAGGCCTCTCTCGCGCAACGCCTTGTAGGATCGCGCGAGAGCCGTCTTGCGCGTCGCAAGCCGGCCACGTTGCCGGGGGGCGACATCATGCATCGAGCCACATCGGGCGCGCCGAGCCGCGCGCTCGCCGCCGTCGGGTTCGCTCTCGCGTGCGCCGCGCGCGCGCAGGATGCGCCGCCGCCCGACGAAGCGAACGCGCACAGGCTACCGGACATCGTCGTCACCGCGACGCGCACCGAGCAGTCGTCGTTCGACGTGCCCGCGTCGATCGACTCGGTGCCGATCGGCGACACGACCGACACGCTCGGCGTCAATCCGTCCGAGTTCCTCGACGGCATTCCGGGCGTCATGGCGCGCGACCGGCAGAATTACGCGCAGGACGAGCAGATCTCGATCCGCGGCTTCGGCGCGCGCGCGACATTCGGCGTGCGCGGCGTGCGTCTCTACACCGACGGCATTCCGGCGACGATGCCGGACGGCCAGGGCC
>DATFRS010000081.1:0-6564 GCA_035263065.1 Rhodanobacteraceae bacterium
GGCTATTCGACCGAGCCGACCGTCAAGCCCGAGCTCGACAACCTCACCAAGGCGTGGGCCGCGCTGCAGACCGACGCGACCAAGATCCTCGGCAACAAGGAGCTCGTGCTCGGCGCCGCGACCAGCGCGAAGGAATTCACCGACAAGCTGTCGGCGCTGAATTCGCGCATGAACGAAGTCGTCAACATCCTCACCGAGAAAAACGCGAGCGCCTCGCAGGTCTACATCTCCTCGCGCCAGATGCAGCTCGCCGACCGCATGGGCGGTCGCGTCACCAAGATTCTCGCCGGCGGCACCGACGCCGCGGCGTCGGCCGACGGCTTCGCACGCGACGCACGGTTGTACGGTACGGTCGTCTCGGGCCTCCTCAACGGCGCGCCCGAGCTCAACATCCGCGCGCTCGACAATCCGAACGCGAAGCAGATCCTCGGCGACATCTCGCAGCAGTGGACCGGCCTCGCCGATCCGATCCAGAAGATCCAGGACGCGTCGACGAACCTGCAGACGGTCAAGGATGCAGCCGACGCGAGCTTCACCGACAGCCAGGGCGTGCTGCTGCGCGCCGGCAACGTCGCGCAGCGCATCGACGAGCTGCCGACGAAGCGCCTCTTCCCGAATCCGTGGTGGGGCGCGATCGCCGCCGGCGCCGCGCTGCTCCTCCTGCTCTTCCTCGGCGTCAACCTGATCCGCGACCAGCAGCGCCGCTACCAGGTTTCGGCCGAGCTGAACCAGCGCAACCAGGAAGCGATTCTGCGCCTCCTCGACGAAATGGGATCGCTCGCCGAAGGCGACCTGACCGTGAAGGCGACCGTCACCGAAGACATCACCGGCGCGATCGCGGACTCGGTGAACTTCGCGGTCGAAGCGCTTCGCTCGCTGGTAACGACGATCAACGAAACCGCCGTGCAGGTCTCGGCCGCCGCGCAGGAAACGCAGGCGACCGCGATGCACCTCGCCGAAGCCGCCGAGCATCAGGCGCAGCAGATCACCTCGGCATCGGCCGCCATCAATGAAATGGCGACCTCGATCGACAACGTGTCGAAGAACTCCGCGGAGTCCGCGGAAGTCGCGCAGCGCTCGGTGCAGATCGCCGCGAAGGGCGCCGGCATCGTGCGCCAGACGATCCAGGGCATGGACTCGATCCGCGACCAGATCCAGGAGACCTCCAAGCGCATCAAGCGCCTCGGCGAGTCATCGCAGGAAATCGGATCGATCGTCGAGCTCATCAACGACATCGCCGAGCAGACCAACATTCTGGCGTTGAACGCCGCGATTCAGGCCGCTTCGGCCGGCGAAGCGGGCCGCGGCTTCGCGGTCGTCGCCGACGAAGTGCAGCGACTCGCCGAGCGCGCCTCGGGCGCGACCAAGCGAATCGAAACGCTGGTGCAGACGATTCAGTCCGACACCAACGAAGCCGTGAGCTCGATGGAGCAGACGACGTCCGAAGTGGTCTCGGGCGCGCGACTCGCCGAGGACGCGGGCCTCGCGCTCGGCGAGATCGAAAAGGTCTCGAACGATCTCGCCGAGCTGATTCAGAACATCTCGACAGCCGCGCGCCAGCAGTCGGCGGCCGCGACGAACATTTCGGCGACGATGAATGTGATTCAGGAAATCACGACGCAGACGTCGGTCGGCGCAAGCCAGACCGCGGAATCGATCGGCAACCTCGCGCAGCTCGCGTCCGATCTGCGCAGGTCGGTGGCGGACTTCAAGCTGCCGGGCTAGAGCGCACGACGCGCTGACGGGACACGCCTGCGACCTTGACGCAGGCTGAGGTTGATCGAGGGTGGTATGAAACTGCACGACAACATCGACTTCACCGCTCTCAACTGGGTCAAGCATGAGCTCGATGCGACCCTGAAGCAGGGCCGCGACGCGCTCGAAGCGTACGTCGACAATCCGTCCGACGTCGGCCTGATGCGCGAGAGCGCCGTGCACCTGCACCAGGTGCAGGGCACGCTGCGCATGGTCGAGCTCTACGGCGCGGCGATGGTCGTCGAGGAAATGGAGCGCCTCGCGCAGGGTCTGCTCGACGACACCGTCAAGCAGCGCGAAGAAGCCTATTCCGTGCTGATGCGCGGCATGGTGCAGCTCCCCGACTACCTCGAGCGCGTGCAGAGCGGGCACAAGGACATCCCGATCGTCCTGTTGCCGCTGCTCAACGATCTGCGCGCGTGCCGCGGCGACAATCTCCTCACCGAATCGGCGCTGTTCCAGCCGGATCTCCACGCCGACCTGCCGCGCAGCGCGGGGGGCGCGGCGGCGCCGGCGACGGCCGCCGACCTCCATTCGCAGGCGCTGCGCCTGCGCCTCGCGTTCCAGGCCGCGCTGCTCAAGTGGTTCCGCGACGCAAGCGCGAGCGAGCACCTCGATCGTCTCGGCAACGTGCTCGACCGGTTGCGCGGGCTTTCGTACGGCAGCGATCCGCGGCGCCTGTGGTGGGTCGCCGGCGGCACGATCGAAGCCGTGCGCGACGGCGGGCTCGATCCGAGCGTCGCGGTGAAGCTCCTGTTCGGCGCCGTCGACCGCGAGATCCGCCGCTTCGCCGAGCACGGCGAGTCGGGCTTCACGGCCCAGCCGCCGCGCGATCTCGTCAAGAACCTTCTCTACTACATCGCGCATTCGACCGCACAGGGCGCGCGCGTCAAGGACGTGCGCGCGACGTACCGCCTCGACACGCTGCTGCCGACGCAGAAGGAGCTGCAGCACGCGCAAGGCTCGATGACGGGCCACAACCGCAACCTGCTCGACACGGTGTCGGTCGCGATCAAGGAAGACCTGCTGCGCGTCAAGGAATCGCTCGACATCTTCCTGCGGAGCCAAGACGCCAATCCCGCCGATCTCGCCAGCCAGGCCGAGATCCTCGACCGCGTCGGCGACACGCTCGGCATGCTCGGGCTCGGCATGCCGCGCAAGGTCGTCTCGGAGCAGCGCACGGTCATCGAGGAAATGTCCGACGGCCGCCGCGCGATCGACGAAGGCGCGCTGCTCGACGTGGCCGGTGCGCTCCTCTATGTCGAAGCGTCGCTAGACGATCACATCGAGCGCCTCGGCGCCGGCGGCGAGAGCGAGGAAGCGCACGAAGGCGAGCTCGAGCTTCCGAAGGCCGAGGTCCGCAAGATCCTCGACGCGCTGATGCGCGAGGCCGCGGTCAACATCCAGCAGGCCAAGCACGACATCATCGCGTTCATCGAATCGCCGTGGGAGCACGCGCGCGTCGAGCAGATTCCGCGCCTGCTCGAGGAGATCTCCGGCGCGCTGCGCATGCTCGGCCTCGGCGACGCGGCGCAGCTCATGACCGGCATCGTGCGCTTCGTCGAAACCGAATTGCTGCAGCATCGCCGCGTGCCGACCGCCGAGCAGATGGACAAGCTCGCCGACGCACTCGCCGCGATCGAGTACTACCTCGAAGCGACGCGCGAGCAGCGCGGCAATCGCGAAAAGATCCTCGACGTCACGCGCGACAGCCTCGAAGCGCTCGGCTACTGGCCGGTGCCTTCGGGCGGCGGTGGTTCCGGCGCGCACGTCGCGCCGACGCCCGAGCCGACGACGCACGTCACGCCGCCGACGCCTTCGTCGGCGCCGGTCGTCGAGGATTCCGCGCTCGAGGCGGCCGCCGCGCTCGCCTACGGCGGCGGCGATGCGACGCCGTCGTCGTCGACGCGCGAGCGCTCGCTGCAGTCGCTCGCATTCGATTCGCCCGGCGATCAGTTCCCGAGCTGGGGCGACCATCTTCCGAGCGGCCGCAGCGACGGCCTGCGCGAGATCGGCGTCGAGCGAGACGAAGGCATCGAGCTGCCGAAGATCGACCTCGATGCCGATGTCGGCACCGAATGGAGTGGCGAGCGCGCCGAGATCGTCGCCGACGCCGACGCGGACCTGCCGAGCGCCGTCGAGATCGCGCCCGGGCAGGACATCGGCGACCTCATCGTCGGTGAGACGATCGCGCTCGAGCCGTTCGCGCACGATCTCGCCGGCCTTCGCCTCGCCGAAACCGGCGAGGCGGAGCAGGGCTGGACCGAGATCGAGGAAGAGATCGAAGAGGAAGTCCCCGCCGAGACCGTGCACGACGCCGGCTTCCAGAGCGGCGCCGTCGAGGACATCGACGACGAGATCCGCGAAGTCTTCGTCGAGGAAGTCCAGGAAGAAATCGAGAACATGCAGCGGAACTTCCCGCTCTGGCGGGTCGACGTCGAGAACTTCGACGCGCTGAAGCCGCTGCGCCGTTCGTTCCACACGCTCAAGGGTTCCGGCCGTCTCGTTGGTGCGCTGACGCTCGGCGAATTCAGCTGGAAGGTCGAGAACATGCTGAACCGCGTGCTCGACCGCACGATCGCGCCGAGCAACGCCGCGGTCGAGCTCGTCGACCACGCGGTCACGGCGCTGCCCGAGCTCCTGGCCGCGCTGCGCGGCGCGAGCGCGCCGAACGTCAACGTGCACGGCATCATGCACACCGCCGACCGCATCGCGGCCGGCGAGGAAGCCTATGTTCCGGCGCGCCACGCCGGCACGCGCAAGGTGCGCCGCACAGTGCGCCGCCGCGTGCCGGTCGCCGCCGCGGCGCCGGAAGTTCCGGCACCGACGCAGGACATCGACATCGAGAGCGCATTCGCCGCGCCGCCGCCGGAAGTCACCGCCGGCCCGATGCCGAACATCGATCCGGTGCTGTTCGACATCCTGAAGAGCGAAGTCGCGGCGCACCTCGGCGTCATGGGCGACTTCCTCGATCGCTCCGCGCGCGGCCCGGTCGTCGCGAGCGAGACGCTGCTGCGCGCCGTGCACACGCTGAACGGCGCGATCGCGATGGTCGACATTCCGGCGCTCGGTCACGTGCTGGCGCCGCTCGAAGGCTACATCAAGCGCCTGCGCGGCATCGGCGCCGCGCCGGACGGCGACGGCATCGCCGCGCTGGAAGACACGATCTCGCTCGCGCGCGACGTCGTCGCGCGGCTCGACCTCGGCGTCGGCGAGATGCCCGATTCGTCGGAGCTCGCGCATCGCGTGATGTCGCTGCGCGACGCGCTGCCCGAGCCGGAAACATCGCTGCATCTCTACTCGGGCGGCAACGACGCCGTCGGCACCGAGCCCGCGATCGAGGAGATCGTCGCGGAGAGCGCGCCGGTCGAGGAGCCCGCGAGCAACGAATACGTGTTCGCGGCGATCGACGACGAGATCACGCGCCACCATGCGACGCCGGCCGTCGCCGAGGAAGACCTCACGAGCTCGTTCGTGAAGACGTTCGAAGCCGAAGGCGCCGACGCGGGCGGCTACGCCGAGTTCCCGGCCGACCTCGCCGAATCGCTGAGCGCATTCGAGCTCGAGCACCCGTCGATCGAGAACGTCGCGCACGCAGCCGACGTGCCGCCGGTCGTCGCGCCGGACGAGGCGTCCGAGCCCGTCTTCAGCGGCTTGCCGACGTTCGCCGACGCGGCGATCGAGACGACGCTCGAAGGCGCCAGCGCCAACGCCGCCGACGAGGCGGCCGAAGTCTACGTGCCGCTCGACGAAGTGCCCGCGGTCGCGTTCGAGGCGGACGACGCCGACGATTTCAGCGAGATCGAAGCCGCGCCGAACGCCGTCGAGGATCTCGGTCTCGATCTCGAGCCGGTGGCGGAAACCATCGAGCTCGCCGACGAGCCCGTCGCAGCAGCGCCGCGCGCCGCCGAGCCCGCGCGCAGCGAGCGTCCGCACACGGTGCTCGCCGGCGCCGAAGCGCCGCCGATCGCCGACGACGCGCAGCCGGACGGCCCGCTCGAGCTGGCGGACATGGACGACGACCTGCTCGGCATCTTCGTGCAGGAAGGCGCCGACATCCTCGACCATTCCGATTCGCTGATGGCGCGCCTGCGCGAGGCGCCGGCGGACCGCGATCTCATCGTCGGCCTGCAGCGCGACCTGCACACGCTGAAGGGTGGCGCGCGCATGGCCGGCCTTGCGCCGATCGGCGATCTGAGCCACGCGATGGAATCGCTGATCGACATGGTCAGCGAAGGCGAGCGGCCGATGGACCGCGTCGCCGTCGAATCGCTCGAGCGCGGCTTCGACCGGCTGCACTCGCTCGTGCAGCGCGTCGCGCAGCGCCAGGCGATCGCGATGCCGCTGAATGCGATCGCGCGCTTCGAAGGCCTCGTCGCCGGCGAGATGCCGAGCGAGGCGCCGCTGCCGACGCCCGAGGTCGAGCCTGCCGCACCGATCGTCGAAACAAGAACCGAAGCCGCCGAGAAGCCCGCACCGGCGAAGGCGCCCGCGCCGAGCGGCCCGCGTCCCGCTGCGCGCCACCTGCCGACGTTCGACGAGGAAGACACGCCGCGCGCGCCGCAGGAAATGATCCGCGTGCGCTCCGAGCTCCTCGATTCGCTGGTCAACTACGCGGGCGAGGTGTCGATCTACCGCTCGCGCCTCGAGCAGCAGATCTCGACGTTCCGCTTCAACCTGATCGAATTCGAGCAGACCGTCAGCCGCCTTCGCGAGCAGCTGCGCAAGCTCGAGATCGAGACCGAGGCGCAGATCATCGCGCGCTACCAGCGCGAGCATCACGAGCCCGGCCAGACCGCCTTCGATCCG
>DATFRS010000082.1:0-13768 GCA_035263065.1 Rhodanobacteraceae bacterium
CGCACGCTGCGCCAGCTCGAAGACGTCGAGCAACGCGCCCGCGAGGACGGCTACGCGGCCGGCCTCGCCGAAGGCCGTGCGGCCGGGCGTGCGCAGGTCGCCGCCGAAGTCGCACGCATCCACGCGATCGCCGAGGCGCTCGCGGCGCCGTTCGCGAATCTCGACGCCGCCGTCGAAAGCGAGCTCGTGCTGCTCGCGACGACGGCCGCGACGCGCATCGTGCGCCACGAGCTCGCGATCGCGCCGGAACGCATCGTGGGTGCCGTGCGCGATGCGCTCAACGTGCTGCCGGCGTCGGCGCGCAACGTCAAGCTCTTTCTCGCCCCGGACGACGCCGCGCTCGTGCGCGAGCACCTTGTGTCCGGTGCGAGCGGTCATGCCTGGGACATCGTCGAGGACCAGAGCCTGACGCGCGGCGGCTGCCGCGTGCTGGCCGACACCTCGCAGGTCGATGCGACACTCGAAACGCGCATCGCGACGATCATCGACGCGATGCTCGGCGGCGAGGACACCGCGCGGTGAGCGACGCGGCCGACTTCGTCCGCGAACGCGGCCGGCGCTGGAGCCGCAGCCTCGCGACGCGCCGTCGCGCGCTCGCGCACGAGAGCGAGCTCGTCGCGGAAGGGCGCCTGCGCCGCGTCGTGGGCCTGACGCTCGAAGCGGTCGGCTGCGAGGCGCCGCTCGGCGGGCGCTGTCTCGTGTCCGGTTCCGACGGCACGCGCCTCGAAACCGAAGTCGTCGGCTTCGCCGGCGATCGTCTGTACCTGATGCCTGCGGGCGAGCTGCACGGCCTGCCGCCGAACGCGCGCGTCAAGCCGCTCGAGACGGTGTCCGACGTGCCGGTCGGCGATGCGCTGCTCGGTCGCGTCATCGACGCGACCGGCGCGCCGCTCGACGGCCTCGGTCCGCTCTACTGCGATGCACGCACGCGCCTCGCGGGCAAGCCGATCAACCCGATGCTGCGCGCGCCGATCGAGGAGCCGCTCGACGTCGGCGTGCGCGCGATCAATTCGCTGCTGACGGTCGGCCGCGGCCAGCGCATGGGTCTCTTTGCAGGTTCGGGCGTCGGCAAGTCGACGCTGCTCGGCATGATGACGAAGTTCACCGACGCGGACGTCATCGTCGTCGGCCTGATCGGCGAGCGCGGCCGCGAGGTCAAGGAATTCGTCCAGCACATCCTCGGCGCGGAAGGCATGCGCCGTGCGGCGGTCGTCGCCGCGCCGGCCGACGCGCCGCCGCTGCTGCGCCTGCGCGGCGCGCTGCTCGCGACGGCGGTCGCCGAGTATTTCCGCGACCGCGGCCAGAAGGTGCTCCTGCTGATGGATTCGCTGACGCGCTTCGCGCAGGCGCAGCGCGAGATCGCGCTCGCGATCGGCGAGCCGCCGGCGACGAAAGGCTATCCGCCGTCGGTGTTCGCCAAGCTTCCCGCGCTGGTCGAGCGCGCCGGCAACGGCACCGGGGGCGGCGGCTCGATCACGGCGTTCTACACGGTCCTGACCGAAGGTGACGACCACCGTCACGATCCGATCGCCGATGCGGCGCGCGCGATCCTCGACGGCCACATCGTGCTGTCGCGCGACCTCGCCGAGGGCGGGCATTACCCGGCCATCGACGTCGACGCCTCGATCAGCCGCGTCATGCCGCAGGTCGTCGCGCCGGCGCAATTGGCGGCCGCGCGGCGCTTCCGGCAGATCTATTCGACCTACCAGCAGCAGCGCGACCTGATCAGCGTCGGCGCCTACCAGCGCGGCAGCGACCCGCGCGTCGACGAGGCCATCCAGGCCTGGCCGAGGCTGGCCGCGTTCTTGCAGCAGGACGTGCATACGCCGACCGGCTATGCCGCCTCGGCGACGGAGCTGTCGCAGCTCCTGACCGTGATCGGAGCGCATTGATGACCCGTCTCGAGAAATTCACGCGCGTCGCCGAAATCGCCGAACGGCGCGCCGAAGCCGCGACGCACAAGCTCGCCGAGCGCGTGCGCGGCGTGCAGTCGGGCGAGGCGCAGCTGTCCGAGCTGCACCGGTTCCGCAACGAATACGCGCGCGCGCCGGAAGGCGACGCGCCGCTGGTCGTCGCCGAGCTGATCAACCGACACCGCTTTCTCGGCCGCGTCGACGAGGCGATCGCGTTCCAGCGCGCCGAGATCGAGCGCCAGCAGCGCCTGCTCGCGATGGAGCAGGTCGCATGCAGCCGCGTGCGCGCGAAGTCGCGCGCGATCGACAACGCCGTGCGCCGCATCGGCGACGACGAGGCGCGCAAGCGCGACCGCATCGAACAGAGCCAGTTCGACGAGCGCGCGCAGCGCGTCGCCTCGCGCTGGGACACCGCGGCCAACGACATGCCCGAGGACTGATGACCGCCATCTCGCGTTCGCCGTCGGCCGGAGCGCACGTGCACGGCTACGCGAAATCCGTCAAGGGCGACACGCCCGCCGAAGGTTTCGAAGCGCTGTTCGCCGCGCTGGCAGGCGGGGCGCTTGCGCCGCCGCCGGTGCCCGTTGCGGCTGCCCAGGGAAATGCGGGGGAGGGTGGAGCGCGGCGCGAAGAAAAGAGCTCGGCGCCGGCGATTGCGGTGGCCGGCTCGCCGACGATCGTGCCGGGCGAACCGGCGAACGCCGATCCGCTGGCCGCTTTGCCGTTGCAGGAACCCGCAGCCGCAGCTCATGCGGTCAAGGCCGGTGCATGGCGCGAGATCAGGGATGTGTCGCAAGCGCTCCCGATCGCGCGGTCACTGCCGGTCGTCGCGTCCGGCGATCTCTTGATGGCTGAACCGGTTGTCGCGAACGCCGCGCAGGAATCGCGCGCGGTGCAGTCGCAACGCGTCGCCGTCGACGCATCGCCGCCGCCGGCCGTTTCGCATTCGCCAACTGCCGTGCCCGTGCACGCTGCGCAGGTCGCTCCCGTCGAACCTGCGGTCAAGCCGCACGTCGAAGCGCCGAGCGGCGCCAACGAAGCTCCGAAAGCGAGCGAGGCGGAAACGCCTGCACCATCGGCGCCGCGCTCGAAAGACGTCTTTTCGGCCCGCGCGCTCGCGCAGGCTGCGCTGGTCGAGATCGTCCGCTCGCCGGGCCGTCCGCGCACCTCGCCGGCGAACGACGCCGATGTCCAGGTTCCCGAAGCTGTCGTGCAGACGGCGGCCGAACACGCGCGCGCGCCGAAGACGGCGACGCGAGCGGCGACTCAGCCCGCGGCAGAGCAGGCCATCGCGGAAGCGACATCGACGCCGGCTGCAAACCCGACCGCCGCATCGCGCGCCGCGGCCGACATCGCGCGCCAGCGGCAGTTCGTGCTCGCTTCGCATGAGACGGCACGGCCGGCAAACGTCGACGCGCCCGAGCCCGCGAACGTGCCGTTCGAAACGCTGATCGCGTTGCGCAAGGCCGACGGCGCGCTCGACGGCGTCGTGCCCGCGCCGGCCGAGCACGAGACTTCCACGCCTGCGCCGACCGGTGCATGGTTCGCGAATCTGCCGGCGGTTGCGACGCAGACGACGGCAGCGATGTCGATGAGCATGCCGCGGCCGTTCGATCAGGCTGCCTGGAGCGCCGCGCTGGCGCAGCAGGTCACCGCGGGCGCGGTCGCCGCGACGCGCGAGACAATCGTGCGCGTCGAGCCCGAAGGCCTCGGCCCGATCGAGGTGCGCGTCAGCGTGCACACCGAGCGCGTCGACGTGCGCTTCGCGATCGAGCATCCGGTCACCGTCAACATGGTCCGCGCAGCGCTGCCCGATCTGGAAAGGCTGCTCGCGCACAGCGGGCTCCAGCTCGGCGATGCGCAGGTCGCGCAGCAGAATGCCGGCCATCGCGACCCGGCGACGCGCAGCGGCACGGCCGCAGCGCGCGTGAACGACGACGACTCCGCCATCGCAGCTCCGATCGCCGAGCCGCGGCCGCGCGTTCGCGTCGGCTTGCTCGACGACTTCGTCTGACCCCTTCGTCATCCCCGCGAAAGCGGGGACCCAGCGCCTTTCTTTTCAGAACGCGCTCGAGCGTGTTTTCCGTCGCGCCCTCCGAAACCCTCTCGGCCACGCCGTCAAAAAGTCGCCGACTCCACGTCGGCCTCATTCCAACCGATTGATACGAAGCAAGTTTTTCGCGTCTCCACAAGTGGCACGCCCCTTGCTCAAACCGTCCGGAATTCGAAATCCGGACGGAGCGCGACATGGCTGAGGCGAAGACGAAGGAACAGCAGGCGACGGGCGGTTCCGGCAAGGGCATGAAGATCGTGGTCGGCGTGATGGCGGTGCTGCTGATGGCTGCCGTGGGTGCCGTGAGCTATCTGCTCGGCCACCGCAGCGCGCCCGTCGCGGCGAGCGCCGAGAGCACGGCCGGGCATGCCGAGGCGCCGGCCGAGGCGAAGAGCGCCGAGCCGCTCTACCTCGCGCTCGATCCGCCGTTCGTCGTCAACTTCCAGAGCGATTCCGCGACGCGCTTCCTGCAGGTCGGCGTGCAGCTGATGGCGCACGACCAGAAGGCGCTCGACGCCGCCAAGGCGTCCGAGCCCGCCGTGCGCAACGCGCTGGTCATGCTGTTCTCGAGCCAGGACGCGAAGACGCTCGTCTCGCGCGACGGCAAGGAGAAGCTGCGCACCGACGCGCTCGACGAGATCCGCAAGATCGTCGCGGAGCGCAGCAAGAGCGTGACGCTCGACGCCGTCTACTTCACCTCGTTCGTCATGCAGTGAGCGCCATGGGCGAAGACATCCTTTCCCGTGACGAGCTCGACGCGCTGATGGACGGCGTGAAGTCGGGCGAAGTCGCGACCGAAGCCGGCGCGACGGCGCCCGGCGAAGTCCGCGCGCACGATTTCGAGCGTCGCGACCGCGCGCTGCAGGGCCGCCTGCCGGGCCTCGACCAGATCCAGGAACGCGCGGCGCGCCAGCTCCGCGACGGCTACTACCGGCTGCTGCGCCGGCGCTGCGACATCACGTCGGACGCCGTGCGCATCGAATCGTTCGAGGAATGCCTCAACGCGCTGCCCGCCAGCGCGAGTGTGCACGTCGTGCGCGCCAAGCCGGTGCGCGGGAACGGTTTCATTGCGATCGACGCGCCGCTCGTGTCGACGTTCGTCGACTACTTCTTCGGCGGCGCCGGCGGCTCGAGGCGCGAAAGCAACGCGCGCGAGCTGACGGTCGGCGAGCAGCGCGTCGTGCAGATCGCGCTCCGCGAAGCGCTCGGCGCGTTCGCGGCGGCGTGGTCGAACCTCACCCGGCTCGAGTTCGAGATCGCCGGCACCGGCGCGAACAACGCGTACGCGACGCTGCACGCATCGGGCGACCTCGTCGCCGTCTCGCGCCTGCACATCGCGTTCGAAGGCGGCGAGGGCAACCTGCGCTTCGTGCTGCCGTACGCGGCGATCGAGCCGATGCGCGGCCTCCTCGACGGCAGCCCGAAGCGCGAGCGCGTCGAGCCCGACGAGCGCTGGACGACGAGCCTGCGCGAGGACGTGCTCGACGCCGAGATCGAGCTCTCGTCGAACCTCGTCGAGACGCGCATCCGCATCGGCGATTTCCTGAAGCTGCGCCCCGGCGACGTGATCCCGGTCGATCTCCCCGACACGGTCACGCTCGGCGCGGACGACATCCCGCTGTTCCACGCGCGCGTCGGCACGGCCGGCGGCAACAACGCGCTGAAGCTCGTCGAACCCGTGCGTCCGAAGGGCGCATCGACAAACCCCGAATCCCGCATCACGAACACCAAGCCTTGATCGAGGTAGCACCGATGAACGAGACAGCAACTGCCGAGCGCCCCGACGTCGCGAAAGTCCGCTTCGACGACCTGCGCAACGATCCGAACGCAACGGGCGGCGAGGTCAACCTCGACGTCATCCTCGACGTGCCGGTGACCCTCGCGATGGAAGTCGGGCGCACGCGCATTTCGATCCGCAACCTCATGCAGCTGAACCAGGGCTCGGTCGTCGAGCTCGATCGCGTCGCGAGCGAGCCGCTCGACGTGTTCGTCAACGGCACGCTGGTCGCGCACGGCGAAGTCGTCGTCGTCAACGACAAGTTCGGCATCCGCCTCACGGACGTGATCAGTCCCGCCGAGCGCGTGCGCAAGCTCCGGTGAGACCGATGCGCTTCGTCGCCTCGCCCGCGCTGCTGTTCGCGTCGCCGGCCCTCGCCGCGGCGCCCGCCGATGTCGATGCGGGCGGCCTCCTGCGCGTGTGCCTGAGTCTCGGCGTCGTGATCGCGCTGATCCTCGGGGCCGGCTGGGTGCTGCGCCGGCTGCAGGGCGGCGGCGTGCGTGCCGGCGGCAACCTGCGCTGCCTCGAGAGTATCGCGATCGGCATGAAGGAGCGCGTCGTGCTCGTGCAGGCGGGCGAAAAGCAGCTGCTGATCGGCGTCGCGCCGGGCAACGTGCGGACGCTCCATGTGTTCGATGAGCCGATCGCCGTCGCGACGCCGAACGCGGTGTCGCCGGCGACGGCTTTCAAGACGGTTCTTGCGCAGTGGCGCGGAGGAAATTCGTGAGCCGCGCCGCTTTTTTCATTCTCGCACTGACGGCGCTGATGGTCGCGCCGACTGCGTTCGCGGCGGATCCGACGCTGCCGGCGCTCGTCGTCAAGACGCAAGCCGGCTCGACCGAGACCTGGAGCGTGAGCCTGCAGGTGCTGCTCGCGATGACGGCGCTGACGCTGCTGCCCGCGATCCTGCTGATGATGACGTCGTTCACGCGCATCATCATCGTGCTCGGTTTTCTGCGTCAGGCGCTCGGCACCGCACAGAGCCCGCCGAACCAGGTGCTGATCGGTCTTGCCCTCTTCCTCACCGCGTTCGTGATGTCGCCGGTGCTGAGCCGCGCGTACACCGACGGCATCCAGCCGTACCTCGACGGCAAGGTCACGACCGAGCAGGCGCTGCCGGCCGCGACGAAGCCGTTCCGCACGTTCATGCTCGACCAGACGCGCGAATCGGATCTGCAGCTTTTCGCGAAACTCTCGCATTCGGACGGCTACGCGTCGAAGGACGCCGTGCCGTTCGCGGTCGTCGTCTCGGCCTTCGCGACGAGCGAGCTCAAGACCGCGTTCCAGATGGGATTCCTGATCTACATCCCGTTCGTGATCATCGACCTCATCGTCGCGAGCGTGCTGATGTCGATGGGCATGATGATGCTCTCGCCGATGCTGGTCTCGCTGCCGTTCAAGATCATGCTGTTCGTGCTCGTCGACGGCTGGGCGCTGCTGCTCGGCACGCTGGCCGGAAGTTTCTCGGTATGACGCCCGAGACGGTGATGGGCATCGGCCAGCACGCGCTCGTCGTGACGCTGATGGTCGCGGCGCCGCTCCTGCTCACCGCGCTCGCGGTCGGTCTTCTCGTCGGCGTGCTGCAGGCCGCGACGCAGATCAACGAGATGACGCTCTCGTTCATCCCGAAACTTCTCGCGCTGGCGACCGTGCTCGTCATCGCCGGGCCGTGGATGCTGCGCACGCTGATCGACTACACGCGCCACCTCATCGAAAGCCTGCCGAGCCTGATCGGATAGCGATGGAGCTCGATCTCGCCCGCATCGCCGACTGGATCGCCAGCGCCGCCTGGCCGCTCGGCCGCGTCGCGGGCCTCGTCATGACCGCGCCGATCTTCACGGCGACGGCCGTGCCGGTGCGCGTGCGCGCCGCGTTCGTCGTTCTGCTGACCGTGATCCTGCTGCCGCTCGCGCCGCGCGACGGTTCCGTGCAGCCGCTCAGCCTCGCCGGCATGGGCGTCATGATCGTGCAGGTCGGCATCGGCGCGATCATCGGCTTCACGCTGCGACTCGTGTTCGAGGCGGTGTCGTTCGGCGGCGAGCTCGTCGCGACGAGCATGGGTCTCAACTACGCGAGCGTCGTCGATCCGCAGCACGGCAACGTGACGCCGGTCGTCGGCCAGCTCTACACGCTGCTCGCGGTGCTGCTGTTCCTCGTCATGGACGGCCATCTCGCGCTGATCCGGCTCATCGCCGACAGCTTCGCGGCGCTGCCGGCGTCGACGGGATCGCTCGACCGCGCGCTGTTCTGGTCGTTCGCGAATGTCGCCGCGAGCGTCTTCGCCGGCGCGCTCCGCGTCGCCTTGCCGGCGATGACGGCGATGCTCGTCGTCAACCTCGCGTTCGGCTTCACGAGCCGCGCGGCACCGGCGCTGAATCTCTTCGCGGTCGGCTTTCCGGTGACGCTGGTTGCCGGCTTCGTGTTCACCTGGTTCAGCCTGCGCGGATTTCCGCAGGCGTTTGCCGGCATGAGCGAAGCCGCGTTCTCGAACGTTCGCGATCTCCTCGGCGTGGGGCCGTAAGCCATGGCTGACCACGATCAGGACAGCCGCACCGAACGCGCCTCGGAGAAACGCCTTCGCGAGGCGCGCGAGCGCGGCGACGTTCCACGCTCGCGCGACTTCTCGGCCGCGGCCGTGACGCTCGCCGGCGTCGCGCTGCTGCTGTCGATGCGTCACGGCATCGCCGAGCGCATCGCGGGCCTGCTGCACGACGGCCTTTCGATCCGCCGCGCGACGCTGTTCGACGCGGATGCGCTCGGCGCCGCGCTGATGGCGACGTCGACGCAGGCGCTCCGCGTGCTCGTGCCGATCTTCGCTGTCGCGCTCGTGGCGACGCTCGCCGCGCCGCTCGCGACCGGCGGGCTCAACTTCAGCGTGCAGAGCCTCGGCTTCAAGGGCAGCCGCCTCGATCCGCTCGCCGGCGTCGGTCGCATGTTCTCGATGCGCAGCCTCGTCGAGCTGGCCAAGGCATTGCTCAAGGTCGCGGTGATCGCGGTTGCGGCGACGATCGTGCTGCGCAACGGATTTCCCGAGCTCGTCTCGCTCTCGACGGCCCCGCTCAAAAGCGCCGCGACGAGCGCGCTCGACCTCGCCGGCGTTGCGTCGCTCGCGCTCGCGGCGGCGCTCGCCGCGATCGGTCTCGTCGACCTGCCGTGGCAGCTCTACGACTGGCACAAGCGCCAGCGCATGACGCGCGAGGAGCTGAAGCAGGAATACAAGGAAAGCGAAGGCAGCCCGGAAGTGAAGGGCAAGGTCCGCCAGATGCAGGCGCAGATGGCGCGCCGGCGCATGATGGCCGACGTGCCGACCGCCGACGTCGTCGTGACGAATCCGACGCACTTCGCTGTCGCGCTGAAATACGACGACAAGAAGCATCGCGCACCGGTCGTCGTCGCCAAGGGCGTCGATCACGTCGCGACGCAGATCCGCGCGATCGCGAAGAAGTCGAAGGTCACGCTGCTCGAAGCGCCGCCGCTCGCGCGTGCGCTGTATCGCACGACCGACGTCGGCGCGGAGATCCCGTCCGCGCTCTACGTCGCGGTCGCGCAGGTGCTCGCCTACGTGTTCCAGGTCCGGCGCGCAGCCGAAGGCCTTGGTCCCGATCCCGAGAAGCCGGCGCCCGAAGTCGATCCGTCGCTGCCGATCCGAAACCGAATTAACGAGAACGACCCATGACCACGGCCGTCGCAATTTTTGATCACCTCAAGCAGGCAGGGCGCCGCGGGCTCGGCGCACCGCTCGTCGTGATGCTCGCGCTCGCGATGATGATGCTGCCGCTGCCGACGTTCGTGCTCGACGTGCTCTTCAGCTTCAACATCGCGCTGTCGCTCGTCATCGTGCTCGCCGTCGTCTACGTGCTGAAGCCGCTTGATTTCGCGGCGTTCCCGACCGTCGTGCTGATGGCGACGCTGCTGCGCCTTGCGCTCAACGTCGCGTCGACGCGCGTCGTGCTGCTCAACGGCCATAGCGGGCACGCGGCGGCCGGCAAGGTCATCGAGGCGTTCGGCCAGTTCGTGATCGGCGGCAACTTCGCGGTCGGCCTCGTCGTGTTCTCGATCCTGACGATCATCAATTTCGTCGTCGTCACGAAAGGCGCGACGCGCGTCTCCGAAGTCACCGCGCGCTTCACGCTGGATTCGATGCCCGGCCGCCAGATGGCGATCGACGCCGACTTGAACGCCGGCATGATCAACCAGGAGCAGGCGCGCGAGCGTCGCCAGGAAGTCCGCGAGGAAGCCGACTTCTACGGCTCGATGGACGGCGCGTCGAAGTTCGTGCGCGGCGACGCGACCGCGGGCATCCTCATTCTCTTCATCAACATCATCGGCGGCTTCGCGGTCGGCGTGTTCCAGCACGGCCTGCCGGCGAGCGTCGCGGCGCGCACGTACACGCTCTTGACGATCGGCGACGGCCTCGTCGCGCAGGTGCCGGCGTTGATGCTGTCGATCGCGACCGCGATCATCGTGACGCGCGTGTCGCGCTCGCAGGACATGGGAAAGCAGGTCGTTGGCCAGCTCTTCGCGCAGCCGAAGGCGCTCGGCGTGACGGCCGCCGTGCTGGTGCTGATCGGCCTCATTCCCGGCATGCCGAACGCGGCATTCCTGCTGCTCGGTGCGGGCTGCGGCGCGGCCGCGTACATGATTGCGAAGCGCGCGAAAGCGCCGCCGGCGAATGCGGCGAATCCGAACGTCCCCGCGCTCGCGGGCCCCAGCGGCGAAGCCGCGGAGCTCGGCTGGGACGACGTGCAGCCGGTCGATGCGGTCGGCCTCGAAGTCGGCTATCGCCTGATCCCGCTGGTCGACCGCACGCAGGGCGGCGAGCTGATGGGCCGCATCAAGGCCGTGCGCCGCAAGCTGTCGCAGGAGCTCGGCTTCCTCGTGCCGTCGGTGCACATCCGCGACAACCTCGATCTCGCGCCGGGCGCGTATCGCATCACGCTGCTCGGCGTGCCGGTCGGCGCGGCCGAGATCCATCCCGACCGCCTGCTCGCGATCAATCCGGGCCGCGTGCACGGCACCGTCATGGGCATCGCGACGCGCGATCCCGCGTTCGGTCTCGAAGCGCTCTGGATCGAAGCCGGCACGCGCGATCACGCGCAGACGCTCGGCTACACGGTCGTCGATCCCGGCACAGTCATGGCGACGCACCTCTCGCACATCCTCTCCACGCACGCGCACGAGCTGCTCGGGCACGAGGACGTGCAGAAGCTGCTCGACCGGCTCGCGCAGTCGGCGCCCAAGCTCGTCGAGGATCTGGTGCCCAAGCGCCTGCAGCTCGGCATCGTCGTCAAGGTCATGCAGAACCTGCTCGCCGAGCGCGTCTCGCTGAAGAACGTGCGCGGCATCGTCGAATCCTTGGCGGAGCACGCAGGGCAGAGTCAGGATCCCGACGCGCTCACCGCGGTCGTGCGCGTCGCGCTCGGCCGCCAGATCGTGCAGGACATCAGTGGCTTGGGCGCGGAATTGCCCGTCGTGACGCTCGCGCCGGAGCTGGAACAGATATTGCTCCAGTCGCTCTCGGGCGTGCCGGCGGCGGGTGCCGCGCTCGAACCCGGGCTCGCCGATCGCCTGCAGCGCAGCGTCGCCGAAACGGCGAAGCGGCAGGAGATGCTCGGCGAAACCGCAACGCTGCTGGTGCCGCCGCCGCTTCGCGCATGGCTGGCGAGGTTCGTGCAACACGCGGCGCCGGGCACGCGAGTGCTGGCGTACACCGAGATTCCGGACAACCGGCGCGTGAGGCTCGTTTCGAGTCTCGGGCGCTGAGAGAGATAACGAGTCGTCAGGTTTGCGGACACACACACCATGAAAATCAAACGCTACACCGCACGCGACATGCGCCAGGCCATGCAGAAGGTCCGCGAGGACCAGGGGCCCGATGCGGTGATCCTGTCGAGCCGCCGCAGCGACGGCATGGTCGAGATCGTCGCGGCGATCGACTACGACGAAGCGCTGGTGCGCGAAGCGGTCGAGCCGCTGCGTGCGAGCGAGACGCAGGTCGCGGCGGTGCCGCAACGTGCGGTCGAAGCCGCGCCGCAGCCGGTCGTCGCGAAAGCGCCTGCGCCGCCGAAGCCTGCCGCGCCGCAGCCGAAGGCGATCGCACCAAGTGCGGCCGTCCTCACGAAGGCGCCGGCGCCGAAGCCGACGCAACCGGTCGTCGAAGCCGCATCCGAAACGCCGCGTCCGACTGTCGCCGAAGCGCGCGCCGCGCTGGAAGCCAGCGCCGACCGCCTGCGCATGCGCGACGAGATCGGCGCGCTGCGCCAGCTGCTGGAATCGCAGCTCTCGAGCCTCGCCTGGAACGATCTCGATCGCCGCCACCCGATGCAGGCGCGCGTGCTGCGCGATCTGACGCGCTTCGGCATCGAAGGCGATGTCGCCGAGGCGATCGTCGCCGATCTGCCGGCCAATCTTTCCAACGAGCAGTCGCGTTACCTGCCGCTCGGCCTCATCTCGCGGCGCCTGCGCGTCAACGCGGCTGCCGCCGATCTTTCCGGCGTCGTCGCGCTGGTCGGTGCGACCGGCGCCGGCAAGACGACGACGCTCGCCAAGCTCGCCGCGCGGCACGTGCAGGCGCACGGCCGCCAGTCGGTCGCGCTGATCGGCACCGACGATTTCCGCGTCGGCGCGCACGATCAGCTCTTGCACTACGGCCGCGCGCTCGGCGTGCAGACGTTCACCGCGGCGGACGCGAGCGAGCTCGCGCGCCTGCTGCAGCACGTCGCCGATCGCGATCTCGTGCTGATCGACACGCCGGGGCTCACGGTGCGCGACGCGCGCCTGCCGTCGGTGATCGACACGCTGAAGTCGAACGCGCCGCGCGTGCGCACGACGCTCGTGCTGCCGGCCAATCTCCTGCCGGGATCGCTCGAGCACAGCGTGCAGGCCTACGCGCCGCTGAATCCGCAGGGCTGCATCCTGACCAAGCTCGACGAGACGCCGTCGCCCGGCGCCGCGCTCTCGATCGTGCTGCGCCACGGCTTCGCGCTCGAGTTCGTCACCGACGGCCAGCGCGTGCCCGAAGACATCCACGTCGCCGACGCGCGCCGCCTCGCGTGCCGCCTCGCCGACGGCTCGAAGAACGCGCCGCTCGACGAGCGCGTGCTCGCCGAGCGCTTCGGCCGGGTGCTGCTCGCCCATTCCTGATTTCCGATCGGAACCTCTTCCATGAAACAGGCAAACGGATTGAACGCCATCGCCGCGCCGGCTCCGGTGCAAGTCATCGCGGTCGCGAGCGGGAAGGGCGGCGTCGGCAAGACGTCGGTCGCGGTCAATCTCGCGATGACGATGGCGATGGCGGGCAGGGAGACGATGCTGCTCGACGCCGATCTCGGGCTCGCCAACGTCGACGTGCTGCTCGGCCTCCAGCCGACACGGCATCTCGGGCACCTGCTCGACGGCCAGTGCGGAATCGCCGACGTCGTGCTCGAAGCGCCGCACGGGCTCAAGGTCGTGCCGGCGACGTCGGGCGTGCACAGCATGGCCGAGCTCTCGACCGCCGAGCACGCGGGCCTGATCCGCGCGTTCTGCAGCTACGCCGATCCGGTCGACACGCTGATCGTCGACACGGCGGCGGGACTCTCCGAAAGCGTCACGATGTTCTGCGCGGCGGCGCGCGAGGTGCTGGTCGTCGTCTGCGACGAGCCGGCCTCGATGACCGACGCCTACGCGCTGATCAAGGTCCTGAGCCGCGAGTACGGCGTGCGCAGGTTCCGGCTCGTCGCCAACCGCGTCGCCAACGTGCAGCAGGGGCGCGACCTCTGCGACAAGCTGGTCCGGGTCGCCGACCGGTTCCTCGAGGTCGGCATCGATTTCGCGGCCGCGATCCCCGAGGACGAGTTCCTGCAGCGCGCGGTCCGGCGCCAGGCGGCCGTGGTCGACGCCTACCCCGGCAGCCGCTCCGCATTGGCATTCAAGAATCTCGCCCAGGCTGCCGATAAGTGGGAGAACACCCCGACCGCCGGAGGCCACCTCGAATTCTTCACCGAACGGCGCGTGCGCGCCGGCCAGCCCGCGGCGGTGCTGTCA
>DATFRS010000083.1:0-2432 GCA_035263065.1 Rhodanobacteraceae bacterium
GACGATCTCCGGCGGCACGCCCGCCTTGTAGTAGCTGATGCCCGCGACGAGGTGCAGCACGTCGAGCGCCGCCTCGAACGCCGCGCGCCGCGCCTCGGGCAGCGCCGGCGCGTCCGGAAACACGATGCGCTCGACGAGCTCGGGACCGTCGTCGAACGCGTACGCCAGCGTGGCGACGCCGTCGGCGTACGCGCGACGCACGAAACGAAACCGATTCGCCTGACGCGGATCGGCGAGCGTCATGGCAGCACCACTTCGGCCGCCGGCTCGCGCAGGTTGTAGCGCGAGGCCATCACCGCGCCGTACGCGCCGGCCTGCGCGACCAGGATCACGTCGCCCTCGCGGCATTCCGGCAGGCGCCGGTTCGCGCCGAGCACGTCGCCCGATTCGCAGATCGGCCCGACGATCTGCACGAGCTCGCCGCCCGCTTCGTCGAGCCGCGTGAGATTGACGATCTCGTGCCACGCCTCGTACAGCGCCGGCCGGATCAGCGAGTTCATGCCGGCGTCGATGCCGACGTAGCGGACGAGACCCTTGCGCTTCACCTGGG
This sequence comes from Rhodanobacteraceae bacterium, assembly GCA_035263065.1. Classification (GTDB taxonomy): domain Bacteria; phylum Pseudomonadota; class Gammaproteobacteria; order Xanthomonadales; family Rhodanobacteraceae; genus Dokdonella_A. Next base: position 551 of record DATFRS010000083.1, read on the forward strand.
TCACGCGCGCGAGCAGCACGCCGGCGTCGGCAACGAGGAAACGGCCGGGCTCGAGCCACAGGCGGAATTGCGGATACGCGCGCTTGACCTCGGCGAGCGCATCGCCGAGTGCCGCGAGATCGAGCGGTGCCTCGTCCAGCCGCGCCGGCACGCCGAGCCCGCCGCCGATGTCGAGCGACTCGATGCGGCTCATGCCTTCGGCGAGGCTCGCGAGCTGCGCGTACACCGAGCGCCAGTGCGAGACGTCGAGGATGCCGGAGCCGAGGTGCGCGTGCAGTCCGACGATGTGCGCGCCATGTTTTCGCGCGAGCGCGCGGAACTCGTCGACCTGCTCGAGCGCGACGCCGAACTTCGACGCCGCGCCGCCGGTCTTGACCTTGTCGTGATGGCCGCGGCCGACGCCGAGGTCGACACGCAGATGAATGTCGTGTCCGTCGAACAGCTCGCCCCATTCGGCGAGCGGATGCAGCGCGTCGAGCGTGACGCGCGCGCCGGCGTCGAGCGCCGCGGCGTATTCGGCGCGCGGCGCGAAATTCGGCGTGAACAGGATGCGTTCCGGCGCGATGCCTTTCACGGCGGCGCGCACGGCGTCGACTTCGGCCATCGACACGCACTCGAACGCGAAGCCTTCCTCGTCGAGCGCGGAGAGGATCGCCGGATGCGGATTCGCCTTCAGCGCATAGAGCCAGCGATCGACCGCGCCGAACGCGCCGAGCGAGCGCGCCTGCTTCTTCACCTCGGCGATCGAATAGACGTAGCGCGGCGAGCTTTCCTGCGCGAGCGCGAGGAGCTCGTCGCGCCGACGGCGCCACCAGTCGTCGCGCTTCGGCGTCGCGGCTTCGTCGGCGAGCGCGCGCCACGGCGGGCCGAACACGGCGCCGTCCTCGGCGCGCAGCGCGTCGGCGCGGATCAGGAGCGCATGCAAGCGCGGAATCAGCTCGTCGGCGAGCGCCTCGTCGATGACGAACGTGAGATTGAGATTGTTCGACGACTGCGAGATCAGGTGCACGTCGAGCGCGCCGAACTCGGCGAGCACGCCGGAGAGGCGGTGCAGCAGCGAACGCATGCCGCGCCCGACCAGCGTGATCGCCGCGCACGGCGCGATGACCTTCACGCGGCAGACCTTCGCGAGATCGGCCGCGAGCGCGGACAGCACGTCGGAGTTGACGAGATTCTCGGTCGGATCGAGCGACACGGTGACGTTCGTCTCCGCCGACCCGATCAGGTCGATCGAGAGGCCGTGGCGCTTGAACTCGCCGAACACGTCGGCGAGGAAGCCGACCTGCTGCCACATGCCGACGGTTTCCATCGACACCAGCGTCACGCCCTTGCGCGAGCTGATCGCCTTGACGCACGGCGCGGCGTCGGCTGCGGCGGCGCGGATCTCGGTGCCGGCGAGATCGGGCCGGTTCGTGTCCTTGATCGCGAGCGGCACGCCCGCGCGGCGGAGCGGGCTCAACGCGCGCGGATGCAGCACCTTCGCACCGGTCGTGGCGATTTCCTGCGCTTCCTCGTAGTCGAGCTGCGAGAGCAGGCGCGCATTCGGAACCTGGCGCGGGTTGGCGCTGAACATGCCGGCGACGTCGGTCCAGATTTCCACTTTTTCAGCGCGCAGCAGCGCGCCGAAGTAGCTGGCCGACGTGTCGGAGCCCCCGCGGCCGAGGATCACGGTTTCGCCGCGCTCGTTGCGCGCCATGAAACCCTGGGTGATGAACAGGTCGCCGCGTGCGGCCAGCGCCTGCCCGAGCGCGGGATCGTGCGCGGCCGGCACCGAGGCGGAAAGATAGCGCCCCCACGCGTTCTGGTTCGGCATCGCCACCGCGAGCAGGTGCTCGCGCGCATCGAGCCAGTGAGCGGGTGCGCCCGTGTTGGCCAGATAGGA
>DATFRS010000084.1:0-7202 GCA_035263065.1 Rhodanobacteraceae bacterium
GTAGCCGCCGCCGCCGCCGAAGCCGCCGCGACCGCCGTTCGCGCCGAACGTGCCCGCTGCACCGCCGCCGCCGCCGAAGCCGCCGTCGCCGCCGTTGCCCGGCGTGCCCGAATTCGGATCGGCATCGGTGCCCGAGGCGCCGCCGAAGCCGCCGCCGCCGCCACCACCGGAATTGACGCCGCCGCCACCACCGCCGCCGTTCGCGGCGCCGGCATCGCCTTCGATCGTGCCGTCGCCGGCGCCGTTGCCGCCGCCGCCGCTGATGCCGAAGATGCCGCTCGTGCCGACCTCGGGCGGGTTGCCGTTGCTGTCGCCGCCATTGCCGGTATAGCCGCCGCCGCCGGCACCGCCGGCATCCTGCGTATCGGTCGAGTTCGCGAGGCCGCCATGTCCGAACACGCCGCCGCCGGAAACCTTGCCCAGCCCGTAGAGGCCGCCGCCGCCGCCGTTGCCCCCGAAACCGCCAAGGCCGCCGCCGCCGCCGATTTCGCCGCCGCCGCCGTTGCCGCCGATCGCCTGGTTCGCTTCGAACGCGACGTCCTGCAGCGTCACGTCGGCCGAGCCCGCGATGAAGAGCGCGCCGCCGGCGCCCATGCCGCCGCCGCCTTCGCCGCTGCCGCCGCCGCCCATCGCGTTGCCGTGCGCGAGGGTCAGGTTCTGGATGCGGACCTGGAGCCGCGCGCCGAGCGCGCTGTCGGGGAACGCCGTTGCGATCGACGTGCGCGTGTCCTCATCGACGCCGATGAAGAGGAGCCGGTAGAGATCGGCGCCGTTGAGCGTGTGGCCCTGACCGTCGATCTCGGTGTTGCAGAGGACGAGCGGCAGCGGTCCGGCGAGCGTGATGTCGCCGGTCAGCGTGATCGTGTGCATGTTCGCGCGCGAATCGGCGGCGTTCGCCGCGTTGATCGCGTCGACGAGGCTCGGGTAGTCCGAGGCGGTGAAACTGTCCGCACGCGCCGGTGGCGGCGCGAGGAACGCCGCAAGCGCGGCGGCGAGCGGAGCGAGGCGGAGCAGGGTCGGGCGCGAAGCGATCGGGTGCATGAACGGTCCTGAGCGGATGGAATGCGGCTCAACCGTAGCGCCGCGACCGTTGCGCGGCTTCAAGGAACGATCACGGTGCGATCAAGAAGCGCTTCGCGCCTCAGTGAATCGTCGCTGCCGGCGCGATCGCGACGCGCCGCGCCGGCGCCTCGGCCGCAGAGGCCTCGGCCGCGAGCGTCGCGTTCCAGCGCTCGCCGGCGAGCGCATGGGCCCGCTCGTAAAGCGCGCCGGCTCGTGCGCGTTCGCCGCCGGCCGACATGACGCGCGCGGTCAGCAGCGTGATCGCGAAATCATCGGCGGCGTACGGCTCGACCAGGGCGACCAGCGTGCGCGCGCGCTCGTTCTCGCCGCGAGTCAACGCCCGCGTCGCGTCAGCGACCGCGACGTCGCGCAGGTCGCGCGGCGAGCCCGTGGTGCGCGCGGCGGCGAGCGCATCGCGCCAGGCGGTCTCGGCTTCGGGATCGTGTGTGCTCGATCGCCACTCGGCGAGCGCGAGCGAGACGTCGGCGCGCGCCGAAGGGCCTGATTCGCCTGCGCGCTTCGCGGCCGCCGCCGCGGCTTCCGCGTCGCCGCTGACGAGCGCGGCACGGAGCGCGAGCGCGTCGGCCACGGCCGGCCGGTGCTCCAGGACGCCGAGCTCGCGCGACGCGGCGTCCGCATCGCCCGTAGCGAGGCGCACGCGCGCGAACTCGATCCGCACGTCCTCGAGAGCGTCCTTGACGCCGCTCGACGCGACCGAACCCGCAAGCGTGTCGAGCTCGGCCTTGGCGGCGGCGAGCGCGCCCGTCTCGGCGAGCGCATCGGCGTAGTGCACGGCCGCGTAGCGGCGCATCGACGGATAGTCCAGCGCGCCGACGCGCGCGAGCACGATGCGCCAGGTGTCGAGTGCTTCGTGATGGCGCAACAGCTCCTGCTCGGCGATCGCGACGTTCATGCGTGCGCCGAGCTCGACTTCGGTAGCGCCGAGTGCGGCGGCCGCGCTCGAGGCATCGCGATAGCGCGCGATCGCATCGTCCAGGCGGCCGCGCCGGCCGGCGACGGAGCCGAGATCGTCGTAGAGGTGCGCGAGCAGCAACCGGTCGCCGCCGGCTTCGAGCTCGAGCCGTGCGCGAAGATAGCTCGCTTCGGCATCGTCGAAGGCGCCCTCGGCGGCCTCGGCGTTGCCGAGTCCTCGCCATGCGCGGCCGGCTTCGGTGCGATCGCCGCCGCTCGCGGCGATGGCGCAACGGAAATCGGCGTCGGCCGTTTGCGGCGCGCCGAGCACGAGTTCGGCGTAGCCGCGCGTCGACCACGCCGGCGCAAGCCAGGGCGGCGAGGCGTTGCCCGCGCGCGCGATCAACGCATCGAGCGCGGCGACCGCTTCGCCGGCGCGGCCCACGCGATTCATCGCGCGCGCGCGGAGCAGCACGATCTCCGGCGCCGTGCGTATCGTTTCCGCGGCGCTTTCGGAAAGCGCGAGCGCGCGCTCGGCGTGACCTTCGAGAATCGCCGACTGCATGCGCGCGGCCATCGCGACGACTTCGGGCACTGCGCCCGATTCGCCGTGCTCGTCCGGCGCGAGCGCCGAGCGGATCTGCTGCGCGAGCGCGGCGGCGCCGGCAACTGCGTCGCTCGATTCGGTGCCGAGCGATTGGCGCGAGCCGTCGGCGGCCGACACCGTCGCGTCGAGCAGCCAGCGCTCGTTGTCGTGGCGGGCATCGATCGTCACGACCGTGGCGGCGCCCGTCGCGGTACGAAGGCGCTCGATGTCCGTCGATGTACCGGCGGCGACGGCGAGCGACGTCTCGTTCGGGACGACCGCGCGGCCGGGCAGCGTGCGCAACGCGTCGGCGCTCATCGCCATCAGGCCGAGGCGCATCCAGCCGTCCTCGGCGACGGCGCTGTGGACGTCGGCCGGCGCGACGAGGATCAGGCCCGGCACGACCTTCGCCGCCGCGTCGTGCGCCGGAGGTTCTATCGTGTTCTTGCGCCCCGTCCACGCACCGACCGCGACGACGAAAAGCGCCGCGCCGATCGCGATGGGTCGCCAGCGAGGACGACGACGCCTCGGCGGTTGGCTCGCGGCCACGACGGCATCGCCGACCGCGACGGCGGGCTGCGGCGAGCGGTCGGCCTCGTCGCCTTCCTCGGTCGCGGCGACCCACTGGTAGCCGAAACGCGCGACGGTACGAATCGTCCGCTGCGCGCTGCCGTCGTCGCCGAAGAGTCGCCGCGCCTTGAGGATCGCCTGCGCCAGCGTCGCGTCGCTGCCGTCGACGCGGCCCCAGACCGCGGCAATCAGCTCGTCGCGCCCGACGGCGCGCTGGCGTTGCGCGAGAAGGTAGGCGACGAGGTCGAACACGCGCGGCTCGACGGCGATCTCGCGGCCGCATTGCGTCAGGCGGCGCGTGCGCGGATCGAGCGCGTAGTCGTCGAATCGGTAAGACATCGGAACGGCGAGCGAAAAAAGCAGGGCGGGCATATGCGCAGCCGCCGCCGCGCGGGTCAAGTGCCTGAGGCACCGGTCAGCTACAATTCGCACCCCGCACGCAAGGCACTCCCATGATCGCGTTCAGGAACTTCGCCCTTCGTCGCGGCGAACGCCTGCTGCTGTCCAACGTCGACCTCGCGCTGCACGCCGGCGCGCGCGTCGGCGTGGTCGGCCGCAACGGCTGCGGCAAGTCGAGCCTGTTCGCCGCGATCCAGGGCGAGCTCGAGCCGGACAAGGGCGATCTCGACCTGCCCTCGCGCCTGCGCATCGCGAGCGTCGCGCAGGAAACGCCGTCGCTGCCGGACGCCGCGATCGACTTCGTCGTCTCGGGCGACAGCGAAGTGCACGCGATCCTCGAAGCGGAAGCGGCGGCCACCGCGGCCGAGGACTGGGACGCGGTCGCCGTCGCGCACCAGAAGATGGCCGAGATCAACGGCTACGACGCCGAGGCGCGCGCGGGCCGGCTGCTGCACGGTCTCGGGTTCCGTTCCGAGACGCATCGCATGCCCGTGTCGGATTTCTCGGGCGGCTGGCGCGTGCGCCTCAATCTCGCGCGGGCGCTGATGACGCCGTCGGACCTCCTGCTGCTCGACGAGCCGACGAACCATCTCGATCTCGATGCCGTGCTCTGGCTCGAGCAGTGGCTCCTCAAGTATCCCGGCATGCTGCTGATGATCTCGCACGACCGCGAGTTCCTCGACGGCGTGACGACGCACATCCTTCATCTGCACGACGGCCGCGCGAAGCTCTACACCGGCGACTACACGAGCTTCGAGCACCAGCGCTCCGAGCAGCTGCACCAGCAGCAGATCGCGTTCGAGAAGGAACAGGTCGAGCGCGCGCACCTGCAGGCGTTCATCGACCGCTTCAAGGCGAAGGCGAGCAAGGCCAAGCAGGCGCAGTCGCGCATGAAGCGCCTGGCGAAGCTGCCGGGCACCGAGGCGGTGCGCGCCGAGCGGCAGATCCACATCGACTTCGCGGTGCCGGCGAAGCTGCCGCACTCGCTGCTGCGGCTCAATCACGTCGAAGCGGGCTACACGATCGAAGACGTCGACGACATCGAGCGCATCGGGCTTTCGGATCACACGCTCGATCTCGACACGTCGAACCATGTCGTCGTGCTGCACAAGGTCAAGTTCGGGCTCGAGGCCGGCGATCGCATCGGCCTGCTCGGTCCGAACGGCGCCGGCAAGTCGACGCTCGTCAAGACGCTCGTCGGCGAGATCCCGATGCTGTCCGGCGAGCGCACCGCGCATCCCGATCTCGTCCTCGGCTACTTCGCGCAGCACACGGTCGAATCGCTGCACGAAGGGCAGACGCCGATCGATCACCTGCGCGACATCGCGCCGAACGTCGCGACGCAGGATTTCCGCGACTTCCTCGGCAAGTGGAATTTCCCCGGCGACCGCGCATTCGAGGTCGTCGACGGCTTCTCCGGCGGCGAGCGCGCGCGGCTCGCGCTCGCGCTGATCGCCTGGCGCAAGCCCAACGTGCTGCTGCTCGACGAGCCGACCAACCACCTCGACCTCGACATGCGCGAGGCGCTGGCCGAAGCGCTCAGCGATTTTCCGGGCGCGATCGTGCTCGTCTCGCACGACAGGCACCTGACGGGCCTCGTCTGCGATACGTTCTGGCGCGTCGCCGACGGCAAGGTCGAGGAATTCGACGGCGATCTCGACGAGTACGCGGCGTGGCTGCGCTCGCGCGGATCGAGTGGTGCGGCGGACTCTTCGAAGAAGACGCCGGAAAAGGCGAAGCCCGCGCCGGCGAAAGCGAAGGACGGCAAGCGGGCAAAAAAAGCCGGGCTGCGATAACCAGCCTCGCTACTTCGGCAGATTCGAACGAATCAGGTCTGCGGTTTCGGCCAGTTGCCTCGCAGAAACCCGAACTCGCTCCCGACGCCGCGCGTCTGCGCTGGGGTCGTGCGATGTACCCCTTTGGCGTCCGGCGCCATCGAATGTCGCGAGTTGCGGCGGGCCTATGCCCCAATCGCTCCCCTTCTGCCGGGGCACGACATGGAAATGGAAGTGCGGTGTTTCCTGTCCGCTGAAGACCCCGTTGTTTTGAAACGTAAGTATCCCGAGCGGTTTGAAAGTCTCGACGAGCGCCCCTGCGACTCTCTTGGCCGAGACCATGATCTCGGCGCATTCGTGGCGGGACAGCTCAAGCAGCGTCGCGACGTGCCGACGCGTGATGACGCAACATTGGCCCACCTCGAACTGCCACGGGTTGATCACGGTGAGCGTGTGTTCGCTTTCATCGATGATCGCCCACCGTTCTTCGCGACCTGCCATGCCTTCACAAAGGTCGCACGGATCTCTCAAGGGAAGCTCGATCAATTGCACTCTCCGATTCAGCAGCGCTATGGCTGGCGATCCTGCCAGTCGCTCCACTCGACGTCGTACGCGGCGAGATACGCGTGCACGGATTCGCCGAGCGTCGCGAAGAACGTGTCCTCGCCGATGCGCTCGAAGAGGCCGAAGCGCTTCAGCTTGTCCTTGACCGGGTCCTTCATCTCGGCGAAGCAGAACTCGATGCCGTCGGCGCGGACTTCGTCGATGAGCTCGCGCAGCACGTCGGCCGCCGTCACGTCGACGCTCGTGACCGGCTCGGCCGACACGACGAGGCGTTGCACCTTCGTCGGCGAGCTCGCGATCGCGTCGAGCACGCGACGGTGGAACAGCTCCGCGTTCGCGAAGAACAGCGGCGCGTCCCAGCGGAACAGCACGAGGCCCGGGATGCGGCGCGCATCCGGATAACGCGTGATGTCGTGGTAGCCGCGCACCTGGTCGACGCGGCCGAGCACGGCCGAGTGCGGGCGCCAGCCGTCCCAGAGGAATTCGATCACGGCGATCACGATCGCGATCGCGATGCCCTGCACGGCGCCGAACACGGCGACGCCGGCGAAGCAGACGATCGAGAGCCAGAATTCCCACTGCTGGATGCGGTAGATGCGGCGCAGGTCGGCGAACTCGAAGAGGCCGATCGCCGCGGCGATCACGACGGCGGCGAGCGCCGTCTGCGGGAGATAGCGCAGCAGGTTCGGCGCCACCAGCAGCAGCGCCGCGATCGCGAGCGCGCCGACGACGCCGGTGAGCTGCGTCTTCGCGCCGGCGGCTTCGGCGACCGGCGTGCGCGACGAGCTGCTGCTGATCGGAAAGCCCTGGAAGAAACCGGCGGCGAGATTCGCCGCGCCGAGGCCGACCATCTCCTGATTCGGATCGACCGGCATGCGCAAGCGCGCCGCGTAGATGCGCGAGAGCACGCTCGTGTCCGCGAACGAAACGAGCGCGACGGCGACGCCGCCCAGGATGACCGGCGTCCAGTCGGCGGCGTGGATCATCGGTACGCTCGGCAGCGGCAGGCCTTGCGGCAGCGGGCCGAGCACGGCGACGCCGGTCCTGTCGAGATCGAGCAGCGCGACGACGAGCGTCGCCGCGACGACCGCAATGAGGATGCCCGGCACGCGCGGCCAGCGCTTCAGCACGAGGATCAGCGCGAGTGTGGCGCCGCCGATCGCGAGCGCGGCGAGGTTCGTGCCGCCGTCGAAGATCTTCCCGACGATGCCCCACGCCTGACGCAGCGGGCCGGGCTCGCTGACCTTGAAGCCGAGCAGCTTCGGGATCTGGCTCAGCAGCACCGTCAGCGCGATGCCGTTCATGTAGCCGTAGCGGATCGGCTTGGACAGGAG
>DATFRS010000085.1:0-8736 GCA_035263065.1 Rhodanobacteraceae bacterium
GTACTCGATCAGCAGCGTCGCCTTGAGGTTCGATCCGTCGGGAATCAGCGGGTTGTACGCGCCGAGCTCCTCGTCGATCGCTGCGGGTTCGAAGATGCGCTCGATGCGCAGCATTTCCTGGACCTGGTACTGGATCGTCAGCCGGTCCTCGAAGATCAGCGTCAGATGCGCACCGAGATGGACGGTCCGGTTCTTCTTGTGCGCGATCACGCGGGCGCGGAACGCGTTGCGCTCGCGCGCATAGTCTTCGAGCTTCCAGAGATCGGCGTGCGTGAGCTTGTCCATCAGATTCCGTAGGCGTGGCGCAGCAGGCTGATCGGGCTTTCCGCCGCCGGCTCATCGCCCATGCCGTGCGCGAGGTGCGAGGCGGCCATCGGGCAGTCGCTCGCGAAATGATCCGGCGCGATCTGCCTGATGCGGTTCTCGACGGGTTTCGCGATCTTGCGCGCGATCGCGTACGTCGCGGTCTTCACGCCGTACGTGCCGTCGTGGCCGGAGCAGCGCTCGACGACCGTGATCTCGCTGCCCGGCACGAGCGCCAGCACGTCGCGCGTCTTCGGGCCGATGTTCTGCACGCGCTGGTGGCACGGCGCGTGCCACGCGACCTTGCCGAGCGCGTTCGTGAAGTCGGTCCTGAGCAGACCCGCCTGATGGCGCTGCCAGAGATACTCGAACGGATCGAAGAGATGGCGCTTGATCAGCTTGACGTCCTCGTCGTCGGGAAACATCAGCGGCAATTCCTGGCGGAACATCAGGACGCACGACGGAATCGCCGCGCTGATGTCCCAGCCGTCGCGCACGCCGGCCGCGAGCAGCGGGACGTTCGTCTCCTTGTATTTCGCGACGCTGTCGAGATCGCCGAGCTCGAACTTCGGCATGCCGCAGCAGACTTCGCGCTCGACGAGCTTCACGGCGATACCGTTGTGGCGGAAAACCGCGGCGAGATCCTCGACCGACTGCGGATGCGAGCTGTTGCAGTAGCAGGTGACGAACAGCATGACCTTGCCGCGCGTGCGGCCGGCCGGTTGCGGTCTTGCAGCAGTGTCGTCGTCGAGATGTTTCAGGCGACGCCGCGCCGTGCGCGCATCGAACGTCGGCAGGCGCGCGTCGGGATGCACGCCGAGCGCCTTGTCGAGGAGCTTGCGGACCGGTTTCGCGCGATTGCCCGCGTTGACGGCGTCGACGACGATCGGGATCGACGCGATCGCACCGACCGTCGTCGTGTTCGAAAGGATCTTCGCCGGCAGCTTAGTCTCGCCGCGCTTATGGCGCGCGGCCTTCGCGCGCAGCATCAGGTGCGGGAAATCGACGTTCCACGGATGCGGCGGAACGTACGGGCATTTGGTCTGGTAGCAGAGGTCGCAGAGATAGCACTGGTCGACGACCTTCGCGTAGTCGCCTTTCGAGACACCGTCGACTTCCATCGTCGAGGACTCGTCGACGAGATCGAACAGCGTCGGAAACGCGTGGCAGAGGCTGACGCAGCGCCGGCAGCCGTGGCAGATGTCGAAGACGCGGTGCAACTCGGCGTCGATCGCGTCCTGGTCGTAGAACTTGGGATCCTTCCAGTCGAGCGCGTGGCGCGTCGGCGCGTCGAGGCTGCCTTCGCGGACGGTCGGAGTTTCGTTCGCCATTCGGGCCTCTTTTCAGGCGCGCCTTCCCCTCTCCCGCGTGCGGGAGAGGGTAGGGTGAGGGCAAGCGTGCGAAACGCCGGCGAGGGCGGTCAGCCGCCGATCTCGCCGAGCGCCTTGGTGAACCGGTTCGCGTGCGAGCGCTCGGCCTTGGCGAGCGTCTCGAACCAGTCGGCGATTTCCTCGAAGCCTTCCTCGCGCGCGGCCTTCGCCATGCCGGGATACATGTCGGTGTATTCGTGCGTCTCGCCGGCGATCGCGGTCTTGAGGTTCAAGCTCGTGTCGCCAAACGGCAGGCCCGTGGCGGGATCGCCGACGGCCTCGAGATATTCGAGATGGCCGTGCGCGTGGCCCGTCTCGCCTTCGGCCGTCGAGCGGAACACGGCGGCGACGTCGTTGTGGCCTTCGACGTCGGCTTTCTGGGCGAAGTAGAGATAGCGGCGGTTCGCCTGCGATTCGCCGGCGAACGCGGCCTTGAGATTGGATTCGGTGCGGGATCCCTTGAGATTGGCCATTGCAAATCACCTCGTGGCTTCTGGCTGGAGATGGAGAACCGCGACAGCGCGCGGCTTGAGCGGAGCGTAACGCCGCCTCGTGACCGCTGGAAATTGATAGATGCGATGGCTTCGATGCACGGCGTCTATCGACGCGCGGCATCCGCCTTGCGCGCCTTCGCGCCGTTGCCGCGCTTGCCGGGACGCGTGTCGCCGCCGAGCGCGGAGTGTGGATCGAGCAGCTCGCGCGGCAGCGTCAGGAGCTCGGCGAGCCGCTTCAGGAACGGCGCCATCGCCGAGCTCTTGCGCCAGACCATCGCGATGCGCCGGCTCGGCGCGTGGCCGCGGAACTCGATCAGGTGGATGTCGGACGAGTGCGCGACCGGCGGCTTGACCGCGAGCGTCGGCAGGAGCGTCACGCCGACGTTCGCGGCGACCATCTGTCGCAGCGTTTCGAGGCTCGTCGCGCGAAAGCCGGTCTTCTCGCCGGCGCCGGCGAGCTGGCAGACCTCGAGCGCCTGATCGCGCAGGCAATGGCCTTCCTCGAGCAGCAGGAGGCTCTGGTCGGCGAGCTCGTCGAGCTTGAGCTGCTTGCGCTGCGCGAGCGCGTGATGCTCGGGCACGGCCAGCAGGAACGGTTCCTCGAACAGGAATTCCTGGTGCAGCTGATCGTCGTGGATGGGCTGCGCGAGCACGCCGGCGTCGAGGCGTCCCTCGCGAAGCTGGCGCAGCACGATCTCGGTCTTTTCCTCGACCAGCAACAGCTCGAGGCGCGGATAGCGCTCGCGGATCTTCGGCACGACGTGCGGCAGGAGATACGGTCCGAGCGTCGGAAAGATGCCGAGGCGGACCGTGCCGGATTCCGGATCCTTCGTGCGCCGCGCGATCTGGCGGATCTGCTCGACTTCGTTCAGCACCTCGCGCGCGCGCTGCGCGATCTCGCGGCCGACCTCGGTCAGCAGCACCTTGCGCGGCGTGCGCTCGACGAGCGCGACGCCGAGCTCTTCCTCGAGCTTCCTGATCTGCGTCGAGAGCGTCGGCTGGCTGACGAAGCTCGCGCTCGCGGCGCGGCCGAAATGCTTGTGCTCGGCAAGGGCGACCAGATATCGGAGGTCCCGGAGGTTCATCGCATCTCAATTGACGTCAGCTATCGAAGCAATATTAACAATCGATTTGAGCAATGGGAAGGCCGGCCCTATCTTGATGGCCGTAGCGCGACGCAGCCCGCGAAGCGCAAACCCTGAAAACCCTTTCCCCATCCTCATCTCAAGGAGCGACACATGCTGACCGTCGGCGACAAGTTCCCGCAGTTCAAGCTCAAGGCGACCGTGGCGATCGACAACCTCGACACCGCGTTCAAGGACATCGACAACGACACCTACAAGGGCCAGTGGACGCTGGTGTTCTTCTATCCGAAGGACTTCACGTTCGTCTGCCCCACCGAGATCAAGGGCTTCGGCGACCTCAACAGCCAGTTCAAGGACCGCGACTGCCAGGTGCTGGCGGCCTCGACCGACAGCGAGTTCGTGCATCTCGCCTGGCGCAAGGATCACAAGGATCTGCGCAATCTCCCGTTCCCGATGCTCGCCGACACGGCGAAGCGCCTGACGACGGCGCTCGGCATCCTCGACGCGGACGAGGGCGTGGCCAAGCGCGCGACGTTCCTGGTCGATCCGGACGGCATCATCCGCTTCGCCTACGTCACGGACGGCAGCGTCGGCCGCAACCCGCAGGAAGTCCTGCGCGTGCTGGATGCGCTGCAGACCGACGAGCTCTGCCCGTGCAACTGGACCAAGGGTGACGAGGTCCTGAAAGCGGCCTGAGCGTTTGCGCTTGTGATCGGGAGTGCCATCCCCACGTAGGGGTTACGGCACTCCAGGGCGACGCGAGCGCGGCGCCCACAGTTCGGACGGCATCGGTCTCCTCCCCTCCCCAACGATGTCGTCCCGGCCGGCGACCCCCGCAGTCGCCGGCCACCTTTACCTGTGCGGGCATCCGTGCCCGCGCGGAGCAAGATCAAGAGCGGCCATCCATGGCCGCACTTCTCTAGACAGCTAAAGAAAAAGCCCGGTCTTCGGACCGGGCCTTTCTTCCGAGGAGTTGCCGAACATGAATCTCGAAACCATCAAGGCGCGCGTGCCCGACTACGCGAAGGACCTGCGCCTCAATCTCGACTCGGTGCTGAGCGAAAGCGGCGCGCCGGGTCTCTCGCCGAAGCAGATCGCGATCATCGCGCTCGCGAGCGCCATCGCGTCGCGCCACGAGCCGCTGACCGAAGCGATCGCCGCGCAGGCCACGGGCGTGCTCAGCGCCGCCGAAGCCGATGCGGCGCGCGCCGCGGCCGCGATCATGGCGATGAACAACATCTACTACCGCTTCACGCACCTCGTCGAAGAGCCCGAGTACCAGACGATGCGCGCCAGCCTGCGCATGAACGTCATGGCGAATCCGGGTTGCTCGAAGATCGATTTCGAGCTCGCCTCCCTGGCGGTTTCGGCGATCAACGGCTGCGGCAAGTGCGTCGACTCGCACGAGAAGACGTTGCGCAAGCACGAAGTTCCGGCGCTCGCGATCCAGAGCGCGGTGCGCATCGCCGCGGTCGTCCACGCGGTGGCGGTCACGATCGAACAGGCCGCCGCGGCGGCCCCGGCGCTCGCAGAAGCGGCCTGAAGCGTCCATCGGGCCCGAAGACGGGCCAGTGGGCTTGCGGGCGTGCCGTCACCAACGAGCGGCGCGCCCGTCGTTTTTTTGAAAAGGCTCACAAGTCTTTTTCGCCGCGCATGACTTATCGGCCATGTTCATCCGGCGCGCGCTATGGTCTCGTGCGCGTCTTCCCTTCGAAGGTTCGATGATGCGCGGTTTCCTGCGGGCGGTTCTTGTTGCGTGTGCGGCGGCGGCGGTGCCGGCGCTCGCGAAAACGGTCGACGAAGTCCCGGCGGGCAAGCTCCCGGCCGATGCGGTTCCGCAGCACTACGCGCTCAATTTCACCATCGATCCGCGCACCGACCGCTTCAGCGGCGAGACGACGATCCGCGTCAAGCTGAACAAGCCGGCCGATCGCATCTATTTGCACGCCGAGCATCTCGACATCGCCAAGGCGAGCGTCGCCTCGAACGGCAGGACCGAAGACGCGAAGGCGATCGCACACGCGGACGTCGGCGTCCTCGAAGTGCGCTTCGCGCATCCGCTCCCGGCCGGCACGATCGATCTCGGATTCGCATACACGGCGCCGTTCAACGCGCAGCTCGAAGGCATCTACAAGGTCAAGGTCGGCGACGATGCGTATGCGGTCACGCAGATGGAGCCGATCAGCGCGCGCTTCGCGTTCCCCGGCTTCGACGAGCCGCGCTTCAAGGTGCCGTTCGACGTGACGCTGACGGTGCCGGTCGACGAGGTCGCGGTCGCCAACACGCTGCAGACGGGCGAGACGAAGTCCGCCGACGGAAAGTGGAAAACGCTGACGTTCGCGACGACGAAGCCGCTGCCGACGTATCTCGTCGCATTCGCGGTGGGTCCGTGGGACGTCGTCGACGCGCCGCCGATCCCGGCGAATGCCGTGCGCAAGAAACCGCTGCCGCTCCGCGGCATTGCGCCGCGCGGGCAAGGTAAGCGCCTCGCCTGGGTGCTCGGCGAGACGCCGGCGGTCATCAAGTTCTACGAGGACTACACGGCACAGCCGTATCCGTTCGACAAGCTCGATCTCCTCGGCGCGCCGGATTTCTCGGCGGGCGCGATGGAGAACGCGGGCCTCATCGTCTATCGCGACGCGCTGCTGCTGCTCGATGAGCATTCGCCCGCCGACCGCTACCGCGCCGTCTTCAACGTCAACGCGCACGAGATCGCGCACCAGTGGTACGGCGATCTCGTCACGGTGCCGTGGTGGGACGACATCTGGCTCAACGAGGCCTACGCGACGTGGGCGCAGCGCATGGCGACGATCGCGCTGAAGCCGGACTACTTCGGCGACCTCGAAGCGCTCGAGGCCCGCCTCAATACGATGAAAAACGACAGCCTCCTGACCGCGCGCAAGGTGCGCCAGCCGATCAACGGCCACGGCGACATCGAGACCGCGTTCGAT
Source organism: Rhodanobacteraceae bacterium (assembly GCA_035263065.1). Classification (GTDB taxonomy): domain Bacteria; phylum Pseudomonadota; class Gammaproteobacteria; order Xanthomonadales; family Rhodanobacteraceae; genus Dokdonella_A. The sequence goes on from DATFRS010000085.1 coordinate 6,204, forward strand.
GGCATCACGTACCAGAAGGGCGCGAGCGTGCTCGCGATGTTCGAGACGTGGGTCGGCACCGACACGTTCAGGAAGGGCATGCGCGACTATCTCGCGAGCCACAAGTTCGGCAGCGGCAACTCCGACGCTCTCATCGTGTCGCTGACGAAGGCGAGCGGCAAGGGCGACGCGTTCGCCAAATCCATGCGCTCGTTCCTCGACCAGCCCGGCATTCCGCTCGTGCACAGCGAAGTCGCGTGCAAGGACGGCCATGCGTCGCTGACGCTGCGCCAGTCGCGCTATCTCCCGTTCGGCGTGCTCGGCGAAGGCGAGCCGCGCTGGGGCGCGCCGGTCTGTACGCGGTTCGGGCACGGCAAGGATTCGGACACCGAGTGCTTCCTGCTCGATCAGCCTCAGCAGAGCTTCGACGTCGCCGGCGGCTGCCCGGACTGGTATCTCCCGAACGCGCAGGCGCGCGGCTACTACCGTTTCGACATGGCCGGGGCCGACCTCGTCAAGCTCGGCGGCGCCGTGCCGCAGTTGCAGGCGCCGGAGCAGGTCGTCTACGCCGATGCGCTCAACAGCGCGTTCCACCGCGGCGATCTCGGCCCGGCGGCGATCCTCGACGCGATGCCGGCGCTCGCGAGTTCCGACGTGCCGCAGGTCGCGACCGCGCTGTTCTCGCCGTTCGAATGGATCCGCGAGGAGCTCGCCGACGATCGCACGCGTCCGATGCTCGACGCGTACGCGAGCTCGCTCTACGTGCCGAAGCTGCAGAAGCTCGGCTACAAGCGCCGCGAGGGCGACGCGCCGACGACGATCGCGCTGCGCTCGCGGCTGGCGGAGTTCCTCGCGCTGACCGTGCGCGACACGGCCGTGCGCGCCGCGCTGGAAAAACAGGGCGACGCCGCGCTCGGCCTCGACGGCAGCGGCAAGGCCGATCTCTCGCGCGCCGATCCGGATCTCCTGCGCAGCGCGCTCAAGGTCGCCGTGCAGGACGGCGGCGCCAAGGCGTTCGACGCCGCGCAGCAGGCGTTCCTCGCCAATCGCGACACCGCGCAGCGCTACGCGCTGCTCGCGGCGCTCGGCGCGACGCGCGACCCGGCGCTCGCCGAGCGCGCGCGCAACTACGGCCTCGATCCGGCCGTGCAGGTCGGCGAGCTTTACAACATCTACGGCGCGCAGATGGACGAGCCGGAGAACCGCACGGCGATGTTCACGTGGGTGCAGGCGCACTACGAGGCGTACCGCGCGCGCATGCCGGCGTTCCGCCAGGGCTACATGCCCAAGGAATTCGCCGACGGCCGGTGCAGCACGGCCGACGCCGACGCGCTCTCGGCGTTCTTCGCGCCGCGCATCAAGGGGCTGATCGGCGGCGACCGCGGCCTCGGCCAGACGCTCGAGACGATCCGCCAGTGCGCGTCGCTGCGCGAGCACGTCGGCGAGCACGCGCTCGCCGGCTGGATCGAGGCGCGCGAGGCGCACGGCGCTTCGTCGAAGGCGGGCATCCAGTAAGTCCTTACGCCAGACTCCTCGCGGCCGCTAAACTGGGCATCCCACAGCGGGTGCCCAGCATGGACGAGCCCACCTCCGTCGCCGAAGCGTTCTCGCGCATCCCCGAGCGCAACACCGGCGACGCGATCCTGCGTACGGCGCAGCAGCACCACGTCGTGCTGTCCAGCATGGCCGACACCAAGGCCAACATCATCATCACGGTCTCGTCGATCGTGCTGACGCTCGCGCTCGGCCGCATCGGCGATCCGTCGCTGCGGCCGGCGGTGCAGACGCTCGCGGCGTTCACGCTGATTTCGCTGTTCTTCGCGATCCTCGCGGTGCTGCCGAAGCACCGCTCGATGAAGGTCGGCGAAGCCTCGCTGCCTGCGGATTTCAACCTCCTGTTCTTCGGACACTTCGCCGATCTCTCGCGCGAGCGATTCCTGCGCGAAGTCGCTGCGTCGATGAAGCCCGACGGCTCCGTCTACAGGACGATGGCGAACGATCTCTATTCGATCGGCTGGTATCTCGCCCATCGCAAGTACCGGTATCTGCGTTACAGCTATCTGTTCTTCCTGGCCGGTTTCGTGCTGGCCTGCATCGAGCAGGGGTGGATGCTGTTCAAGGGGTAACCCCGCCGGGTTCGCGGGTGCGTTGCAGACGATGGCGGAGCCGCGCGTGCGATTCCGTGTTGCTCGAAAACGCTCCGGTCTTCGCTACGAGGGATGTCCATGCGCGCATTGCTGCTTCGCGTCGTCGGGTTGTACGCATTTTTCTTCGCCGTTCTTGCGCACGCCGAGCCGCCGGTGCCGGCAACGCTGGAACCGTGGCGAGCGTGGGTCATGCACGGCCAGGAGTTCCGCGCATGCCCATTGCTCGTCGGCAAGGAGGGCAAGAGCGCCGAGGAATATCTCTGCGCATGGCCCGGCGTGCTCGACGTGCGCGCCGACGCGAACGGCGCCGCGATCGCGCAGCGCTGGCGCGTCGAAGCCGAGTCGTGGGTGCCGCTTCCCGGAAGCGAGTCCGACTGGCCGCAGCAGGTCACGGTCGACGGCCAGCC
>DATFRS010000086.1:0-6180 GCA_035263065.1 Rhodanobacteraceae bacterium
TCGGCATCACGCGCCTCAACGTCTACGCGGGCCTCCTCGGCGCGTACCTCGTGCGCGACGATGTCGAAGCGGCGCTCGGCCTCCCGTCCGGCGAGTTCGAGATGCCGCTGATCCTCTGTGACCGCATGTTCGAGAAGGACGGACGCCTGTCGTACCCGGTCTCCACGCCGCCGGCGAATCCGTGGTCGTCCGAATTCGCCGGCAACGCCATTCTCGTCAACGGCAAGCTGTTCCCGCGCCTCGACGTGCGCGCGCGCAAGTACCGCTTCCGCGTCATCAACGCCTCGAACAGCCGCTTCTATCACCTGATGCTCGCGAACGGGCAGGGCTTCCGGCAGATCGGCACGGATCAGGGCCTGCTCGCGGCACCGGTGCCGGCGAGAGCCTTGCAGCTCGCGCCGGGCGAGCGCGCCGACGTCGTCGTCGATTTCGCCGGCCGCGGCGGCGAGGAGATCGTGCTGCGCAACGACGCCTACACGGTCATGCAGTTTCGCGTCGCGGGCGGCGTCGAGACCGATGCCAGCGTCGTGCCGGCAAAGCTTCGCGACATCGCGCGCATCCCGGAGTCAGCGGCGATCCGCACGCGCACGCTGACGCTCGATGAGCTGGACGACATGGTCGGCGAGCCGGTCACGATGCTGCTCAACCAGTCGCACTGGTGCGCGCCGATCACCGAGGAGCCCGTGCTGGACAGCGTCGAGATCTGGAACCTCGTCAACCTCACCGACGACGCGCACCCGATCCACCTGCACCTCGTGCGCTTCCAGATCCTCGACCGGCGCCGCTTCGACGAAAGCGAGTTCCAGCTCAGGAAAACGCTGCGCTACACGAGCCGGGCGATCGCGCCGGAGCCCGGCGAGGCCGGCTGGAAGGACACCGTGCGCGCCGATCCCGGCATGGTGACGCGCATCATCGTGAAGTTCTCGGGTTATCCCGGCCGCTACGTGTGGCACTGCCACATCCTGGAGCACGAGGACAACGAGATGATGCGCCCGTACAACCTCGTCGCATCCGGCTAGCGGATCAGAGCGGCGCTTTCGACACGGTCCTCGGCACGGCGGGCGTGCCGTCGTCGGGCTTGCGCGCGACCGGCAGCGGCTTGATCGTCGCGCCCGCCTCGGCGAGCAGCGCGTTGAGGCTCGTGGGCAAGGTGCCTTGCGCGAGATCGCCCTCGCGCGTCGCCTCGCCGAGAACCCGCAGCGCGCCGGCGAGGTCGCCGCGGCGATGCAGGATTTCCGCGAGCGCGGTGCGCGCCTCGACGCGCATCACCGACAGGCGCTCCGGCGGCGTGCCGATGTTCTCGATCGCCTCGCGCAGCGCGGGCTCCGCGCGCACGTCCTCGCCGCGGTCGGCCAGCGTGCGGCCGAGGCCGATCAGCGTGCGCGCATGCCATTCGCGCGGTGCCGTCGCGAGGTGCTGGCGATAGACGCGGTCGGCGTTCTCGTAAGTCGCGAGCGCGACGTCGAGCTCGCCGGACACGCGCTGCAGCTCGCCGAGCTTTTCCATCGCCGACGCGAGCTCGCTGTAGTCGATCTCGGCCTGCGCGCGGAAGCGCGTCACGGCTTCGCTGATGAGCTGCATGCCGCGGTTCGCGTCGCCGCCAAGCCCGATGCTGTAGCCGAGATCGGCCTGGTAGATCGCGACCTTGCGCTCGTTGTCGGGAATCTTCTCGGCGATCGCGAGCGCCCGCGCGAAGCAGTCCGCGGCTTCCGCGTAGCGGCCCTGCAGGAGGTAAACGTAGCCGAGCGTGTTGTGATCGGTCGCGAGGTTGGTGTGGTCGGGCCCGAACAGCGCCGCGTCCATGTCGGTGATGCGCCGGCCGAGGACGACCGCCTCGTCGAACTTGCGCGAGTCGATCAGCACCTGCCGCAGCGCATCGAGCGCATTCGAGCGGCGCTGGTGCGGATCCGGCAGGCTCGACTCGATGATCGCGAGCGCCTCGCGCGCGAGCTCCTCGGCACGGTCGAGCTTGCCGATGCGCCGGTACGCGCGCGACATCATGCCGAGCGTGTCGGCGATCTCGACGTGCGGCCCGCCGAACATGCGCTTCTGTGCCGCGAGCGCCTGCTCGAGGACCGGCAGCGCGGCCGGCTCGTCGTTGAAGCTCGCCAGCACGTCGCCGCGCGCGACCAGCGTCTCGACGCGCGTGTGCTCGTCGCAACCCGATGCGCAGAGCGACACCGCCTCGGCCGACTCGGCGAGCGCGCGCTCGGACTCGAAGCGCTCGACGCCGAGCCACGACGACGTCGTCAGCAGCCGCGCGCGGAGCGCATTGCCGGCGTGCAGCCGGCTCGCGCGGATCAGCTCGTCGAGCAGCGGGCGCGCCGCGGCGGACTGCTTGGCTTCGTTCTCGGTTTCGGCAAGCCCTAGGCCGGCCTGCAGCGTCGTCGGATCGGCCATGCCGAGCGTCGCGACGGCGTTGCGATAGTTTTCCTCGAGCAGCGCGAGGCTCTCGTTGATCTCGCCCTGCTGGCGCAGCACGCCGCCGAGCGCGTCGATGAGCTCGATGCGCACGGCCGGCTGCAGCGACTCCGAATGGCGCACCTCGTCGAGCGACGCGCGCACGACGGCGGCGACGGTCGGCGGCGCGGCGCGAGGACCCGCGGGCTCCGCCGCGCTGAACACGCGCAGCAGGAAATCGCGCGTGCCCTCGGCGCGCTGCGCCTCGCGCGCGATGCTGTGCGCCTGCCAGGCGACGATGCCGGTGCCGACGACGAGCGCGATGACCGCGGTCGCCGCGACCGCGAAACCGGCGCGGTGGCGCTTCACGAACTTGCCGAGCGCATACATGCTCGACGGCGGATGCGCGCGCACGGGCTTCCCGCCGAGATAGCGCTCGATGTCGTCGGCGAGCGCGCCGGCGCTGCGATAGCGCATGGCGGGCTCGTCGGCGAGCGCCGTCGCGAGGATCGCGTCGAGATCGCCGCGCAGGCGCGAGATCAGCGTCGGTCGCGGCGGCAGGCCGTGCGGCAGCGGCGGATCGCCGGCGTCGACGGCCGAGATCGCGGCGCTCGCGCGCTGGTCGGCGGTTAGCTTGCGCCCGGTCAGGAGCTCGCCGAGCACGACGCCGAGCGAGTAGACGTCGAGCGCCGTCGTCGGCGCCGTGCCGCCGAACTGCTCGGGCGCCGCGTAGCCCGGCGTGAACGCGATCGACTGCGTGCGCGTCGCGACCGAATCCTCGTCGACGAGCTTGCGATGCCGAAGTCGAGCACCTTGAGATCGCCGGCGCGCGTGACGAGCAGGTTCGACGGCTTGAGGTCGCGATGCACGACCAGCGAGGCGTGCGCGGCCTCGATCGTGCGGCACACGGTCGTGAACCAGACCAGCCGGTCTTCGATGTCGAGCTCGCGCTGGTCCGCCGCCCTGGTGATCGGCAGGCCGTCGACGAGTTCCATCGCGATGTAGGGAATGCCGGCCGCGCTGACGCCGCTCTCGATCAGGTTGGCGATGTTCGGATGCGTGAGCTGCGCGAGGATCGCCTGCTCGCGGCGGAAGCGGCGCTGCGCATCGGCGGAGTAGAGGCCGGTGCGCAGGAGTTTCAGCGCGACGGCCTGCGAGCCGTCGCCGGCCTGGCGCTCGGCGCGGAACACCGCCGACGAGCCGCCCTGGCCGATCAGCGCGACGAGCCGGAACGTGCCGATGCGGGTGCCGACCAGCGAGCGGCCGAGCATCGCGTCGTCGTCGCGCAGGCGGCCGATCACCTCGGTCGTCGCGCGCGCGATCGTCGGCATGCGCACGTCGGCGGCGAGCATCGCGTTGACGCGGCCGGCGGCGGAAGGGTCCGCAGCCATGCGGGCGTCGCGCCGCTCGGGCGCGAGCGAGGCGACCTCGTCGAACAGCAGCATCGCCTGCAGGCGCAGGCGCGCCTCCTCGGGAAGGTCGAGCGAGGCGAGCCGCGCGGGGCGCGCGGCCGGATCGAGCTCGGTCAGCTCATGGAAGAGGTCGCGCAGCGAGGTCGAGTCGGCGGAATAGGGGTGCATCGGGCGTAGAACGCAAAACCGGGCCGGTTTGCGAAACGCGGCCGCTCAGGCGGCGTCGGCGCGTTCGGCCATGAAGGCGCGGGCGTAGCGCCAGTCGCGGTCGACGGTGCGCCGCGTCACGCCCAGCATCTCGGCGACTTCCTTGAGCTCGAGTCCGGCGAAGTAGTGGAGCTCGACGACGCGCGCGGAGCGGGGGTCGTCGGCTTCGAGCTCGGCGAGCGCCGAGTCGAGCTGGAGGGCGAGGTGCGGATCGAAATGCACCGCGTCGACCAGCGGATCGCTCAGCGTCACGCGCGACTGGTCGCCACCGCGCTTGGGCTGGGCCCGGCGCCGCGCGGCGTCGGTCAGGACGTGCCGCATGACGCGCGCGGCGTAGGCGAAGAAATGCGCCGGATGCTCGTAGCGGTTGTCCGACTCGCTCATCCTGAGGTAAGCCTCGTGCACGAGCTCCGTCGTGCAGTACGTCCGCGGGCCGCCGCCGCGCAGGCGCTGGCGGCTCGCCATGGCCTTGAGACGCTCGTAGACGTCGATGAAGAGCGGATCGGCGGTACCGCCGACTTCCTCTGTTGCCGGACAGCCGGCATCTGCCTCAAGCACGCTAGACCTCCACATCTCGCACATGCCGATCTGGGCCGCGTACGCGCACTCGTCGCACAGAGTGCGCTTTCGGATCGGCGCGCATTCTGGGACGCGTCGCGGCGCGTTGGAACCCTGACGTGGGTGTTTACCCCTCCGTCGCACGGCGGGCGTGTCGCACGCTCTGCTGTTTTCTCGTTGTACGGCGGAGCCCCGCGACGGCAGGGAAGCGCATTGGGACGCATCGCGCGATGCGCAACCGCGCAACCTGGCTTCCTCGGGAAAGTGAGTTTTTCCGATACGAAGCTATTCGTTCTCGCGCCGCGGCGAAGGGACCGCCGCCCCATTCCAAGGAAGGACCGCGCCATGCGCACGGATTCACGATCGCTCCGCAAGCAACCTCTCGCAGTCTGTCTCGGCGCCGCGCTGGCGCTCGGCGGCCCGCTGCTCGCGTCCGAAGCGCATCCGCCGCCGACGACGGCGCTGCCGCAGCAGGCGCTGCGCAACGCCGAGGCGTCGGGACCCGCCGCATGGCTCGGCCGAGCACCCGACGGGTCGACGACGCGCAAGGTCACCAACTGCAACGACAGCGGGCCCGGCAGCCTGCGCGACCTCGTTGCCGCCTCCGAAGACCAGGACCGCATCGACCTCACGGACCTGCGCTGCAGCACCATCACGCTGACGAGCGGCGCGATCGAGATCACCGGCGCGCGCTACCTGCACGTCTATTCGCGCAACATCGGCGCCGTGACCATCAGCGGCGGCGGCCGCGATCGCATCTTCAACCACGGCATCGACTTCGGGCGCCTCTACGTCCAGGGGCTCAACCTCGTCGACGGCTACAGCACCGGCAACGGCGGCTGCGTGGCCGGCTACGGCCTCTACATCGACGAGACCCGCGTGTCGAACTGCGAGGTGCGCGCCAGCGGGTCGATGGCGGCCGGCGGCGCGGTCTACGCGAAGAAGAACGTGCGCCTCACCGACGCCGACGTGACGTCGAGCTACGCCCACAGCGATACGAACGACGTCCGCGGCGGCGGCATCTACGTGGGGGGCGATCTCAACGCCACGAACTCGACCATCAGCGGCAACAAGGCCTACAGCGACGCGACGCGCGGCTTCGGCGGCGGCGCGTTCGTCAAGGGCCATGCCTACATCGCCGGCACGACGATCGACAGCAACCGCTCGAGCAACAGCGCCGGCATCTCGCTGGTCGGCGGCCGCTACGCGACGGCCGAGGTCAACAACAGCACGATCTCGGGCAACTTCGCGACGTCGTTCATCGGCGGCATGTATTCGAACGTGCAGCTCGCGCTCAGCAACAGCACGATCGCGTTCAACTGCGCCGGCAGCACCGAGGTCGTGCCGTACTACATCGCGGCGATCGGCCTGCAGAACTACAACCTCGCGCCCGACATCCAGAGCTCGATCATCGCCGACAACACGATCTGCCCGGCGGCGGGGCAGGGCAACGCGGTGCTGGACACGCCATACGACATCTCGCTCTACGGCGTCGGCCCGATCACCGGCGCGAATAACCTCATCGTCACCTCGGCGGTCACGCTGCCGGACGACACGCTGCGCGATGACCCGCAGCTCCAGCCGCTGGCCGACAACGGCGGCC
>DATFRS010000087.1:0-7064 GCA_035263065.1 Rhodanobacteraceae bacterium
CCTCCTGGAGCGGGACGTCCTCGAGGAAGGACATCAGCGGCGGGCCACTGAACCACGGCATGTGCTCCCCGGGCTCGACGACCCCGTCGCCCTTCAATGCGGAGATCGGGATGAAATACGGCTCGTGGACATCGAGCGTGTCCATGAACGAGCGGCAGTCCTGGACGATCTCCTCGAAGCCGAGCTTCTCGGCGAACTCGCGGTAGTCGCGGTCGATGAGGTCGAACACCTCGCGCGAGTAGCCGACGAGGTCGAGCTTGTTGACCGCGAGCACGACGCGCCTGATGCCGATCAGCGAGACGAGATAGCTGTGCCGCCGCGTCTGCGTCAGCACGCCCTTGCGCGCATCGACGAGGATCACCGCAAGCTCGGCCGTCGACGCGCCGGTGACCATGTTGCGCGTGTACTGCTCGTGGCCCGGCGTGTCGGCGACGATGAACTTGCGCTTCTCGGTCGCGAAGAAGCGGTAGGCGACGTCGATCGTGATGCCTTGCTCGCGCTCGGCCGAGAGGCCGTCGACGAGCAGCGCGAAATCGAGATCGTCGCCCTGTGTGCCGAACTTCTTCGAATCGGCGTCGAGCGCGGAGAGCTGATCGTCGAGCAGCGCCTTCGACTCGTAGAGCAGGCGGCCGATCAGCGTGGACTTGCCGTCGTCGACGCTGCCGCAGGTGATGAAGCGCAGCAGATCCTTCTGCCGTGCGGCAGTCGCGGACAGCGCGGCTTCGTCGGGGAGGATCTCGGCGTTCAGAAGTAGCCTTCCTTCTTTTTCTTTTCCATCGACCCGCTCGAATCGTGATCGATCATGCGGCCCTGCCGCTCGGTCGTGCGCGACAGCATCATCTCGCGGATGATCGCGCCGAGCGTGTCGGCGTCGGACTCGATCGCGCCGGTCAGGGGATAGCAGCCGAGCGTGCGGAAGCGCACGCGGCGCATCGCCGGCTTCTCGCCGTCGCCGAGCGGCATGCGCGCGTCGTCGACCATGATGAGCTGCCCGTCGCGCTCGACGACCGGGCGCTCGGCGGCGAAGTAGAGCGGCACGATGTCGATGCTCTCGCTCTCGATGTACTGCCAGATATCGAGCTCGGTCCAGTTCGAAAGGGGAAAAACGCGGATGCTCTCGCCGCGGTTCTTGCGCGCGTTGTAGAGGCGCCAGAGCTCGGGCCGCTGGTTCTTCGGATCCCACTGGTGCTGCGCCGTGCGGAACGAGAAGACGCGCTCCTTCGCGCGCGATTTCTCCTCGTCGCGCCGCGCGCCGCCGAAGGCGAGGTCGAAGCCGAATTCGTCGAGCGCCTGCTTGAGACCCTGCGTCTTCCAGACGTCCGTGTGCAGCGAGGAGCCGTGCGTGAACGGGTTGATGCCGAGGCGCTCGGCCTCGGGATTCCTGTGCACGATGAGCTGCATGCCCGATTCCGCCGCCATGCGGTCGCGGAACGCGTACATCGCGGCGAACTTCCAGGTCGTGTCGACGTGCAGCAGCGGAAACGGCGGGCGCGACGGAAAGAACGCCTTCCGCGCGAGGTGCAGCATCACCGAGCTGTCCTTGCCGATCGAGTAGAGCATCACCGGATGCTCGGCCTCGGCGACCGCTTCGCGCAGGATGTCGATGCTTTCCGCCTCGAGGCGCTTGAGATGCGTCAGGTTGCCCATCGCGTGGATTTTGCCCGGTTTGGGGCCTGCGGAGTAATGAAATCGCGTCACGGCGCGGCGACGCCGAGGCATGGCAGCCGAAAGACCGCGCTGCTAATCTCGCGCCCGATGGATCGCCCGACCTTCCCGGCGGCGCCCGCGAGCGCGCGTCGTCAAGCATACCGTACGCTCCCGCCATGAGTTCGAACCCGGTTTCCGGCCACGACACGATCCGCGCCGTGCTCTGGCGGGGCGACCATTTGCGCCTGCTCGACCAGCGCCGCCTGCCGTTCGAGGAGACGTATCTCGACTGCCGCACGTCGGGCGACGTCGTCCAGGCGATCCGCGATCTCGCCGTGCGCGGCGCGCCGGCGATCGGCATCTCGGCGGCCTGGGGCGTCGTGCTTGCGGCGCGGCAGGATCCGGTGCATCTCGATGCGGCGATCGCCGAGCTTCGCGCCGCGCGCCCGACCGCGGTCAATCTCATGTGGGCGCTCGATCGCATGGCCGGCGTCGGGCGCGATCCCGCCGCGCTCGAGCGCGAGGCGCGCGCGATCCAGGACGAGGATCTCGCCGCGAACCGCCGCATGGGCGAGCTCGGCGCGCAGCTGCTCGGCAACGACGTCGGCGTGCTGACCCACTGCAACACGGGCTCGCTCGCGACGGCCGGCTTCGGCACGGCGCTCGGCGTGATCCGGGCCGGTTTCGGCGAAGGCCGCATCGCGCGCGTGTTCGCGGGCGAGACGCGGCCGTGGCTGCAGGGCGCGCGGCTCACGATGTGGGAGCTGATCCGCGACGGCATTCCCGCGCACCTCATCGCCGATTCGGCGGCGGCGCACCTGATGAAATCGGGCGACGTGCAGTGGGTCGTCGTCGGCGCCGATCGCATCGCCGCGAACGGCGACACCGCGAACAAGATCGGCACGTACCAGATCGCGATCGCCGCGCGGCATCACGGCGTGAAGTTCATGGTGGTCGCGCCGTCGTCGACGATCGACATGTCGACGCCGGACGGCGCGGCGATCGAAATCGAGCTCCGCGCGCCGGACGAGATGCTGTCGTTCGGCGGCAGGCCGACCGTCGTCGCAGGCGCGAAGGCCTGGAACCCCGTGTTCGACGTGACGCCGCACGCGCTGATCGACGTCATCGTGACCGAGCGCGGCGTCGTCGAGAAGCCCGATGCCGCGCGCATGAAAGCGCTGTTCGGCGCGGCGCAGCGCTGAGCCCAGGCACCGGCATGGCGCTGCGCAAGGAGATCCTGTTCTTCGCGATCAGCGGCGTGGTCGGCTTCGTCGTCGACGCGGGGATCGTGCAGTTCCTCGTGCGCGAATGGGGCGTCAATCCGTACGAGGCGCGGCTCGTCTCGTTCCTCTGCGCCGCGACGACGACCTGGGCGTTCAACCGCAAGATCACGTTCGCCGGCAAGAGCGGCGGCGGCAGCAAGCGGCGCCAGCTCGTCCGCTACCTCATCGCGATGGCCGGCGGCTTCGCGCTCAATTACGGCGCGTACGCCGCGTGCGTCGCGGCGTTTCCGCTGGTCCGGGAGTGGCCGGCGATCGGCGTCGCGGCCGGCTCGGTGGCCGGCGCGCTGGTCAATTTCCTGACCTCGAAATACTGGATTTTCCGCCCGCCGAGGGGCGCGCTCGCCGGGGCCGGAAAGGACCCGCCCCGACGACCTCCGCCCGGCTCGGTAAAGCCGCGCTAAGTCCGTCAGAAATCAGGGAAATCCGGCGACTTTCCGGGGCCGGATATGGTATGATTTCGTATTCCCTTCGCGGGTCCGGAACGGCGCCTTTCTGCCGGCCCGGAGCGCGTCCAGAAACGAGCGGTTTTCCAGGAAGAAAGACCTGATGGCTGAGCTGGCCAAAGAAGTCATTCGCGTCAATATCGAGGACGAAGTCCGGCAGAGTTATCTCGACTATGCGATGAGCGTGATCGTCGGGCGCGCGCTGCCCGACGTGCGCGACGGCCTCAAGCCGGTGCATCGCCGCGTGCTGTTCGGCATGCAGGAAGCGAACAACGTCTGGAACCGCCCGTACGTCAAGTGCGCGCGCATCGTCGGCGACGTGATGGGCAAATACCATCCGCACGGCGACTCCTCGATCTACGACACGCTGGTCCGCATGGCGCAGGATTTCTCGCTGCGCTATCCGCTCATCGACGGCCAGGGCAACTTCGGCTCGATCGACGGCGACAACGCCGCGGCGATGCGCTACACCGAATGCCGCCTCGAGCGCCTTTCGTCGGAGCTGCTCGCCGATCTGGACAAGGAAACGGTCGACTTCGTCCCGAACTACGACGAAAAGGAGCAGGAACCGTCGGTGCTGCCGACGCGCGTGCCGAACCTGCTCGTCAACGGCTCCGCCGGCATCGCGGTCGGCATGGCGACCAACGTGCCGCCGCACAACCTCGGCGAGATCGTCGGCGCGTGCATCGCGCTGATCGACGATCCGGAGCTCGGTTTCGATCAGCTGCTGCATCTCGTGCCGGGCCCGGACTTTCCGACGGCCGGCATCATCAACGGCTCGGCGGGCATCGTCGAGGCGTACAAGACCGGCCGCGGCCGCATCCTCGTCCGCGCGAAGACCGCAATCGAGACCGACGACAACGGCCGCGAGACGATCGTCGTCACCGAGATCCCGTACCAGGTCAACAAGGCGCGGCTGATCGAGAAGATCGCCGAGCTGGTCAAGGAAAAGAAACTGGAAGGCATCTCGCAGGATGGACTGCGCGACGAGTCGGACAAGGACGGCCTGCGCATCGTCATCGAAGTGCGCCGCGACACTTCGGCCGACGTGCTGCTCAACAACCTGTTCCAGCAGACGCAGCTGCAGGTCACGTTCGGCATCAACATGGTCGCGCTGGTCGACGGCCAGCCGCGCACGCTCGCGCTGCGCGAGATGCTGGATGCGTTCATCCGCCATCGCCGCGAAGTTGTCACGCGCCGCACGATCTTCGACCTGCGCAAGGCGCGCTCGCGTGCGCACGTGCTGGAAGGCCTCACCGTCGCGCTCGCGAACATCGACGAGATGATCGAGCTGATCAAGACCTCGCCGGACGCCGACACGGCGCGCACGCGCATGCTGGCGCGACGCTGGGCGCCCGGCATGGTCGCCTCGCTGCTCGCCGCGGCCGGTGCGGAAGCATCGCGACCCGAAGACATGTCGCCCGACGCGGGCCTGCGTCCCGACGGCTACCAGCTCACCGAGATCCAGGCGCAGCAGATCCTCGAGATGCGCCTCAATCGCCTGACCGGTCTCGAGCAGGAAAAGCTGAGCGACGAGTACAAGGATCTCCTGACGACGATCGCCGGCCTCATCGCGATCCTCGAGGATCCCGAAAAGCTCCTCAAGGTCATCCGCGACGAGCTCGTCGAGCTCAAGGACCAGTACGGCGACGAGCGCCGCACGCTGATCCAGTCGAGCCAGGAAGATCTCGACATCCTCGATCTGATCGCGCCGGAAGACGTCGTCGTCACGCTGTCTCACGCAGGTTATGCGAAGCGCCAGCCGGTCAGCATCTACCGCGCGCAGCGCCGCGGCGGCAAGGGCCGCAGCGCGACCGCGATGAAGGAAGAGGATTTCGTCGAGAAGCTCTGGATCGCCAACACGCACGACACGCTCCTGACGTTCACCAGCGCGGGCCGCGTGTTCTGGCTCAAGGTGCACCAGCTGCCGGACGCGGGTCCGAACGCGCGCGGCAAGCCGATCGTGAACCTCCTGCCGCTCGAGCCGGACGAGAAGGTCCAGGCCGTGCAGCCGGTGCGCGAGTTCGCCGAGGACCGCTACGTGTTCTTCGCGACGCGCAACGGCACGGTCAAGAAGACGCCGCTCACGGAGTTCGCGTACCGGCTGCAGCGCGGCAAGATCGCGATCGGCCTCGACGAGGGCGACGCGCTCGTCGACGTGCAGATCACCGACGGCTCGCGCGACATCATGCTGTTCGCCTCGAACGGCAAGGCCGTGCGCTTCGCCGAGGACGAGGTGCGCTCGATGGGCCGCACAGCGACCGGCGTGCGCGGCATGAAGCTCGCGGCGGGCGAGCACGTCATGAGCCTCGTCGTCGTCGAAGGCGACGACGACATCCTGACGGCGACCGAGCGCGGCTTCGGCAAGCGCACCGAGCTCGCCGAATATCCGCGCAAGGGCCGCGGCACGCAGGGCGTCATCGCGATCCAGTGCTCCGAGCGCAACGGCGCGCTCATCGGCGCCGTGCAGCTCGGCGAGAATCACGAGCTCATGCTGATCTCGAACCTCGGCACGCTCGTGAGAACGCGCGCGGCGGAAGTGGCGCGCGTCGGGCGCAATACGCAGGGTGTCGTGCTGATTCGCCTGCCGGCGGAGGAGCAGCTTGTCGGCGTGGTGCGTGTCGAAGCGTTGGCCGAAGAGGGCAACGGGCTCGATACGGATGGCGAAGGCGGCGACACCACCGCCGAGTCGCCACCGTCGGAATAGCTCCCTCCGTCATTCCCGCGAAAGCGGGAACCTAGCGCCTTGGCTTCTGCAGAAAAGCCAAGGCGCTGGGCCCCTGCTTTCGCAGGGGCGACGGTGAAACGTCAGCCGATCGCTTCCAGCATCGTTTTCGCGTCCGAGATCTTGAACTCCCCCGGCGCCTCGATGTTGAGCTTCTTCACGACGCCATCCTCGGCATAAAGCGCAAACCGCTTCCCGCGCATCCCGAGTCCGAACGCACTGCCGTCCATCTCGAGCCCGAGCTGCTTCGAAAACGTCCCGTTGCCGTCGGCCAGCATCAGGAGGCCGTCCGGCACGTGCTGATCCTTCGCCCACGCGTCCATCACGAACGCATCGTTGACGGCGAGGCACGCGACGTCGACGCCGTGCTGCCTGAACTCGCCGAACTTCGCGACGTAACCCGGCAGGTGCTTCGCCGAGCACGTCGGCGTGAACGCGCCGGGGACGGAGAACAGCACGACTTTCTTGCCCTTGAAGATCTCGTCCGTCGTCACCGCCTGCACGCCGTCCTTCAGCACGTTGAGCGTCGCGCTCGGGATGCGGTCGCCTACCTGGATCGTCATGGTCCTGCTCCTTTTTCGACAGAGGATGGGGCGGAAACGCGAATGATACGTGACACGCGGCTTGGGGTGGCTGCCGGGTTTTGCAAGGCCGCGGATCCGGAAGATTTTCTCGCAAACGCGCTCTTGAAAGCCTTTTCCGCGGACCTACTTTTTGGGCACGCGGCAGCTGCCGCACACCGAATTCTTGCGGAGAGGAATCATGGCCATCACCCGTTACAGCCCGTGGCACGTCCACGGCAACAACTTCCAGGACGAGATCCGGAACGTGTTCGACCGCTTCTTCCAGACCGAAGAGACGGATCAGTCGAACGTCGTCACGAGCCAGTGGACGCCGCGCGTCGACATCAAGGAAGAGGACAGCCGCTTCGTCATCTTCGCCGACATTCCCGGCGTCGATCCGAAG
>DATFRS010000088.1:0-3724 GCA_035263065.1 Rhodanobacteraceae bacterium
GCCGTGTCGACCGACATCGCCGGACTCGCGTGCGGCACGCTCTATCATTTCCGAGTCACCGCAGACAACGGAACCGGCGGAACGGTCTTCGGTGCCGACCGGACGTTCGCGACCGCCGCGTGCGCCGCTCCGCCGACGACGTTCACCGGCATGACGTCGACGGGCACCGGCATTGCGACGGCGCACATCAGCGGTGGAGGCACAGCCTGCGGTTTCGCGAGCGCCGCCTTCGTCGGTCCGCCCGCCACGCCGCCGACCGGCGTTACGTTTCCCGACGGCCTGTTCGACTTCACGACGAGCAACTGCACCGGACCACTGACGGTCACCGTCGCCTTTCCAACGGCATTCGTCCTCGGCGAACACTACTGGAAGCACGGCGCCGAGCCCGGACAGGCGTCACCGCACTGGTACTATCTCGGTGCGGGACAGAGTCTGTCCATGTCGGGCAACGTGGCGACGTTCGTGCTGGTCGACGGCGACGTCGGCGACGATGACGCCGTTGCAAACGGCAGCATCCATGACCCGGGTGGTCCGGGCGTCATCGGCGGAGGCGGGGGCAGCGGTTCCGGAAGTGCGAGCCCGGTGCCGGCACTCGGCGACGCGATGCGCGTGCTGCTCACAGGCTTCATGCTCCTCGTCGGCACGCACTCGGCGCGAAAGCGCTGGTCGACCGTCGGAAAACGCAGGGGGCCCGCGCATCGCTGATGCGCCGCGAAAAACACAGGGCGCGTCGCGCGACGGCTATCGTGATCGCGCGATCGCGCCCTGCGGGCGCATCGAAGGCTCAGGTTTCGAGGCCCGGCAGCTCGAATCCGTCGGCGAAGATCGGGATTTCTTCAACGAACGGCAGCGTGAACGCGCCTTCTGCGCGCTCGCTGCCGGCGTACGACGCGTCGACCGCGCGCACGCGCCAGGTGTAGGTGCCGTCGGGAAGATCGGCGATCGACCAGCGCGTGGCAGTGCTGATGTTGCCGGGCTCCGGCAGGCGCTCGGGCAGCGTCACGGGCACGCCGTCGCGCCAGAGCTCGATGTCGTAGGTGAGCTGCGCGCTCGGCGTGTGATCGTCGCTCGCGGGATTCCACGCCAGCGTGACGCCGCTCGCCGTCGGCTCGGCTTGCAACCCGTCGGGCACCTCGGGCGGCGCGTTGCTGCCTTCGGTCGTGTTGCGGAACAAGCGGAGCTTCGCTTCGACGAGGCCGTTGCCGCCGGGCACGAAGAACGCGCCGGCGATCAGATAGTCGAGATCGCTGTCGCCGTCGACGTCGAACCACGTGAACGCGCCGCCGCGGCCGACCGAGCCGATCGGCGCCGGCAGCTGCACGCCGAGCGAGGCGAACGTGCCGCCGTCGTTGGCGAAGATCTCGGACTTGCCTTCGATCTCGGTGTCGCCGATGAACGTGCCGGTGACGAGGACGTCGACGTCGCCGTCGGAATCGTAGTCGGCCCAGGTCGCCGCGTGGATGTCGAGCCAGTTGCCTTGCGGCGCGTCGATCAGCGTCGTCGGCGTGTACGTGCCGCCGTCGTTCGCGTAGACGCGCAGCACCGTGACGAACGTGCCGTCCTCTTCCTGGATGTTGCCGGCGACGAGGATGTCCTGATCGCCGTCGCCGTCCGCGTCGGCGACGTCGGCGAGCCCGTGCTCGACGCGCACGCTGAGCGGATCGCGCGCCGTGAACGCGCCGGCGTCGTTCGCGTAGATGCGGATGAAGCCAGTCTCGGTGTACGGATCGACGTTGGTGAGAAAGAGATCGAGATCGCCGTCGCCGTCGTCGTCGACCCACGCGCTCTGCGCATGCGTCGTCGCGTCGAGCGCGGCGCCGGTGTCGGTGAAGATCCAGCCGTCGAGGCCGTCGCTGCCGTCGTTGCGCATCAGCGCCGTTCGGTAGCTGAAGGTGGCCTCGTCGTAGATCGATGGAATGAAGAGATCGAGATCGCCGTCGTTGTCAACGTCGGCGAACGTCAGCGAGCGGAGATCGTAGGTGTCGTCGTAGCTCGAATCCTCGAGATAGCCCGGCAACTCCACCGGCATCGCGACGAGTGTGCCGCCGTCGTTGCGGTAGATCGCCGTGACGCCTTCGGAGCCGACCGCGAGATCGAAGTCGCCGTCGTGATCGACGTCGCCCCATGCAAGGTCGGACGCACCGGCGATGATGCCGCCGAGCGGCACCTCGGCCGACGTGAACGCCCAGGAGCCGTCGCCGGCCTCGCCGTCGTTGTGGAACAGGATCAGCTTGTCCTCGACGCTCTCGTTGTAGACGACGTAGAAGCCGAGCACGGCGAGATCGATGCGGCCGTCGCCGTCGTAGTCGGCCGGCGCGACGGCATTGACCCAGAAATCTTCGTTCTCGTTCGTGTTGAAGTACGGATCGCTCGTCGGCGTGATCTCGACGAACGACTGCGCGGCGAGCACGGGAGCGAACAGCAGCGAGGCTAAGCCGGCAACGAGTCGTGACATGACACTCTCCTCGCTCGACGCCCGGGCCGAGGTCCGCCGGGACATCGCGGGGCTATTGGACTGCCGGTCCCCGCTCCGTGGCGAGCCGGTGCTGAGAGAATTTCCTCATCCGTGAGCTCGGCACGGAAAGGATGGCGCGGGCGGGGAGGGTGGCACCTTGATCCAGATCAGCCCATGAACGGGTCTGCCCGGTGCCCGTTCCGGAAAACCGTGCAACACCACGGTTACGGAATTGGGCCTATACTGCCTTTGCGCCAATCCAGGCGCTTTGCATGCCAGAGGTCGCTTCCACTTGGCTACGACGGAAAAGCGCGCCCGGCCGCGCAAGGCCGGAACCACCAAGAACAGCAAGACACCCGCTGCCCGCAAGACCTCCGCCCGATCCGGAAAGCCCAAAGCGGCGCCGGTCAAGGCGCTGAAAGCCCCCCGAACCCGCAAGAAGACGGCCGCCACGGCCGCCCCCGCCGACCGCCTCCGATCGCTCGTCCTCGCCGCCCTCGATGACCTGAAGGCGCGCGACGTGCGCGAGATCGACGTGCGCGACAAGAGCTCGGTGACCGATCTCCTCGTCGTCGCGAGCGGCACCTCGTCGCGCCACGTGAAGTCGATCGCCGACGAGGTCGTCCGGAAAGCCAAGAAGGCGGGCCTGCCGCCGATCGGCGTCGAAGGCCAGCGCGAGGCCGAATGGGTGCTCGTCGATCTCGGCGACATCATCGTCCACGTCATGCTGCCGCGCACGCGCGAGTTCTACGGCCTCGAGAGGCTGTGGACCGTCGGCGACCAGATGCCGACCGCGCTCGCCGGCTGACGTCCCCGCGACATGCGCGCGCGGCTGATCGCGGTCGGCGAGCGCATGCCCGCGTGGGTCGCCGCAGGCTTCGCCGAATACGCGAAGCGACTTTCGCGCGAGCTCCCGCTCGACCTCGTCGAGATCAAGCCCGGCACGCGCGGCAAGGGCCGCGATCCCAGGCGCGCGATCGCCGATGAAGGCGCCGCCGTCCGCGCTGCGCTGCCGAAGGATGCGCACGTCGTCGCGCTCGACGGCCGCGGCAAGCCGTGGTCGAGCGAGCAGCTCGCCGAAGAGCTCGCGCGCTGGCGCATGCACGGGCGCGATCTCGCGTTCCTGATCGGCGGACCCGACGGCCACGCGGCGGACGTGCTCGCCGCCGCGCATCAGCGCTGGTCGCTTGGAGCGCTGACGCTGCCGCACATGCTGGTAAGGCTCGTCGTCGCGAGCGGCACCTCGTCGCGCCACGTGAAGTCGATCGC
>DATFRS010000089.1:0-2324 GCA_035263065.1 Rhodanobacteraceae bacterium
GGCGGCGGTGCGGACGCCGCCCAGAAGCCCGACAGCTACCTCGGCAAGGTGCTGCGTCTGAACGACGACGGCTCGCTGCCGAAGGACAACCCGTTCGTCGGCAAGGAAGGCTACAAACCCGAAATCTATACGCTCGGCCACCGCAGCACGCTCGGACTCGCGATGCATCCAGGCACCGGCGCGATCTGGGAGAACGAGAACGGTCCGAATGGCGGCGACGAGATCAACGTGCTCAAGCCCGGCGCGAACTACGGTTGGCCGCTCGTGAGCTTGGGGCGCACCTACCCCGGGCCGTGGCAGTCCAAGGGCTTCTCGAAGGAAGGCTTCGAAGACCCGATCGTCTACTGGACACCCGCGATCGCGGTTTCGGGCATGGCGTTCTACACGGGCACCAAGCTCGCCAAGTGGCACGGCGACGTGTTCGTCGGCTCGATGCGGTTCGGCGAGATCCCGGGCACGGGCCATCTCGAGCGGATTCTCTTCAACGAGAACATGGAGGAGTTCCGCCGCGAGCGACTGCTCGAAGATTGGCATCGTCGAATTCGCGACGTGCGCCAGGGTCCCGACGAGCTGCTCTACCTCCTGACCGACGAGGACGATGGTGCCATCATCCGCATCGAGCCCGCCGGCTGACGGCGGCGTCCAAGTCGGCCCGATCGCGATCCCCGCGAGCGAGATCGAGCTCACCGCGACGCGTTCGCAAGGCGCGGGCGGCCAGAACGTCAACAAGGTGTCGAGCGCGATGCACCTGCGCTTCGACGTGCGCGCGTCGCGTGCGCTCCCGGACGACTGCAAGGAGCGGCTGCTCGCGCAGCGCGATCACCGCATCTCGGCCGACGGCGTGATCGTGATCAAGGCCCAGCAGCACCGCAGCCAGGAGCAGAATCGAGCCGACGCGCTCGAGCGGCTCCACGACCTCGTGCAGAAGGCCTTGATCGTCCCGAAGCGCCGCAAGGCGACGAAGCCGACGCGCGCATCGAAGATGCGCAGGCTCGACGACAAGACGCGCCGCGGCGCGCTCAAGCGCGCGCGCGGGCGAATCGAGGAGTAGGGCGGCCGCGCGCGAGCTCGTCGCGTCGCGCGCGGCGACGTTCGCTAGGTCGCGATAGCGACGATCTTGTCGCGCTGCGCGACGAGCATCGCGTTCGTGAACTTCGGGACGTCCGCGCGCAGCGCTGCCTGATGCTTCGCCGCGGCGTCGTCGAACGCTTTCGGATCCGCGATCCAGATCGTGATCGTCGCGATGTACGGCGGCGGCGCACCGTCGGCGCCCGGCTGGCCGCGGCGCAGCTCGAAGCGGCTGATCGACTTGCCGTACGCGTTCATGATGTTGTGGATGTGCGTGCGCTCGTAGTAGTCGAAGTCGAAGTGCACGTCCTTGCCGTTCGGGTAGAGGATCGTCATGCACTCCTGGCCCTTGGTGCTCTCCGCGCGCGCCGTCGAGGGCGTCGCCGCGGCCACCGACGCCGCGATCCCGGCCACCGCGGCCTGGCCCGCGCCCAGGATCACGGTGCGCCGGTGAAGATCAGTCGCAGAGTCGTCAGGTCGTTCGCTCATCGTGTCCACCCTCGAGGTTCGTTGTTGGCCGTTCTGGCTGCGGAAGCCGCCATCCTACGCTTCAGGGCAGCCACCTGTGCAGGAGGTCGTTGCCGAACACCCAGTAGTGGAGCGTGGTGCCGAGCAGCGCATGCGACGCCGCAAGCGGCAACAGCGCGCGGGTGCGGTAATAGATCGTCGACCAGACCGAGCACGCGATCAGCACGAGCGCCATCACCGGCCAGCGCGGGAAGTGCACGCTCGAGAACGCGAGCGCGGTGATGGCGATCGCGGCCGCGGGCGGCAAGAGCTGAAGCAGGCGACCGAGCAGGAAGCGCTGGAAGATGTATTGCTGCAGCAGCGCCCAGGGAAAGTAGAGCGCAGCGGCGACCACGATGTGCCAGTTCGCGGCGCGCGCCGCGAGTGCCGCTCCGCTGCCCGCGCTCCAGGCGGCGAGCGCGACGAGCACGAGCATCGCTATTCCTGTGAACACGCCGCTTTCGATCCACGCCTGACGACTTGCGCTGCCGCCGGGCACGAGCGGCGCGGCGTCCCAGAGCCGCCGGCTGCGGCGCGCGCTCGCGGCGATCAGCAGGACCGCGGCGCCGGCGAGCGCGAAGTCCACGTACGCCGGTCGAACTTGGAAAGTCGCGACGAAGATCGACGCGGCGACGCCGATCGCGACGAGCTCGAGGGCGACGGAGCGGCGCGTGTTCATCGCGGCGGATCATAGCGCGGCGAGCGCGCTGCGAGTCGCCGGTCGGCGGATGTCGTGCGCGCCTATTTCC
>DATFRS010000090.1:0-13315 GCA_035263065.1 Rhodanobacteraceae bacterium
GAAAGCGGGGACCCAGCGCCTTCCGCGTCGCGCAGGAGCAAAGGCGCTGGGTCCCCGCTTTCGCGGGGATGACGAGCGGGGCACGATACGCGCGGCGCGAAGACCGACCACTAGTGCTGCGGCTGCGGATCGGTCTGCGGCTGTGCGGGCGGCTGCGATGCGGGTTGCGCCGGCTTCGAGAAATCGACCGTCGGCGCCGTCGAGATCTGCTTCTCGTTCTCGACCGTGAAGTTCGCCTTCGTCTTGTAGCCGAAGATCATCGCCGTCAGGTTCTGCGGGAAGCTGCGCACGAACGTGTTGTAGTCCTGCACGGTCTGGATGTAGCGGTTTCGCGCGACCGTGATGCGATTCTCCGTACCCTCGAGCTGCGCCTGCAGGTTCTGGAAGAGGCCGTCGGCCTTGAGCTGCGGATAATTTTCGCTGACCGCCATGAGGCGCGACAGCGCGCTCGAAAGCTCGCCCTGCGCCTGCTGGAATTTCTGCAGCGCGACGGCATCGTCGAGCTGGTCGGCCGAGATCGTCACCTTGCCGACGTTCGCGCGCGCCTCGGTGACCTTCGTGAACACTTCCTCTTCGTGCTGGGCGTAGCCCTTCACGGTGTTGACGAGGTTCGGCACGAGATCGGCGCGGCGCTGATACTGGTTGACGACTTCGGACCACGCGCCCTTGATCGCCTCGTCCTTCGACTGGATCGAGTTGTAGCCGCAACCCGACAGGAGAGCGATCAGTACGATGAGGAATGCAATGCGCAGCATGGGACTCCCTCCGCTTGGACACTCACACTGTGGAGACACGCGGGCTGGTTCGCAAGTCCGCGCCGCTTACCAGCTGTCCGACGCGCCGCCGCCGCCTGAGCTGCCGCCGCCGCCGCTGAAACTGCCGCCGGAACTGCTGCCGGAGCCGGAGCTCGATCCGCCCGAATCCCCCGACGAGCTCGACCACCCGCCACCGCCGCCGCGTCCGCGGCGCAGCGGTTTCGGCGGCTGCGCGAGACCCGCGACCGCTGCGAGCCCCGCGCCGGTCAGGAGCGCAGCGAGCATCGTCAGCGGATTGCGGAAGAGGATGCCGACCGGCAGCGCGTTGACGGCGCCGATCGCGAACGGCCGCGCGCGCGCCGGCATGCGGCCGAGCAGTGCGCGGTGGATGCGCGGGCGCGTGAACAGGATCAGCGTCAGCACCGAGAAGAGGCCGCCGACGAGCAGGCCGACCGCGAAGTACAGCGGATTCCACCACGGCATCGACGTGAGGTCGCGGTACGCTTCCTCGGGCGGCGGCGGCAGCGGCTCGTCGTCGATCAGCGCGATCAGCGCTTGCGTGCCGGCGTCGAGGCCGCCCGCGAAGTCGCCGGCGCGGAACTTCGGCGACATGTAGTCGTGCGCGATGCGCTTCGCCGCGGCGTCGGGGATCGCGCCTTCGAGCCCGTACGCGACTTCGATGCGCGTGCGCCGGTCGTTCTTCGCGACGACGATCAGCACGCCGTCGTCGACGCCCTTGCGGCCGAGCTTCCACGCGTCGAACACGCGCGTCGCGTACTGCTCGATCGTTTCCGGCGCGGTCGTCGGCACGATGAGGACGGCGACCTGCGCGCCCTTGCGGCTTTCGAGTGCGGCGAGCTTGTCGTCGAGCGCCTTGCGCTGCGGCGCCGAGAGCGTGCCCGTGATGTCGGTGACGCGCGCGGTGAGCGACGGAATGGGCTCATCGGCGAACGCGAGCGCGACCAGCGCAACCGCGCCGGTCACAAGCATCAGCAGCCGTCTCGACGATCCGCACACGATGGCCCTCCCCGGCGCACGCGTCCCGTTCCGCTACGAAGTCCTAGACTGCTCCTGCTGCTGCAACCGCTCGCGCCGCTGGCGCCGACGCCGCCGCGCGAGCAGGTTCAGCGATTCGACCGCCGCCGAGAACGCCATCGCGAAGTAGAGATAGCCGCGCGCGATGTGCACGCCGAGGCCGTCGCAGATCAGCGCGACGCCGACCAGGATGATGAACGCGAGCGCGAGCATCTTGATCGTCGGATTGCGGTCGATGAACTCGCCGATCGGGTCGGCGACGAAGATCATGACGAGCACGGCGAGGATGATCGCCGCGACCATCACCGGCAGGATGTTGACCATGCCGACCGCGGTGATGACCGAATCCAAAGAGAACACGATGTCGATCAGCGCGATCTGCGCGATGACGAAGCCGAAGCTTGCGAACGCGGTCTTGCCTTCGACCTCGGGCGACTCCTCGCCGATCGAGTCGAGGATCTCCATGATCCCCTTGACGACGAGGAAGATGCCGCCGCCGATCAGCACGAGATCGCGGATCGAGATGACCTGGCCGAACAGGTGAAACAGGCTCGACGAGCGGTCGTCCATGCGCGCGAGATGCGCGAGCGAGAGCAGCAGCAGGATGCGCGTGATGCAGGCGAACGCGAGGCCGATGCGGCGCGCGTTCGAGCGGCGCTCGTGCGGCAGGCGGCCGACCGCGATCGAGATGAACACGAGATTGTCGACGCCGAGCACGATCTCGAGCGTCGACAGCGTCAACAGCGCGATCCAGGCTTGCGGGTCGGAAAGGAAATCCACGCGGCCTGGCTCCCTGACGTCGGCTTCAGGCCGACACGTGTCCCGAGAGTATCAGCGTCCAGCACAACACGACGTTGAACATCAGGAACAGCACCGCCGCCGAGCCCATGTCCTTGGCACGGCCGGCGAGCTCGTGGAACTCGGGGCTCGCCTTGTCGGTGATGGCCTCAATTGCGGAATTGAGGAGCTCGGCGGACAGCACCAGGACGAGGCTTCCGGCGAGGATCGCCTTCTCGATCGGCCCGCGGCCGAGCCAGAGCCCGAGCGGGAAGAAGATCACGAAGAGATAGCCTTCGAGGCGGAACGACGCCTCGTGCTGCCACGCGGCGCGCAGGCCCTTCATCGACCATTTGAACGCACGCCAGATCTGGCGTGGACCGCGCGGCTCGGTGCTCGGCATGGCGGCGGGTTACGCCGCCGCCGCCGTCGTCGACGGCTCGTTGCCGCGCCAGGCGACGTCGAGCTCCTTGGCGGCCTTGACGTCGTCGAGGCGGCGCACGGGCGTCGTCACCGGCGCGTCCTTCATCGCCTGCGGATCGCGCGCGGAAAGCTCGAGCAGCGCGCCCATGACCTCGACGAACTCGTCGAGCGTTTCCTTGCTCTCGGTCTCGGTCGGCTCGATCAGGAGGCATTCCGGCACGAGCAGCGGGAAGTAGTTCGTCGGCGCATGGATGCCGTGATCGAGCAGGCTCTTGGAGAAATCGAGCGCCGTCACGCCGTGCGCCTTCTTCTGCTTCGCAACCGTCACGATGAACTCGTGGCTCGCGCGGCGCTTCGGATAGGCGAGATCGAAACCCTTCTTCGCGAGCTCGGCGGCGAGGTAGTTCGCGTTGAGCGTCGCATACTCGGCGACGCGCGGCATGCCCTCGCGCCCGAGCAGGCGCGCGTAGATGTATGCGCGCAGCAGCACGCCCGCGTTGCCCATGAACGTCGTGAGGCGCCCGATCGACTGCGGGCGATCCTTCTTGCGCACCCAGCCGTATCGGCCATCGGCGCGCTTCTCGATCATCGGGATCGGGAGATAGGGCTTGAGACGCTCCGACACGCCGACCGCACCCGCACCCGGACCGCCGCCGCCGTGCGGCGTCGAGAACGTCTTGTGCAGGTTCATGTGGATCGCATCGAAGCCCATGTCGCCGGGGCGCACCTTGCCGAGGATCGCGTTGAGGTTCGCGCCGTCGTAATAGAGGAGGCCGCCGGCTTCGTGGACGAGCCTGGCGATCTCGACGATGCGCCGCTCGAACACGCCGATCGTCGACGGATTCGTCAGCATGATGCCGGCGGTCTTCGGGCCGAGCACCTTCTTCAGCGCCTCGACGTCGATGTCGCCGTCGGACTGCGTCGGGATCTCGCGCACGGTGCAGCCGCACATCGACGCCGTCGCCGGATTCGTGCCGTGCGCGGCGTCGGGCACGATGATTTCGGTGCGCTCGGTGTCGCCGCGGTGGCGGTGGTAGGCCATGATCATCGCGACGCCGGCGAGTTCGCCCTGCGCGCCGGCCATCGGCGCCAGCGACACGCCGCCCTTCATGCCGGTCACGTCGGCGAGGATTTCCTGCAGGTCGTGCATGCACGACAGGAAGCCCTGCGACAGCGATTCCGGCGCGTACGGGTGGCGCGCGAGGAAGCCGTCGAGCATCGCCAGCGAATTGCAGGCGCGCGGGTTGTACTTCATCGTGCACGAGCCGAGCGGATAGAACTGCGTGTCGATCGAGAAGTTCTTGCGCGACAGGTTCGTGTAGTGGCGCAGCGCCTGCAGCTCGGACACCTCGGGAAGCCCGATCGGCGTCGTTCGGCGAAGCTCGGCCGGCAGGTCGCCCGGCACGTCGGTATCGGCGGAAAGCTGCGCAGCCGCGGTGCGGCCCGGCTGGGAAAGCTCGAAGATCAGCATGGGGGCTGTAAGAGGCGGAAAAACAGGCGCCGTATGATGCCACAAGCGGCGCATGACGATCGTCAGCTGTATCGCGCGCCGCCAAGTGGCAGAGTCTTCCGGTCGAAACCAGGGACGCGGACCATGCTGGATGCACAACGGCTGCTCGGCAATCTGATCGGCGGCACCCTGAGCCAGGCGCTCGGCGGCCGCGGCGCCTCGATCTTTCGCACCGGGACGCTCGGCACGCGGGCGAACATCGGGATCGGCCTCCTCGGCGTCGCGATCGCGGCGTTCGAGCACTATCAGCAGAACATGCCGGCAGCTGCCGCCGGCGCGACTCCGCCACCTCCCCCGCCGCCTGCGACCGGCGGTCCGCCGCCGCCGCCGCCGCCCGCACGCAATTCCGATGCGCTCCTGCTGATCCGCGCGATGATCGCCGCGGCGCAGGCCGACGGGCGCATCGACGACGTCGAGCGCGCGCGCATCACGGAAGCGACCTCGGGGCTCTCCGCCGCCGAGCGCGAATTCCTCGACGCCGAGCTTGCGGCGCCGCATTCGGTCGCACAGCTCGTCGCCGCGAGCCGCCCCGAGATCGCCGGCGACGTCTACGCCGCGGCCTCGCACGCGATCGTCGCCGACAACGACGTCGAGCACGCGTGGCTCGCCGGGCTCGGCGACGCGCTGCGCCTCGACGCGGCGACGCGCCAGTCGATCGAAAGCCGTTTTTCCGCGCACTGAGGGCCCGCCCATGGATCGCCGCTTCCTGCTCGGCGCAGCGCTGATCGCTGCCGTCCTGATGACGGTCGGATTCCTCGGCGCCGACCGGCCGCTCGCCGAATGGGTGCACGCGAGCGGCATCGCGAACGCGCGCTTCTTCGACTGGGGCCTCTACGCGCTCGACACCGTGAGCGGCATGCGCTTCTGGATCTTCGCGATCGGCTGGATCGCGATCGTCGCCGGCGCGATCGAGCTGCGCAGCGGGCGCCGCATCCGGCTCGGGCATACGCTCCTGACGGCCGGCATCGTGCAGCTTGCGGCGCTCGAGACGATGGTCGCCGGCAAGGATTTCTTCGGCCGCCACCGGCCGTACGAGGTGCTCGCGTCGGGCGACTGGACGCAGGTCTGGTTCGCCGGCGGCGGCTCGTTTCCGTCGGGCCACTCGGCGTTCTACTTCGGCCTGCTCCTGCCGCTCGCCGCGGCGTGTCCGATCCGCTGGCTGAGATACGTACTCGTCGCGATTCCGGTGTACGTCGTGCTCGCGCGCATCGATCTCGAAAAGCACTTCCTGTCCGACGTCAGCGCCTCGGCGCTGATGGTCGCGCTGTATGCGCTGTTCGCTGCGTGGCTCACGGAGCGTTGGCTCCCGGCGCCGAAACGCGCCTGAGTTTCCCGGATTTACTTTTGCGGAGTCCTTCCATGTACCAGTGGTTCTTCAGCTACGACGGCCAGCAGACGGGCCCTCTCGATCACGCCGCAGCGGTCGCGCAGGCCGCGCGCAACTCGAACGGCTTTGCCTGGCGCGAAGGGTTTTCGGGATGGAAGCCGATCGGCGAGATCGCCGAGCTCGCCGCCTCGGGGGGCAGCAGCGTCATGCCGGCCGGCGCGCCGCCGCCGGTGCCGAGCGGCGCGCGCCGCTCCGACGAAGTCGACTACAGGATCGTCGGCAACGACATGCAGTTCGTCGAGATCGAGCTCGATCCCGGCGAGAGCGTCGTCGCCGAAGCCGGCGCGCTGATGTACAAGGACGCCGCCGTCGAGCTCGAGACCGTGTTCGGCGATTCGTCCTACGCGGGCCAGGCCGGCACGTTCATGGACAAGCTCCTCTCGGCCGGCAAGCGCGTGATCACCGGCGAAGGGCTTTTCACGACGCTCTTCACGCACAAGGGCCCGGGCGGCAAGGCACACGCGGCGTTCGCGGCGCCGTATCCCGGCACGATCCACGCGATGCGCCTCACCGACTACGGCGGCCGCATCGTCTGCCAGAAGGACAGCTTCCTGTGCGGCGCGCGCGGCGTGCAGCTCGGCATCTTCTTCCAGAAGAAGATCCTGACGGGCCTCTTCGGCGGCGAGGGCTTCATCATGGAGAAGCTCGAAGGCGACGGGCTCGTCTTCGTGCACGCCGGCGGCACCGTCGTCGAGCGCGAGCTCAAGGCCGGCGAGCGCATCGACGTCGACACCGGCTGCGTCGTCGCGTTCGCGGGCAACGTCGACTTCGACGTGCGCGCGGTCGGCGGCATCAAGAGCATGCTGTTCGGCGGTGAAGGCGTGTTCCTGGCGACGCTGACCGGGCCCGGCAAGGTCTGGCTGCAGTCGCTGCCGTTCTCGCGGCTCGCGGGCCGCATGCTGGCCTCGGCGCCGCAGCGCGGCGGGCATCGGGACGAAGGCTCGGTGCTGGGCGGGCTCGGCAACATCCTCGGCGGCGATCGGGACTTCTAGGGTTCCCCTCTCCCGCTGCGCGGGAGAGGGTGGGGTGAGGGCGGGCTGGCGAAGCCCCCGAGAGCGCCGGGCGCCTTCCCCCGCAAGCTGGGGAAGGAAAGCTTTGTAGCGATGTGCGACCGCACACGCGCGACGCCGCGCCATGCGCTACGCTCCGCGCGTTTCTCCTCCTCCGGATCGCCTCCATGAACGCCGCCGCACCTGCCCGGGCCAGCCAGACCCGCTCGTTTTCCACGATCTTCCTCATCGAACTGTGGGAGCGGTTCGGCTACTACGGCATGGCGGCCATCCTCGTCCTGTTCATGGTCGAGAAGGTCGGCTTCGACGACTCGAAGGCGAACCTGATCTGGGGCGCGTTCACGGGCCTCGTCTACGCGGCGCCGGCGATCGGCGGCTGGATCGGCGATCACGTGCTCGGCACGCGCCGCACGATGCCGATCGGCGCGGCGATCCTCGCGATCGGCTATCTCATGCTGTCGATACCGAGCGAGAACCTCTACTTCCTCTACGCGTCGATGGGCGTCATCGTCGTCGGCAACGGCCTCTTCAAGGCCAACGCGGCGAACATGGTGCGCCGTATCTACGAAGGCGACGACGCCAAGATCGACTCGGCGTTCACGCTCTACTACATGGCCGTCAACATCGGCTCGACCGTGTCGATGCTGCTGACGCCGTGGATCAAGGACAACTGGGGCTGGCACGCCGGCTTCACCGTGTGCTGTGCGGGCCTCGTGCTCGGCCTCGTCAACTACGTGATGATGGTGCGCACGCTGAAGGGCATCGGCTCCCAGGTCGACGAGCAGCCGGTGCGCTGGGATCGTCTCGCGATGGTGCTCGGCGTCGGCTTCGCCTGCGTCTTCCTGGTCGCGTTCGTCGTGCAGCACAAGGAAGTCACCGATCTCGTGATGTGGATCGCCGGCCTCATCGTGCTCTTCATCTTCGGCTACATGATGGCGAACGGATCGGGCGGCGAGCGCGCGGGCCTCATCGCGGCGCTCGTGCTGATGGTCGAGACGCTGCTGTTCTTCATCTTCTACGGCCAGATGTCGACGTCGCTGACGCTGTTCGCGCTGCGCAACGTCGATCTCGACCAGCATCTCTTCGGCCTGACGCTGTGGACGTGGTCGCCGGGCCAGTACCAGGCGCTGAACCCGATCTGGATCATGCTGCTGTCGCCGCTCCTCGCCTGGACGTACACGCATTTCGGCAAGACAGGCCGCGACCTGCCGATCGCCGCGAAGTTCGCGCTCGGCTTCGTCGTCGTCGCGCTCGGCTTCTTCATCTTCGGCATCTCCGGCGCGACCGCGGTCGCCGGCAAGGTGTCGTCGTGGTACATGATCTGGGGCTACGGCTTCTATTCGCTCGGCGAGCTCCTGGTGAGCGGCCTCGGTCTTGCTGTGATGGCGCGCTACGTGCCGGCCCGCATGGGCGGCTTCATGATGGGTGCGTACTTCGTCGCGACCGGCATCTCGCAGTACGCGGCGAGCATCGTCGCCAACTACGCGAGCATCCCGGAGAACCTCACCGATCCGGTGCAGAGCCTCGAGATCTACACGAAGCTCTTCAACAACCTCGGCTTCCTCGCCGTCGGCGGCACGGTCCTCGCCTTCGTCCTGCTGCCGCTGATGAAGCGCCTCTCGGCGACGCACAGCGCGAAGGACGAGGTCGAGCATTCGGCCGCGGGCGGTCTGCGCGCGGTCACGGTCGAGGAATAGGGACTTCCTCCCAACCCGTCGTCCCCGTGAAAGGCGGGACCCATTTTTGCTTTTGAGCAAGATCAACAGGGATCCCGGCTTTCGCCGGGATGACGGACGCGGCGGGCTTTCCGCGGCGGATCGCGACGTAAATCTATGCAAAGGCCCGCAAGCTCCTGAAAAGGCGGCATTCCGCCCGCTTTTCGGGCGGTATCCTTTACATCCATGAGCCGCTACAGAATCCTCCTGGCCGACGATGACCAGGAGCTCGCGCAGTTGTTGCGCGATTTCCTCACCCGCGACGGTTTCGATGTCGTGCTCGCCCACGATGCCGACTCGGCGATCGCCGCGACCCGCAACGAGACCTTCGATGCGCTGGTGCTCGACGTCATGATGCCCGGCCGCTCGGGCCTCGACGTCCTGCGTGAGCTGCGTCGCGAGGCCGCCACGCCCGTGCTGATGCTGACCGCGCTCGGCGAGGACATCGACCGCATCCTCGGCCTCGAGCTCGGCGCCGACGACTACATCCCCAAGCCGTGCAATCCGCGCGAGCTCGCGGCGCGCCTGCGCGCCGTGCTGCGCCGCGCGCGCGGCGAAGGCGGCGAGGCGCTGACGGATCTCCGCAACGGGCCGATCTGGCTGCGCGCGTCCTCGCGCAGCGTCACGGTCGACGAAAAACCCGTCGCGCTGACCGCGACCGAGTTCGATCTCCTCGCGCTGCTGCTGCGCGAAGCGGGACGCGTCGTCAGCAAGGAGCGCATCTCGCAGAGCGTGCTCGGACGCCCGCTCGGTCCGTTCGACCGCTCGATCGACGTGCACGTGTCGAACCTGCGCCGAAAGCTCGGCAACACGTCGGACGGCACCTCGCCGATCACGACGATCCATCGCAGCGGCTATCTCTTCCGGCAGCTCGGGGAAAGCGCGTGATGCGCGCCCGCGCGGTTCCGGCCCCTGTCCCGGCGGGCAAGGGGCGGCCGGGGCTGCGCGGCGCTTGCGCCGACGGCGCCTCTCCGCGCACGCTGTTCATGGGAGTGAGGGAATCCGGGCCATGATGCGACGCCTCTTCTGGCGCATCTTCGCGGCGTTCTGGCTTGCCACCGTCGTCGTGCTGCTCGCGTTCGCCTGGATCGCGACGAGCAACTTCGAGACCGAGCGCATTCCCGGCCTCGGCGTCACGCGGCTCGAGGCGGCGATGGACGATCTCGTCTCGCGCACGTCGCGCGAGCTTCGCCACGACGGCGAGGAAGCGACGCGCAAGTGGCTGCGCAACACCTCGGACTTCGGCCCGATCGGCATCTACGTGTTCGACAGCGCCGGCAACGAGATGCTCGGCCGCACGCCGCCCGCGCCGATCCGCGACGCGGCCGCCGAGGTCGTCGCCGAAGCCGCGACGTTGCCGAACGACGATTCGCTGCCGCCGACGCACGGCGCCGAGCGCCAGCGCTTCCGCGCGATCCGCGTCAAGGACGGGCGCGTCTACGGCGCCGTCGCGACGCTCGAAGGCACGTTCGTCTCGCGCCTCGTCTCGCGCCGGCCGCGCACGTTCTGGATGAACATTGCCGCCGGCATGGTCGTCAGCGCGGTTTTCAGCTTCCTGCTCGCCTGGTACGTGTCGGCGCCGCTGACGCAGATCCGCGGCTCGACGCGCCGCTTCGCCGAAGGCGATCTCGATGCGCGCGTCGGCGAGCTCAACTACGGGCGCAGCGCCGAAATGATCGCGCTCGCGTCCGAGTTCGACCACATGGCCGCGCGCATCAAGGCGCTGATCGAAAGCCACCGCCGGCTCGTGCGCGACGTGTCGCACGAGCTCCGCTCGCCGCTCGCGCGCCTGCGCGTCGCGCTGGAGCTCGCCCGCGACGGCGACGACAGGCAGGTGCACGCCTCGCTCGATCGCATCGAGAGCGAGTCGACGCGGCTCGAAGGCATGCTGTCGCAGGCACTCGAATTGTCGCGGCTCGAAACGCAGCAGCGCGCGGCGCAGGATACGGTCGCGCTCGATCAGCTCCTCGAAGACGTCATCACCAACGCCGACTACGAAGGCGCGCCGCGCGGCCGCAAGGTCGTGCTCGCCGACTGCGAGCGCCAGGTGCTGACCGGATCGAGCGATGCGCTCTACAGCGCGTTCGAGAACGTGATCCGCAACGCGCTCGCCTACACGCAGGACGGCAGCACGGTCACCGTGCGCCTGCTGCGCGATCCGCGCGACCCGAAGCTCGCGCTGGTCACCGTGCGCGACCACGGGCCCGGCGTGCCGGCCGGCGAGCTCGCGCGCATCTTCGAGCCGTTCTATCGCACCGACTCGGCGCGCACGCGCGCCAGCGGCGGCACCGGCCTCGGCCTCGCGATCGCGCGGAGCGCCGTCGAATGGCATGGCGGCACGATCTGCGCGCGCAACGTCGACGACGGTGGGCTCGAAGTCGCGATCAAGCTGCCGACGTCGCCCGCCGCTGCGACGGAACGCGTTTAGCGCCAAGATCACGACTCTGCCCCACACGAGCGACCTGCCGTGAAGGCCGCGACGACTTACCGGACCGGGTTCCACAATGCGCGCGAGCTGACCTGGACGCTGGCCTGGCTGCGCCTTTGCGCCGTCGCCGGGCAGGCGCTGACGGTCGCCGTCGTCGCGTTCGGCATGCGCCTCCCGATTCCGGTGCCGGGGCTCGCGTTCGGCATCCTCGCGCTCCTCGTGTTCGCGCTCGCGGTGTTCTGGCGCCTGCGCCGGCCGTGGCCGGTGACGCCGATCGAGGCCGTCGCGCACATCGCGGTCGACATCGCGGCGCTGACCTGGCTCCTCCATCTCACCGGCGGCGCGACGAATCCGTTCGTGTCGCTGATGGTGCTGCCGATCACGCTCGCCGCGGCGGCCCTGTCGCTGCGCTACGTCGCGATCGTCGCGCTGCTCGCCGCGATGTCGTATCTCGCCCTCTTCCCGTGGCACGTCCCGCTGCCGATGCTGCATGCGCAGGAAGGCGGCGACTTCAACCTGCACCTCGTCGGCATGGCGATCAACTTCGTGATCATGGCGGCCGCGCTGTCGTTCTTCGTCACGCGTCTCGCGCGCCTCCTGCACATGCGCGAGCGCGAGATCCAGCGCGAGCGCGAGCGTGCGCTGCGCGACGAAGGCATCCTCGCGATCGCGACGCAGGCCGCCGGCGCCGCGCACGAGCTCAACACGCCGCTGTCGACGATGCGCACGCTGATCGCCGAGCTGCGCCGCGAGCGCGCCGGCGACGGCGCGCTCTCGGACGATCTCGATCTCCTCGGCGGCCAGGCCGAGCGCTGCCGCGACATCCTGCGCGAGCTCGTCGCGGTCGGCAGCCGCCAGCTGTCCGGCGCGCCGCAGCGGCTCGCGCTCGCCGAGTTCGTGCGCGACTGCGAATCGCGCTTCCATCTGCTGCGCCCGGAAGTCGAGCTCTCGATCGCGATCGAGGGCGACGCGAACGCGCGCGAGATCGAAGCCGAGCCGAGCCTGCGCCACGCACTGATCAACCTCCTCAGCAACGCAGCCGACGCCTCGCTCGCGGCCGGCAGCGCGCGCGTCGAGCTTCGCGTCGCGGCCAATCGCGACCAGGTCGAGTTCGGCGTGCGCGATTTCGGTGCCGGCACCGAGGCCGAGCTCGTCGCGCGCTCGGCGTTCCAGACCAGCAAGCGCGACGGCCTCGGGCTCGGCCTCGCGCTCGCGCATGCGACGGCGGAGCGGCTCGGCGGCGAGCTGCGCGCCGAATTGCAGCCCGATCGCGGCCTGCTGCAGCGGCTGCGCGTGCCGCTGCGCGGCCGCGCGGCTAACGCTCCGCCGGGCGCGTAGGCGACAATACGGCCATGACCGAGAGCGTGCTCCTCATCGACGACGACGACGTCTTCGTGCGCGTGCTGGCCCGCGCGCTCGGCGCGCGCGGCTTCGACGTCGGCGTCGCCGCGAATCGCGCGCAGGCGCTCGCGAGTGCGCGCGAGACCGTGCCCGACTACGCCGTGCTCGACCTCAAGCTCGGCGAGGAAAGCGGCCTCGCGCTGATCCCGGAGCTTTTGGAACTGCAGCCGGAGCTGCGCATCCTGCTGCTCACGGGCTACGCGTCGATCGCGACGGCGGTCGAGGCGATCAAGCGCGGCGCGTGGGACTATCTCGCCAAACCTGTCGACGCCGACCAGGTCGTGCAGGCGCTCCGCGGCGGCGGGCAGCGCGACGAGGACGCGTCGGCGCCGGTGTTCGCGGCGCCGCCGCTGAAGCGGCTCGAGTGGGAGCACATCCAGCGCGTGCTCGCCGAGTGCGACGGCAACATCTCCGAGGCCGCGCGCCGGCTCGGCCTGCACCGGCGGACGCTGCAGAGGAAGCTCTCCAAGCGCCCGGTGCGCGAATCCGGCGGAAATCCGCCCTGATTGCGCCGCGCGCGGGGTCGGGCTAGGTGAAACACCTCACGAAACGCGCGCGAGGCGCCGCTATAGTCTCGCCGCGCGGCCTTTGCCTCGGCCGCGCGTGCGCATGGACTTCGCAACCCTGACCGAATGACGATCCGGACGCTCGAGCGACAGCGTTGCATCGCATGGATGGCCGTGCTGGCCGTCCTGCTGCTGTCGTTCATGCCGACGATCTCGCAGGTCGTCCTCGCGCACGCGCCGCACGTACACGCGTCGATGAGCGTCGCGGGCCACGCCGGTCATCTCGGCCACATGCCAAGCGGCGACCGCGACGAGGAATGCTGGCGCAAGTGCGGCTACTGCGATTTCCTCGCGCACACGCCGGCGCT
>DATFRS010000091.1:0-3151 GCA_035263065.1 Rhodanobacteraceae bacterium
GCCGGTGCAGGGAGCGATGGCGCGTTGCAGCTCCGGCGCGCGCTCGCCGACAACGACGTCGACGATTCGCACTACGACGACGCCGACAAGGCGTATGCCGCGCTCGCCACCGAGATCGTCGCGAAATACGGGGCCGATTCCGACGACGCGCTGGCGCTCGAGGCGGCGCGCGCACGGCTCGAGCTGCGACGCGCGCATTACGAAGCGGCGGCGAAGGCGCTCGAGGCGCTCGTGCCGAAGCTGCGTGCGCGGCAGGGCGCGACGTCCGATCCGGTGCTCGACGCGACCGACGATCTCGGGCAGGCCTATCGCAACATGGCGCGGTTCGACGAAGCCGAGTCGCGATTCCGCGAAAGCCACGACGCCGAAGTCGCGCGGTTCGGCGCGGCGCACTGGCGCACGCTGCAGTCGCTGCAGGATCTCGCGGTGACCGAGCGCGCGCGCGGCCATCTCGATCGCGCGGTCGAGATCCAGAACGAGGTGCTGGCCGGGCGCGAGAAGACCTTCGGGCGCACGCACGAGGAAACGCAGAACGCGCTCAACGAGCTTGCCAGCATGCTGCAGGACGAGAAGGACTTCGCGGCGGCCGAGCCGATGTTCCGCGAGGTGCTGGCGACGCGCGAGAAGTCGCTCGGCGAGCGCCACGAGCGCACGCGCAATGCGATGAACAATCTCGCGCTCGTGCTGAAACAGTCGGGCAAGCTCGACGAGGCCGAGGCGCTGTACCAGCGCGCGCTCGCGATCGAGCGCGCGCTGCTCGGGCCGGACGAGCTCGACGTGCTGATCCTCGAGCACAATCTTGCCGGCTTGGAGCGCGATCGCGGCGACTTCGCGGCGGCCGAGGCGCTGCATCACGCGGCCGTCGACGGCGCGGCGCGTTCGCTGCCGGCCGAGCGGCCCGAGAACGGCCTCTTCCTGACCGGCCTCGGCCGCACACTGCAGAAGGAAAAGCGCTACGCGGAGGCCGCCGACGCGTACGCGAAGGCGCGCACGAACCTCGTCGCGGCGTACGGGCCGACGCACGATCGCGTGACGAAGCTCACCGAAATGCAGACCGCGCTGTACAAGGAGTGGGGCAGGCCGCTGCCGCCGGACATTCATTGAGGCGCGCACGGTTGTCGCTGCGCGCGCCCGTCGCTATCCTTGCGCCCCTTTTCGCCACCGGGGATCGCCATGCGGCGTCCGCTCGTCGCCGGAAACTGGAAGATGCACGGGTCGCGCGCGATGGCGTCGGCGCTGGTCGCCGAGGTCGCGGCCGCGCTGCCGGCCAGGGCCGACGTCGCCGTGCTGCCGCCGTTTCCGTACATCGCGGCGCTGATCGGCGAGCACGCGGGCGGCCGCGTCGCGTTCGGTGCGCAGGATCTCAGCGAGCACGCGCAGGGCGCGTTCACGGGCGAGGTCTCGGCGGCGATGCTGAAGGACATCGGCTGTGCGTTCGTCTTGGCCGGGCATTCCGAGCGCCGCCAGTACCACGCCGAATCGGACGATCTCGTCGCGAAGAAGTTCGTCGCGGCGCAGGCCGCGGGACTGGTCCCGATCCTCTGCGTCGGCGAGACCCTTGAAGAGCGCGACGGCGGTACTACTGAAGGCGTGATCGCGCGCCAGCTCGAGGCGGTCGTCGCGCGCGCCGGCATCGGCGCATTCGCCGCGGCCGTCGTGGCCTACGAGCCGGTCTGGGCGATCGGCACCGGCCGCACGGCCTCGCCCGAGCAGGCGCAGGCGGTGCACGGGTTCATCCGTGACAAACTTCGTGCACTGGATGGTACAATTGCTGGCTCGCTGCGGATCCTCTACGGCGGCAGCGTGAAGCCGTCCAACGCGGCCGAGCTCTTCGGACAACCCGACGTGGACGGCGGACTCATTGGCGGTGCATCGCTGGTGGCCGCGGATTTCCTCGCGATCTGCCGCGCCGCGGACCTGAGGAACGTGTAATTGTGTGGCGTCGCGCGCTTCGCGCGGCGTCCGGTAAAGAGAAGCAAATGGTTTCCATCATCGCCAACGTTTTCTATGTGCTGATCGCGGTCGCCATGATCGTCCTGATCCTCCTGCAGCGCGGAGCCGGCGCCGCAGCGGGATCGGGCTTCGGCGGCGGCGCATCGGCGACCGTCTTCGGTGCGCGCGGATCGGCGAATTTCCTTTCGCGCAGCACGGCGGTCCTCGCCGCTTTGTTCTTCCTGCTCAGCCTCGGCATGGGCATCTATCTCGGCCGCCCGAGCGCAACCTCGAGCCCGGTCGACGATCTCGGCGTCATGTCGCGCTCCGTCGCACCGGCGGACAAGGCGACCCCGGCGGCTCCGCCGGCCAGCGGCGACGTGCCGCAGGCGACCGCGCCGGCCGCGTCGGGCGACAAGCCCGCCGCGACGCCCGCTCCGACGGACAAGCCGGCCGCCGACGCCGGCAAGCCCGCGGACAAGCCGAAGGACGACGGGAAGGACGGAAAGTAAGCGTAAGCCCAGGTGGCGGAATTGGTAGACGCACTACCTTGAGGTGGTAGCGGGGCAACCCGTGGAGGTTCGAGTCCTCTCTTGGGCACCATCGATTGCACGATCGCGATGAGATCCGTCTCATCACGGTCGGACGATCTTCTTACCGTCGTCGTGCCGGTCTTTCGCCTGCGCGACCGCTGATGCGCTCTGCGGCGCGGAGGTGTGTGTGCTGGCCGAGTATTTCCCGGTCCTGTTGTTCATGGTCGTCACCGCCGGCGTCGGCATCGCGCTGATCGCCATCGGCAACCTGCTCGGCCCGAAGCGGCCGACCGCCGAGAAGGATTCCCCCTACGAGTGCGGGTTCGAGGCGTTCGAGGACGCGCGCATGAAGTTCGACGTGCGCTACTACCTCATCGCGATCCTCTTCATCATCTTCGATCTCGAAATCGCCTTCGTGCTGCCGTGGGCGACGGTGTTCTCCAAGCTCGGCCTCTTCGGCCTCGTCGAGATGGGCATGTTCCTCGGCCTGCTCGTGCTGGGCTTCGTGTACGTATGGAAGAAAGGAGCTCTCGAATGGGAGTGATCGATCGCATCGGCGAGGCGATGCACAACCCGCCGCCGGTCAGCATCGTCGACGACATCCTGCGCCCGGCGGAAGACAACCCGCTGATGGAGCGCGGCTTGTGACGACGAACCTCGATGCGCTCGTGAACTGGGCGCGGACC
>DATFRS010000092.1:0-3489 GCA_035263065.1 Rhodanobacteraceae bacterium
CTGCGGGTGCGACGCACGCAAGCCAAACCGCATCCCCGGAGAACGCATCTCATGCGGGTTCCAGGCCGTTCATGACTTTCGACCTCTTGCAGCCGCCGGGCTTTTCTACTACACATGTAGTACGACGATTGTAGAAACCGAGCGGAGCTTCATGAACAAGCAGCGGGACGTAAGCCTCAGCGAGCTGCAGATCGCACTGATGCGCGTGCTCTGGCGGCGCGGCGAGAGCAGCACCGCCGACGTCGCGACCGAGCTCGCCGGCGAGCGCGGGCTCAAGCACACGACGGTGGCGACGGTGCTGACGCGGCTCGAGAAGCGCGGCGTCGTGGCGCAGCGTCGCGAGGGGCGCCAGCTCTTCTACCGCGCGCTGGTCGGCGAGGGCGACGTGCGCCGCTCGATGGTCGCCGATCTCGTCGGCGCGCTGTTCGACGGCGATGCGCGCGCGCTGGTCGCGCATCTGGTGCAGGAATCGGAGATTGCGCCCGGGGATCTCGCCAAGGTTCGGCGACGCCTCGCGCGGGGAGGGCAGAATGGCGAGTGAAATCCTGGCCGCATGGCTGATCACCGTCGCGTTGCACGCGACCGTCCTCCTCGGCATCGCGTGGTGCCTCGATCGCGGCGCGCTGCGTGCTCGCCCGGCGTGGCGCGAGATGCTCTGGCGTGCGGCGCTGTTCGGCGGCGTCGTCACGGCGAGCGCGCAGGTGCTGCTCGATGCGCCGACGACGGCGCGCATTCGTCTCGCGACGAGCGCGCCGGTCGCGACTGCGGTGCAGAACATATCCGTCGTATCGGCGCCGACCGCACGCGCCGTTCCCGCCGACACCGCGCCGTCGAAGGCGGCGGCGACACGTCCCGAACCCCAGGCGGCACCGGCAGCGGTGCGATCGGCCGAGCAGACGCCGAGCACAGGAGGGATGCTCGAAAAGCTTCCTTCGTGGCACCTCGTGCTGCTCGCAGGCTGGCTCGCCGGCGCGCTGATCGCGCTTGCGCGGCTCGGCGGGGCGTGGTTCCGGCTCGAGCATTCGCTGTCCCGGGCGGAGCCCGTCAAGAGCGCGCAGCTCGCGACCGACGTCGCCGCGCTCGCGATCGAAGCGCGCATCGCGGCGCCGCGCCTCGCAGCGCTCGACGAGCTCGCCAGCCCGGTCGCCGCGCGCGGCCGCCGCATCGTATTGCCGACGTGGGCCGTCGAGCTGCTCGACCGCGAGCAGCTGCGCGCGATGCTCGCGCACGAGACCGCGCACATCGCGCGTCGCGATCCGGCGTGGAAGCTCGCGATCGCCGCGTGGTGCGGGCTCTTCTGGTTCCTGCCGCTCGCGGCACTCGCGCGACGCAGGCTCGACGAGATCGCCGAAGTGTCGTGCGATGCGTGGGCCGCGATCCATCTCGGCGACGGCCGCTCGCTCGCCGAATGCCTTGCCGAATGCGCCGAGCGTCGCATCGGCGGTCTCGACCTGGGCCTCGCGCCGGCGATGGCCGGCCGCGAGTCGCCGCTCTTGCAACGCATCGACTATCTGATCGCAGGAGTCCCGATGAAGATCGACGCCGCCGGCGCGCGTGCCGGCTTCGCCGCCGCCGCGATGCTCGCCATCGCCGCGATCGCGCTGCCGGGCGTGAGCCTCCAGCACGCGTCCGCGCAAGCCGTTCCGGCGCCGCCTGCACCGCCGGCCGCACCTGCGGCACCTGCGGCTCCCGCCGCACCGGCGGCACCCGCAGCGCCCGGCGGCCACCACGTGCACATCTCGTCGGAGCGCACCGACGGCACGCACGACGTGACCGTCGTGCAGGTCGGCGACGACAAGCACGGCTACAGCGTCAACATCGAAGGCAAGATCACCTTCAACGAGCGCGAGGACGACGTCGCGACGCTGAGCAGCGGCGGCCGCGCGACGTTCACCGAGACGCACGCCGGCAAGACGCGCCGCATCGAGATGGCGAACCGCGCCGGCAAGATCGAGCGCCGCTACTTCGTCGACGAGAAGGAGCAGCCGTTCGACGCCGAAGGCCAGCAGTGGATGGCGACGCTGGTGCCGACCGTCATCCGCGAGTCGACGATCGACGCCGAAGGCCGCGTCGCGCGCATCCGCGCGAAGGGCGGCGCGGGCGCCGTGCTCGACGAGATCGCGAAGATCGACTCCGGTTACGCGCGCGGCGTCTACATCAAGTACCTCGCCGCGGGCGGCAAGCTCACGAACGCGGAAATGACGCGCGCGCTCGGCCTCGTCGAAGCCATCGATTCGGATTACGAGAAGCACAACGCGCTCGCGGCGCTCGCGGCGGTGCAGCCGCTCGATCCCGCGCAGCAGAAGCTCGTGCTCGCGCAGGCCGACAAGATCGGCTCGGACTACGAGCGGGCCGAGCTCCTCATCGGCATGATCAAGCCGCTCGCGCCGGAGGCCGACGTGCGCGCGGCGTGGCTGAAGGCGGCGTCCGGCATCCACTCCGACTACGAACACGCGCGCACGCTGTCGGCGATGATCGAGGCGGGCAAGGCCGACGAGGCTGCGCTCGGCGAGGTCGTCGGCGCCGCGAAGACGATCGGCTCGCCCTACGAGCGCCGCACGCTGCTCGCGAACGCCATCCAGCGCACGAAGGATGCCGACAAGCTCGCGCCGGTCTACGCGAAGGCCGCGTCGGACATCAGCTCGGCGTACGACCGGCGCGAGGCGCTGGTCGCGCTGATCCGCGCGCCGGGCTTCGGCAAGACCGGCGCGCGTTCCGTGCTCGAAGCCCTCGACGGGATCGGCTCGGACTACGACTGCCGCGAAGTGCTGGTCGCGCTAGCCCGCGTGATGCCGAACGACGCCGAGCTGATCGCGCGTTATCGCGACGTCGCTCGGCACCTCTCGGACTACGAGCGCGGCGAGGCCGAGCGCGCGCTCGACCGCTTTGCCGCCAGCTAAAGGGAAGCTGAAACGGCGGTGCCATGCCGGGCGCCGCCGCGTCGAAAGCGCGTTATCGTCCGTCTCCATGCGGGATGACGGAGGAAACGCGATGAGAAAGCTCGCTCCATGCCTCGTTCTCGCGCTCTGCGCCGCCGGCGCGGGCGCGCAGACGCGCGAGACGCAAGCCGAGCACCTGCAGCGCTTCGAGAAGTACGCGGGCTCGCCGGTCGACGAGTTCGAGTTCTGGTCGCTCTACAAGTGGGAGCTCGTCGGGCCCGAGAAGGTCGTCGTCTGGCCGACGGTCAACCAGGCCTATCTGATCAGCGTGCACGCGCCGTGTCCGGGGCTCGAATGGTCGAAGGCGATCGCGGTCACGTCCAGGCAGCGCCACATCGTCAGCGCGAAGTTCGACTACGTGACCTACGAGCGCGGCCAGCAGTGCGCGATCGACGAGATCCGTCCGATCGACTACAAGACGATGCTGAAGGACGGGCCGGACGCGAAATAACCGCTATTGCGGCACGTAACCGCTCGGCTTCGCCGAGCCTTCGCCGAAGAAATACTTCTCCATCTCGGCCGCGAGAAACGTGCGCGTCTTCGGATCGAG
>DATFRS010000093.1:0-11513 GCA_035263065.1 Rhodanobacteraceae bacterium
TAGTACGCATCGCCGTCGGGCAGGTGCCACGCGCCGAAATTGCCCTGCGCCTTCGGCTGCAGCGTCTTGAAGTAGTCGATGAGCTGCGTGTAAGCGGGATACACGCTCTTGCCGATCGAGCCTTCGACGCTCGCGAGCAGCGCCGTGCGCGCGTTCGCATCGAGCTTGTCGGCCGGAATCTTGTCGAGCTTTTCCTTGAAGCTCGTGTACAGCATGTTTTCCTTCGCGGGCTTGGCGATGAAGCCCTGCATCTGCGCGATGACTTCCTCGACCGTGAACTGCGGCGGAATCACGCCCTTCGCCTCGCGCAGCTTCAGGCCTTCGAGCACCTGCGAGAACTTCTGCGGGAACTTGTCGAGGCGCGCGATGTAGGCGTCGGCGTCGTGCCGGTCGTTGACCTGGTGCGTCTGCGCCATGAAATTCGGCAGGCTCGACTGGATGCCCTGCAACTGGTTCACCGGGAAATCGTGGTCGCGGAATTTGTCGCCCTCGACCTGGATCGACAGGAAATAGTCGAGCACGTCGTACGAGAGCTGGCCCTGGCCGTCGAGCGAGGCGCGGTCGTAGCGGTGCAGCGTGTCGACGTCGCTCCTGATCATCTCGGCCATCGCCGCTTCGTGCGCGGGCGAGGCGTCGTCGAGATCGTCGCTGTAGAAATCGAGCCACGGCGGCAGGATGCGCATGTTGCTGAGGAGCTCGGGGCTCTGCAGCGCGAACTCGCCGAACACGCGGCCGTAGAACCAGTCGATCTTGGCCGGCTTGAAGTACCAGACGTGCACGAAGAACACGCCGATCACGACGATCGCCAGCACGATCAGCCGGAGCAGCCACTTGAGCAGCTTTTTCATCGAATTCCCCATCCCGGAAAGCGGCAGACGCTAGCAGCGGCCATCCGGGGCCGCGCCGGCGGAAAGTCATGGAAACAAGGCGTTTCCGACGCCCCGGCCTTCAATACCAGACCCGCACCCCGACGACCCACTGCACATCCTGCGCATCGACGCCTTCGGCCTCGACGATATCGGCCGTGCGGCCGAACCGGCGCGTCCATTCGACGCCGACGTACGGCGCGAGCTCGCGGCGGACTTCGTAGCGCAGGCGCAGACCGACCGCCGCGTCCGAAAGCCCCGAGCCGATGCGCGCGGCGGGATCGTCCTTGCCGTACGCATTGATCTCGAAGCGCGGTTGCAGGATCAGCCGCTGCGTCAGCAAGAGATCGTAGTCGACTTCGAGGCGGAGCGCGGAGCGTCCGGCGTCGCCGACGTATGCCGTCGCACCGACTTCGAACCAGTACGGCGCAAGGCCCTGCACGCCGAACGCCGCCCACGTGCGGTCCGCGCCCTGCCCGAAGTCGCGGCGAACGCCGAGCTGCGAGTCCCAGTACGGCGCGATCGCGTGATCCCAGAGCACCTCGGCGTCGGCGTACTCGACATCGCCGTCGACGTGCTCGCCTTCGCTACGCAGCAGCACCTTGTCGGTGTCGCCGCCGGTCCACGCGGCAAGCTTCCAC
The DNA here is from genome assembly GCA_035263065.1 of Rhodanobacteraceae bacterium. Taxonomy (GTDB): domain Bacteria; phylum Pseudomonadota; class Gammaproteobacteria; order Xanthomonadales; family Rhodanobacteraceae; genus Dokdonella_A. The sequence continues at coordinate 1,508 of DATFRS010000093.1, forward strand.
GCGGTCGCGATGCCTTCGTCGGTGTCGGCGCACTCGAGGCGATCGAGCTTGAGCATCGCGAGCATCGCGTCGTCGTCCATCTCCATCGCATCGGTCATCTCGGCTTCGCTCATCGGCGCCATCGGATGCTCGGGCGGCGGCGGCGGCACGTGATCGGTTTCCTGCGCGGCAAGCGGCGCAATCCCGGCGAGCGCGAACGTCATCGCGAGCGACTTCATGCGACCACCACCTCGCGGAACATGCCCGCTTCCATGTGATAGAGCAGATGGCAGTGGTACGCCCAGCGGCCAAGCGCGTCGGCGCTGACGCGATAGCTGACCTTCTGCGCGGGCTGCACGACGACGGTGTGCTTGCGCGCAAGGAACTCGCCGTCCGGTGTCTCGAGCTCGCTCCACATGCCGTGCAGGTGTATCGGGTGCGTCATCATCGTGTCGTTGACGAGGACGATGCGCACGCGCTCGCCGTGCGCGAAGCGCAGCGGTTCGGCATCGGAGAATTTCGTGCCGTCGAACGACCACATGTAGCGTTCCATGTGGCCGGTCAGGTGCAGCTCGATGTCGCGCCCGGTGTCGGGCGAGATCGGCGCGTCGATCGTCCTGACGTCGGCATACGTCAGCACGCGCCGCCCGTTGTCGCGCAGGCCGATGCCGGGATCGTCGAGATTCGTCCGTGGCGCATCGACGCGCATGTCGACGCCGGGGCCGTATTCCGCGGCGGCATGCCCGCGCGTCTTCGGTGCGTCGTGCTGCATGCCGTGCATCGACGCGTGATCGCCCATGTCCATGCCGGCCATGTCGTGCTGCATCTCGCCCATCATGTCGCGCATCGTGAGCAGCGGACGCGGGTCGAGCGGCGGGATCCCGGCTTCCATGCCCGCGCGCGGCGCGAGCGTCGCGCGCGCGAAGCCGGAGCGATCCATCGCCTGTGCGAACAGCGTGTACGCGCGATCGTCGGCCGGCTCGACGATCGCATCGAGCGTCTCCGCGGGCCCGATGCGGAATTCGTCGACGGTGACGGGATCGATGTCCTGTCCGTCGGACGCGACCACCGTGAGCTTGAGCCCGGGAATGCGTACATCGAAGAACGTCATCGACGCGCCGTTGACGAAGCGCAGGCGCACCTTCTCGCCGCGCGCGAAGAGCCCGGTCCAGTTCTGCGCGGGCGACGCGCCATTGACGAGGTACGTGTACGCCGTCGCCGAGACGTCGGCGAGATCGCTCGGATCCATGCGCATCCGGTTCCACATCCTTCGCGACGCAAGCGCCTCGCCGACGCCGTTCGCGCCCGCATCGCGAAGGAAATCGGCCGCAGTCGGCTTGCCGTAGTTGAAGCCGTTGCTCTGCTTCTTCAGCGACGCGTAGATGCGCTCGGGATCGGCGTCGGTCCAGTCCGACAGCAGCACGACGTGCTCGCGGTCGGCCGGGAAGCGCTCGCCGTCGCGCGGCTCGATGACGATCGGACCGTAGAGTCCGACCTGCTCCTGGAAGCGCGAGTGGCTGTGATACCAGTACGTGCCGGACTGGGTCACCGTGAAGCGATAGTCGTAGCTCGCGCCGGGCGCGATGCCCATGAAGCTGAGCCCCGGCACGCCGTCCATGTCCGCCGGCAGGATGATGCCGTGCCAGTGGATCGAGCTTCGCACCGGCAGCGCGTTGCGCACGCGCAGCGTGACCGTGTCGCCCTGCCGCCAGCGCAGCAGCGGCGCCGGCAGCTGGCCGTTCACGACCGTCGCGCGCCGCGTCGCGCCGGTGAAGTTGACGGATGCCTCGCCGATCGCGAGATCGAACTCGCGCCCGCTCAGCGCGCTCCGTTGCGTACCTTCCGCCGCGAACGACGGCAGCCGCGCGAAGCCCAGCCCCGCGGCGACACCGCCCAACGCAACGCCTTGCACGAAGCGTCGTCGCGACGGCAGGACCGGCGCGGGCGGCGCTCCTCGAACTTTCCAGATCATCGAACCACTCTCCGGATCGCGACGCACGCGCGTCGCGGATCGACACCGCGCATGCAGGCGCCTCGCGGCGCCGCATCGCGGACGGACCTCGGGCGGAGATCAGGCGATCGGCGGTCGGAGGAGACGCGCCTCGGACACCGCGTAGTCGCGCGGCGGCGCCACGCGGAACGCACGCGTCGACGGCGCGATCGACGCGGGCACGACGACGCGCACGAGCGCATCGCACAGGTGCACGCAGGCGCAGGCCTTGCCGATGCAGCACGGGCAATCGGGCCCGTGATGCGGCTTCTGCGCGTGATGACCCGCCGGATCGGCGTTGGTGCAGTGCTCGTGCGCGGACGCCGGCGGGGCGACCTTCGCCGGCGGCATCGCCACGGCCGCCGTGTTCGCCGCGACAAGCGCGAGCGCCAGGAGCCATACGAGCACGCGCGCGGCCCGCGAGCGCGCGATGCGTCGCGGATCGAGCGGGAAGCTGGTAAAAAGCCTGTTCACGGCCCTGCATGGTACGCACCGGCCGGGGCGCACGCAAAGCGATCGCTCGCCACGGTCGCGCCTGCCGCGCCGCGAAGGTTTCCCACGCACTCCCTGACGCGCGAGAACCGATGAACTACCGCCACGCCTTCCATGCCGGCAATTTCGCCGATGTGTTCAAGCATTCGATCCTGCTCGGCCTCGTGGAATCGCTCAAGCGCAAACAGGGCGCGTTCTGCTACTTCGACACGCACGCCGGCCGCGGCCGCTACGACCTGCGCAGCGAGGAAGCGGCGCGCACGCGCGAGTACGCCGGCGGCGTGCAGCGCCTGTTCGCCAGCACGCGGCTGCCGTCCGTGCTGCACGTCTACGTCAATCTCGTGCGCGCGCTCAACGCGGGCCAGGGCACGGAGCTTGCGATCTATCCCGGCTCGCCGCTCCTCGCAAGCCTGGTCATGCGCGAACAGGACCGCGCGATCGCCTGCGAGCTGCAGGAAGACGAAGCGGCCGCGCTGAAGGCGCTGTTCCGCGGCGACGCGCGCTTCGCCGTGCACGAGCGCGACGGCTACGAGGCGCTGAAGGCGCTGACGCCGCCGAAGCAGAAGCGCGGGCTCGTGCTGATCGATCCGCCGTTCGAGGCGCAGGCCGGCGAGTTCATGCAGATCGAAGGCGCGCTCGCCGCCGCGCTCGCGCGCTGGCCGAATGCGACCTACGCGGTCTGGTATCCGATCAAGCTGCGCCAGCACATCGTGCCGTTCCATCGCTGGCTCGCCGAGCGCAGCGCCGCGTCGAGCGTGCTGGTTGCCGAGCTGCTGCTGCATCCGGACAACTCGGCGCTGCGCCTCAACGGCTGCGGCATGGCGCTCGTCAATCCGCCGTACAAGTTCGACCGCGAGCTCGGCGATCTCGTGCCGGTTCTGCGCGAGCTGCTCGCGCAGAGCCGCTACGGCGACCACCGCATCGAGTGGCTGAAGCAGGCCTAGCGCGACAGCGCGTCGGCGTCGTAGCGTTCCATGATGCGCTCCGGATGGCCGAGCGCCGTGAAGCCGTACTTCTCGTAGAGCGTGTGCGCGTCCCGGGTCGCCAGCATGAAGCGGCGGATGCGCTGCAGGTCCGGGTGCGCCATCACGAAGTCGATCAGCCGCTTGCCGAGGCCGCGGCCTCGCGCATCGCCGACGACGAACACGTCGGCGAGCCAGGCGAACCCGGCGCCGTCGCTGATCACGCGCGCGAACGCGAGCTGCCGCCCGTCCTCGTAGACGCCGAAGCAGATCGAGTTCGCGACGGCGCGCTCGACGATCTCGCGGTGGATGCCGGGCACCCAGTACGACTCGCGCGCGAGGAAATCGTGGATCGCGTCGATATCCAGCCGGGCGCGATCGGTGGAGAATAGGAGCCCGTCTTCGCTCCGTTCATGGTGTCCGGGCATGCGTTTCGGTCTCCGCCCCGTCCTCGTCCTGCTGCTGCTCGCCGGCCTCGCCGGCTGCGCAACGCCCGTGTTCAAGGATGTCGCCGCCGTGCCGGCGACGCCGGCCGACGTCGCCATCGAGCCGGAACGCTATCACGACGCCGACGTGCTCTGGGCCGGCAAGATCCTCGGCGTGCGCAATCTCGCCGACAGCACCGAGGTCGAGATCGTCGCCTACCCGACCGACACCGCGCAGCGGCCGGACATGAACGCGCCGACGCAAGGCCGCTTCATCCTCGCGCTGCCGGGCTACGTCGAGCCACTCGATTTTCCTGCCGGACGCTTCGTCACGCTGCACGGCCGCGTGCAAGGAACGCGCTCGCGCGTGATCGACGATCGCGATCTCGTCTACCCGCTCGTCGTCGAGGCGAACGTGCACCTGTGGCCCGTCAACTTTCCGTACGATCAGCCGCACGTGAGCTTCGGGCTCGGCGTCGGCGTCGGCATCCACTGACCTCACCGCATGCGCGCATCCCTTCTTGCACTCGTCCTGCTCCCGGCCCTCGCCTCCGCGGCCGATCCGTCGGCGTGGTATCCCGATCTCGCGCGGCTCGATCTCAAGAACGAGCGCGTGCGCATCTGGTATCCGAAGGCCCACGCGAAGCCCGTGACGACGCCGCCGGCGTATCTCAAGGACTACGAGGAAGCGGGCGTCTACGCGACACAGCCGCTCGTGCTCGAGCTCGGCCACGGGCTGCCGCCGCTCGCGCTCGCGTGCGATTCCGGGCCGAGCAACGATCCGAGCTGCCGCCTGCTGGCGAAGTTCGACACGCCGGAAAGTGCGATCTTCGAATCGCCCGGCAACGATTTCGCGTTCCTGCCGACCGGCGAGATCTACGTCGCCGGCACGACCGACTACGTCTACGATCACCGCCGGCTGTTCCGTTACGACGGCAAGCGCTTCGTCGAAGCCGCGCAGCCGTTCCGCTACGTCGGCGTCGAAGGCAGGACGACGGCGAGCCTCGCGCTGACGTCGGCGAAGGGCGGCGATGCGAAGTCCGCGCTCGCGACGCTGCCGGCCGGGACGCCGATCACGATCCTCCTCAACGCCGCGACCGGCGACGACGAGAACGGCCAGAACGCCGACTATCTCGTCAGGACGCGCGAAGGCCTAGTCGGCTGGGCGCACATCGCGACGAAGCCCGACGGCACGACGATCGTCGAAGGCTTCCGCTACGCCGGCGACTGAGCCCCGACGCGCCACGCCGCGATGCCGAGGCAGAGCACGATCAGCGCCGAGAACGCGACAGGCGCCGCGAAGAAGTAGACGAGCCCGAGCACGAGCTGTGCGACCTGCATCGCGCAGAACACCCAGCCGAGCGCGCCGATCGCGCGCGGATCGCGCGCCGCGAGCTGGCCGAGATGCCAGGCGAGGAACGCCGTGAAGACGAGATACGCGCTGACGCTGAGCCCGAAGCCGTCGTAGAACCCGGCGTACGTGTAGCTCCCGCCGTGCATCGCGAAGTGCACGTTGCGCATCGCGTCGCGCACCGCGACGCCTTCGGCGGTCGGCGGCACCATGCGCAGGAAGCCGACCGTGTGGCCGGCCGCGAAGAGGACGAGCAGCACCGCGGCGATGCGATAGAGAAGCGTCGGTTTCATCGTGTCTCCCGATCAGTGTCGAGGCAGCGCGAACGCAAGCAGGTGATCGCCGCGCGTCGTGCCGAGCTTCGCGTGTCCGCCGGCCGCGACGACGACGAACTGGCGCCCGCCGATCTCGTAGCTCATCGGCGTCGCCTGCGCGCCTGCAGGAAGGCGCATTTTCCACACTTCCGCACCGCTCGCGGTATCGAACGCGCGCAGGAAGTTGTCGGTCGTCGCGCCGATGAAGACGAGCCCGCCCTTCGTGACCAGCGGGCCGCCCATGTTCGGCGCGCCGTCGATCCACCAGAACGGCCACGGCGCCTTGTCGCGCGTCGTCCCGAGCGGGCGCTCCCACCTGATCTTCCCGTGCGCGAGATCGACCGCGACGAGCTTGCCCCACGGCGGCGCCGTGCACGGCACGCCGAGCGGCGAATCGAGCAGGCGCCGCCGCATCGCGAACGGCGTGCCGGTCTGACGCGCGAATTCCCAGTCCTTGTAGAGGCCGGAGTCGTACTGCTCGCCGAGCTTGTCGCGCGGAATCAGCGCGACGACCATCGGGAGATCCATCACGTTCGCGATCAGGAGCCCGCGCTCCGGATCCCACGCGCCGCTGCCCCAGTTCGAGCCGCCGGCGTAGCCCGGCCGCTCGATCGTGCCCTCGAGGCTCGGCGGCGTGAAGATGCCTTCGCTCTTCAGCGCCGCGATCTTGTCGCGGCACGCGTTCCTGTCCCAGAACGTGAGGCCCCACGCGTCGTCGGGCTTCACCGCCGCGTGCGAGACGAGCGGCGGCAGCGACGAGAACGGCTGCGTCGGCGACGGCGTCTCGCCGGCGACGGTGTCCTGCGGCACGGCGCGCTCCTCGATCGGGAAAAGCGGTGCGCCGGTCTCGCGGTCGAACACGAACACCTGCCCCGTCTTCGTAAGCTGCACGACCGCCGGCACCTTCGCGCCGTCGCGATCGAGCTCGATCAGCATCGGCTGCGAGGCGGTGTCGTAGTCCCAGAGATCGTGGTGCGCGAGCTGGCGTGCCCAGGCGATCTCGCCGGTCGCGACGCGCAGCGCGACGAGCGAGTCCGCCCATTCGTCGTTGCCCGGCCGCATCCCGCCGAAGAAATCGGGGCTCGCCGAGCCGGTCGGCACGAAGACGAGCCCGCGTTCCGCGTCGACCGCGAACGGCGCCCACGCGTTGGCCGCGCCGGTCCAGTGCGCCTGCTGGCCCTCGACTTCGCCGAACTCGGGATTCGCGGCGTCGGCCGGCACCTTCGCCGCGCGCGGGATCGGATCCCAGTGCCAGAGCTCGCGGCCGGTCCTCACGTCGAATGCGCGCACGACGCCGAGCTCGATGTCGGTGCCGCGGTTGTCGCCGATCGACGAGCCGACGACGGCGACGTCGCCCGCGATCGCCGGCGGCGAGGTGACCTGGTAGTTGCCGAGCTGGCGCTCGACGAGGCGCACGTTCTTCGAGAGCGCGATCTCGCCGTTCGTGCCGAAATCGGCGCAGCGCTGGCCGCTCTTCGCGTCGATCGCGAAGAGCCGCGCGTCGATCGTCGCGAACAGGATGCGCTCGGCGCAGGCGCCGCCCGCGCTCGCGTCGCGCCAGTAGCTGACGCCGCGCGTCGTGAGCTCGGAGTAGTCGCGGCCCTGGTCGGGCGCGGTGTCGAAGCGCCAGCGGAGCGTGCCCTTCTCCGCGTCGAGCGCGAACACCTTGCCGGTCGCCGTGCTGAAAAAGAGCGTGCCGCCGACGAGGAGCGGCGTCGCCTCGAACGTCAGCGCATCGCCCGCGCGCGCGAAGCCCGCACCGAGCTCGCCGGTGCGGAAGTCCCAGGCGAGCTCGAGGTCGCCGACGTTGGCCGGCGTGATCTCGCCGAGCGGCGCGTAGCGCTGGCCGTGGCCGTCGCCGCCGTACGCGGTCCATGCGAACGGCGCCGCCTGAACCGGCAGCACTGCCAGCGCCGCCAGGAGCCCGAAATTGCGCATGGATCGCCTCCTCTCGATGCGCCGATTCAAGCGGCGCGCGGACGCGGCGACAAGGACTCTGTGACGAGACGGACGGCCGCCGACGCAGGCGGGACCGGAGGGGTGCGTGGAGGGGTGCGTAAGTGAGCGTCCGCCGTGCACATCGCAGACATGCCTTGGGGGGTGCGATGGCCCGAGCGCATCTCGTCACGAACGGATCGGCGGACGCTCAGGTAGGGATACGGATTTCAGCCCGGAGGTCCGCCAGGCTCGCTTCATTCAGCGGCGGCAGCCCCGCTTCGCACACGGCTGTCCGAAATTGCCTACACGAGGCGGCGCCGATCCGCTGACGACGACGGCGTCACAAATCGTGACCATGTCCTCCACAGCTTCGACGCACTTTTCGTTTCTGGAGAGAACGACATGGCCGTCAAGAATGCAGCACAGGACGTGATGGCGGCGGTAGCCGTCATGGAACAGGCGCGGAGCGCCTGCGCGAATCTGAGCCCGATGGGCCTCCCGATGTCGCAGGCGCAGATCGAGCATCGCGCCCGGGTGATTGCGGCGGTGATCAACGCATCGCGCAAGCTGCAGCAGCTTCGCGATCGGGCGGTGTCGCTCGAGAGCGCGCTGGCGCGCTTCCGTCAGCGCAAGGCGGAGCTCGCCGCATGAGCACCGGGACTCGCGAGATCGAAGGCATTTCAGGCTTGCAGGCGCTCTGCGTGATCGCGGCCTGCGTCGTGGTGATGGCCGTGACGTTCTTCCTCGCGCCGGCGTAAGCGCGCGCGAACCGCCACCGATTCGGCTCAGGGCGGGGGGCGCCCGCGGCGTCACGTGCAGAGGCTCTTGGTACAGTGCTCTGCCGTCGGCGTCGGGGGCGTTTTTATCCGCTCGCCCGGGCGTTGCCAATCGTTGCAAATGGCGGCCGCGATTCCCGCCCTTCCCGGCCCTCCGTTTTCACAGATTTACAAACGCAAAATGTGCGACGCGCTAGGCTGCGCGCCGAATTTTGACGTGTCCGAGATGCAGCCATGGAGTGGGTCGGTGCTTCCGTGATCGCGCCCCGTCCGCATACGCCGATCGAGTTCGAGATCGCGTCGGAGCCGGGGGTCCGCACGGGTTCGTTTCACGATTCGATGTTCTACATCGCCGGCGACCCGGCCGGCTATCCGCGCAAGATGATCCGCCGCTGGCGCTATCGCGATGAGGCGACCGCGCGCATCGATTTCGCCTGCGCGCTGAGCTGAGGAATCAGGCGGCCTTGCCGGACTTCGCCTTGCGGGCCTTGAAGCGCTCCACCGCGTTCTCGAGCGCGATGGCGCGGTTGCGCAGGAGCTGGAGCTTGGTGCGGGCGCGGATCACACTGTCGACGATCTGCGCGCGCTGCTGGAGCTCGGCCATCGTCATCGGCGTGCCGAGCGGATTCAACTGATCGCAGACCGAGCGCGCATGCTTGAGCAGGTTCACCGCGGCAGCGGCATCGAGGGTGGCGGTACGCATCTTCATCGTCGATCTCCATGTTCGATTATACGGCCGCATCCTGACTGGCCGCTGCGGACCGTCCCGGCGTGCGAACGCCTCGCCGCCGGCACCATGGCCGCGGTGCACAGTGTCCCGCGCGGCGGCGCCCGCGTGCATCGGCGCATCGCGGCGGCGCCTGTAGGAAATCGGCGCGTGGACGAAGAGACGATTCACCTCCCGTACGGGCGCGCCGCGGTCTCATCGGCGACCGGGAATCGGAGCCGCCGGCCGGCTCGGCGCGGCGCAACCGCCACGGCGGCGCAGCTTGCGTCCGGCGCGAGCCGCGCGGCATGCTATGCGTTCATGGGCGCTGCGGGGCCGGGCCGCACCGACCCGCTCCCGCTCGGCCCCAATCACGGACCCTACTCGCGCAGCGCATGATCGAGTTCGGACACTCAACGCACGTCGGCCTGCGCCGCGAGCATAACGAAGACACCTACTACGCCGACGCGAACCTCGGCCTGTGGCTGGTCGCCGACGGCATGGGCGGCCACGAGCACGGCGAGGTCGCGAGCGCGCTCGCGCGCGACACGCTCGTGCGCGAGGTCAGGAAGGGCGCCCAGCTGATCCCGGCGATCCAACTCGCGGACGAGGAGATCATCCGCCATTCGACGCGCCGCTCCGAGGCGCTGCCGATGGGCACGACGATCGCGGCGCTGCGCATCAGCGGCGAGCGCGACTACGAGGTCGCCTGGGTCGGCGACAGCCGCGTCTACGTCTGGAACAACGGCCTGAAGCAGCTCTCGCAGGACCATTCCTACGTGCAGGAGCTGATCGACCAGGGCGCGATCACCAGCGAGCAGGCGCGCAGCCATCCGCACCGCAACGTCGTCACGCAGGCGCTCGGCGTCACCGATCCGCAGTCGATGCGCATCGGCAGTGCGCGCGGGCAGCTCAATCCGGGCATGCAGCTCCTGCTCTGCTCCGACGGGCTCACCGAGGAAGTCACCGACGCCTCGATCGCGGCGGTGCTCGGGCGCGAGGAGCTGTCGGCGCAGGAATGCGTCGACCATCTCGTCCTCGCGGCGCTCGACCAGGGCGGCGCGGACAACGTC
>DATFRS010000094.1:0-4475 GCA_035263065.1 Rhodanobacteraceae bacterium
GCGCGCGCAGGCGACGCCGCTGCGCCCGCTGGTTACCGAGGCGGTCAACGAGACCGGCAACACGGTGCGTGCGCTCGCGTTCAACGAAGTGTCGCTCCTGCGCCAGACCAAGCAGATCGCGCACCTGCGCGTCTCGCTGAACGGCTCGGTGAAGATCGACGAGCTCATGTGCGACGGCATCATCGTCGCGACGCCGGCGGGCTCGACCGCCTACAACTTCTCGGCGCACGGGCCGATCCTGCCGCTCGGCTCGCAGCTCCTCGCGATGACGCCGATCAGCCCGTTCCGCCCGCGGCGCTGGCGCGGCGCGATCCTGCCGGCCGTCACCGACATCAAGCTCGAGATCCTGGATCCCTACAAGCGCCCGGTCAGCGCGACCGCCGATTCGAACGAGATGCGCGACGTCGTCGAAGTGCGCATCCGCGAGTCGAGCGAACAGACGATGACACTGCTTTTCGATCCCGAGCACAATCTCGAAGAGCGCATCCTCAACGAGCAGTTCGAGCTCTAGAATTCCCGCACGAATCTTCCGACAGCGCATCAAGGAGCGCCATCCATGAGCAAGTCGAACATCGAAGTTCTCCGTGCGCTGCCGCTCGCCGCACTCGCGATCGCCTGCGGCTCCGCGCTCGGTGCGCAAGTGAATCCCGAAGTCGCCGCGAGCCTGCGCATGCAGGGCCGCACGCAGGCGCTGCTCGTGCTCGCCGACCAGACGACGCCGATGCTGGCGCCACTCGCCGCGAACGCCGACTACAAGGAGCACCGCCGCGCGCTCGTCGATGCGCTGCGCGCGCGCGCCGAGTCGCAGCAGTCGAGCCTCAGGGCGTGGCTCGACGCGCGCGGCATCGCGTATCGCGCGTACTGGATCGCGAACGTCGTCGAGGCGGAGATCGACCAGCGCGATCTCAAGCTGCTCGCCGGTCGCCGCGACGTCAGCCGCATCGAGCCGAATCCGCGCATCCCCGAGCGCCTGCCGCGTCCGCAGGCCGGCGCGCCGGGTCCGGACGAAGTCGAAACCGTCACCTGGGGCGTCACCAAGATCAACGCGCCGCAGGTCTGGGCCGCGGGCTTCAACGGGCAGGGCGTCGTCATCGCCGGCGAGGACACCGGCTACCAGTGGGATCATCCGGCGCTGAAGCCGCACTATCGCGGCTGGAACGGCACGACGGCCGACCACAACTACAACTGGCACGACTCGATCCACGACAGCGTCGGCAATCCGTGCGGCAACGACGCGCCGGCGCCGTGCGACGACTTCGGCCACGGCACGCACACGGCCGGCACGTTCGCCGGCGACGACGGCGCGACGCACCAGATCGGCGTCGCGCCCGGAGCGAAGTGGATCGGCTGCCGCAACATGGACGACGGCAACGGCACGCCGGCGCGCTACATCGAGTGCATGCAGTGGATGCTCGCGCCGACCGACTCGAACGATCAGAACCCGAATCCCGATCTCGCGCCCGACGTGATCAGCAACTCGTGGACCTGCACGACCGGCGAAGGCTGCACGGTCGGCAACGAGATCCTCGGCGCCGTGACGAACCTCAACGCGGGCGGCATCTTGTTCGTCGCGGCGGCGGCGAACGACGGCCCGAGCTGCAACACGATCACCGCGCCGCCGGCGATCTACAACGCCTCGTTCACGATCGGCGCGACCGATTCGAGCGATGCGCTCGCCGGCTTCTCGAGCCGCGGCCCGGTGCCGGGCCGGATCCACATCAGCCCGAACGCGACGCCGATCAAGCCCGACGTCTCGGCGCCCGGCGTCGCCGTGCTCTCGGCGTGGCCGCCGAACTCGTACACGAATCTCGACGGCACCAGCATGGCGACGCCGCACGTCGCCGGTGCCGCGGCGCTGGTCATGTCGGCCAATCCCGCGTTGAAGGGTCATCCGGCGGCGGTCGCGGCGATCCTGCGCGACACGGCGGTCACCGTCGGCATCACCGATCCCGTGAACCAGACCTGCGGTGGCACCAGCCGCACGACCTGGCCCAACAACATGATGGGCCACGGACGCATCGACGCGTTCGCGGCGTACCAGGCGGCCATTTCCGGCAGGGTGGAGACCGAATGAAGACGCATCCGATGCTGCGCACGAACCTTCTCGCGCTGGCGTGCCTCGCCGCGTGTCCCGCCGCGTTCGCGGCGCATGTCGACGCTCGCCTCGAAGCGCCGGGCGCGCACGATGCGCTGCTCGTGTTCGCGAAAGCCGAGCCCGCACTGACGCCGCTGGCCGCCGACGCCGACTACAAGCTGCGCCGCCGCGAGCTCGTCGAGAGCCTGCGCGCCCATTCCGACGCGACGCAGCGCGACGTGCGCGCGTGGCTCGACGCGCACGGCATCGCGTATCGAAGCTACTGGATCAGCAACGTCATCGAAGCGCGCCTGCCGGCGACGGCGATCGCGGCGCTCGGCGCGCGCAGCGACGTGTTGCGCATCGAGCCGAACGTGAAGGTCGCGATGCCGCTGCCGCGCGCCGAAACGGTGCGCACGCCCGAGGCGATCTCGTGGGGCGTGACCAAGATCGACGCGCCGGAGGTCTGGGCAGCGGGCCTCACCGGCCAGGGCGTCGTCATCGCCGGCGAAGACACCGGCTACCAGTGGGATCACCCCGCGCTGCAGCCGCACTATCGCGGCTGGGACGGTGCGACGGCCGACCACAACTACAACTGGCACGACTCGATCCACGACGCCGGCGGCGGCAATCCGTGCGGCAGCGATTCGCCGGAACCCTGCGACGACGCCGGCCACGGCACGCACACCGCCGGCACGTTCGCCGGCGACGATGGCGCCACGCACCAGACCGGCGTCGCGCCCGGCGCGAAATGGATCGGCTGCCGCAACATGGACGAAGGCACCGGCACGCCGGCGCGCTACATCGAATGCATGCAGTGGATGCTCGCGCCGACCGATCTCAATGGCGAGAACCCGAACCCCGATCTCGCGCCGGACGTCGTCAGCAATTCGTGGGGCTGCCCGCCGAGCGAAGGCTGCACGGTCGGCGACGAGCTCGAGGAAGCCGTGTCGAACGTGGTCGCCGGCGGCATCCTGTTCGTCGCGTCCGCGGCCAACGACGGACCCGCGTGCGAGACGATCACGACGCCGCCCGCGACGTACGACGCGAGCTTCGTCGTCGGCGCGACCGATTCGGGGGATCACATCGCAGGGTTCTCGAGCCGCGGGCCGGTCACCGGCAGCACGCTGATCCGGCCCGACATCGCCGCGCCCGGCGTCAGCATCGTATCGTCGTATCCGCCGAACACGTACACGAGCCTTTCAGGCACGAGCATGGCGGCGCCGCATATCTCGGGGACCGTCGCGCTGATGCTGTCGGTCGCCCCGATATTCAAGGGCAATCCGGCGGGCATCGCCGCCATTCTGCGGGAATCCGGAGTCCAGGATGGCATCACGGATCCGTCGAACGCCGGCTGCGGCGGCCTCACGATGGCGGACTGGCCGAACTACCAGGCCGGGTACGGGCGTATCGACGCGTACTGGGCCGCGCTCTACGCGCATGCGTACCGCGACGGCTTCTTCGAAGACGGTTTCGACGGCTTGAGGTGAGGCCATCGCCGGCATGGAAGACGCGCGCGAACCGGACAGGCGCGACGGAACGCTCACCGTCGCGATCTCCTCGCGCGCGCTGTTCGATCTCGGCGAGAGCCACGCGCTGTTCGAGCGAGAGGGCGTCGATGCGTTCGCGCGCTACCAGATCGAGCGCGAGGACGATCTCCTCGAGCCCGGCATCGCGTTCACGCTCGTGCAGAAGCTGCTGCGGCTCAATCGCGCGCCGCCGGAAGCGCCGCATGTCGAGGTGATCCTGCTGTCGCGCAACTCCGCCGACACAGGGCTTCGCATCTTCAACTCGATCGAGCACTACGGCCTCGACATCGTGCGCGCCGCGTTCACGCGCGGCGAGCCGACGCTGCCGTACGTCAACGCGTTCGGCGCCGATCTCTTTCTCTCGGCGAATCCGGACAGCGTCGCGCAGGCGCTTGCTTCCGGCATCGCGGCGGCGACGATCCTGCCGTCGAAGATGCCGAACCGCGCGTCGGAGCAGCTGCGCATCGCCTTCGACGGCGACGCCGTGCTGTTCGACGACGAGGCCGAGCGCATCTCCGAAACAGGCGGCATCGACGCGTTTCACCGCAACGAGACGGAGCGCGTGCGCGAGCCGCTGTCCGGCGGCCCGTTCCGCGGCTTCCTCGACGCGTTGCACAAGCTGCAGGCCGCGTTCCCGAGCGAAAACGCGCCGATCCGCACGGCGCTCGTCACCGCGCGCTCGGCGCCCGCGCACAAGCGCGTGATCCTGACGCTGCGCGAGTGGGGCGTGCGCATCGACGAGGCGCTGTTCCTTGGCGGCCGCGACAAGGGGCCGTTCCTCGACGCGTTCGGCGCGGACATCTTTTTCGACGATTCGGCGCACAACGTCGAGTCGGCGCGGCGGCACGTCGCGACGGGGCATGTGCCGAGGA
>DATFRS010000095.1:0-3113 GCA_035263065.1 Rhodanobacteraceae bacterium
CGGGTTGTGGCAGTCGTCGCAGCTCATCTGGCCTTCCGGCAGCGGCATGTGCGAGCGCCGGTTGAACTGCATGCGCACGTCCTTGTGGCACTGCGAGCAGGTGTCGTTGATCGACGCCTTCGCGAGCGCGCCCTCGACCGAGAACTTCGCCATCGGGTTGTGGCAGTCGCTGCACGAAAGACCGTTGCGCTGGTGGATCGAGCCGAGCCAGTGATCGCGCGGCCCGCCCTCGTGGCAGGTGAGGCAGGTCTTCGTCTGCGTCTCGATCGGCGTGCCGGAGTTCTTCGTGTAGCCGATGATCAGACCCTTCGCGGTCGGATTCTGTGCATGCGAGGAACCGGGACCGTGGCAGGTCTCGCAGACCGGAATGCTTGCGTCGGCCTTGTTCGCGGCATGCAGGCCGAGCGAATGCAGCGTGTGCGTGAAGTGGTCGCTCTCGAGCTGATGGCAGGTGATGCAGGTCTTCTCGCCGACCGGCTTCGCATCCGGCGCGTCCGGGTTCGTCGCGACCGTCGCGCGCGCGAAGCCCGGCGCCGCGAGCAGCGTCTTCACGTCGTTCTTCGCGGCGTCGCCCGACAGGTTCGACGACGGCAACCGGGCCGCGAGCTCTTCGCGCGTCTGCTGCGCGGACGCGCCAAGCGGCGTCGCGCCGATGGCCGCGATCGCGATCGCAGCCAGCACGAATGGAACGCGCGAAGAAAGCCTTTTTAGCACCCGGCGCATCGAACGACCCCATGCAACGCCCGGCCGCAAGAACGGCCGGACCGCCCACAAACTGCCCAGAATCTCAGGCTAGGAGAGCGCGTTCAGGTGGGTCAAGCCGCCACTGGGTGAAATCCGTACCAGTTCCCGAGCGCAGACCGCGTGACGGCGGGCTCAGGCGGTGCCGCGGTGCTTGCCGCGGAACGGCGCGTAGAAGGCGCGGAGCGCCGCGAGGTCGCCATCGAGATCGCCGCTCGGCTCGAACACGGGGCCGAGGCCGATCGTGCGCGAAGGATAGTCGAAGTAGACCGGCAGGTTCGCCACGCCGGCCGCGCGCGCGATGTGCCAGAAACCATTTTTCCACTTGTCGACGCGCTTTCGCGTGCCTTCGGGCGCGATGCCGAGCCAGAGCCGGTCGGCGGCGGCGAAGCGCGCCGTCATCTGCTCGACGACGCCGTGCGCGCTCGAGCGCTCGATCGGGATGCCGCCGGCGCGGCGCAGCAGCCAGCCGAGCGGACCGGCGAAGAGCTCGCGCTTGGCCATGAAGTGGACGTTCGCGCCGAGCGCGCTGCGGCAGAGGAGTCCCCAGAAGCCGTCCCACCACGACGAATGCGGCGCCGCGATCAGCACGAGCTTGGACCGGTCCGGCAGCGTGCCGGCGAAGCGCCAGCCGGCGCGCCGCAGCAGCCACGCGCAGAACCGCCGCCATGCGTTCTGCCCGAACTGCGGCATCGACGGCGGCAGGGCGGGCAGCGCCGTCGCCTCGCTCATTCGCGATCCCAGCCGCGCGCGCTGCGTCCGCGCTTGATCGTCGAGCGGTTCTTCTTGCCCTCGATGCGGCGCTCCTTCGACGCGCGCGTCGGCTTCGTCGCGATGCGCCGCTTCGGCACGTGCGTCGCCGCCGTCACGATCTCGACGAGCCGCTCGCGCGCGTCGGCGCGGTTCTTCGCCTGATCGCGGAATCGGTTGGCCTGGATCACGAGCACGCCGTCGGCGGTGAGGCGGCGGTCGCGCCGCGCTAGGAGGCGCATGCGTACCGCGTCGGGCAGCGCGCGCGAGCGCATCACGTCGAAGCGGAGCTCCACCGCGCTCGCGACCTTGTTGACGTTCTGGCCGCCAGGGCCCGCCGCGCGCACGAAGCGTTCGACGAGCTCGTCCTCGGGGATCTCGATGATGTCGCCGACGCTCAGCATGCCGCCATTCTAGCGGCATCGCCCACGAGCTCCGGCGACGGCACTTGGCTACGGCTTCTTGGCGCCCTGCGCGTCGGCGAGCATGCCGCGCGCGACCTCGAGCGAGCGCGCGATGTTGTCGTCCATCATCTGCGCCTGGCGCGCGTCGCCGCGCTGCTGGATGCCGGCGATGCGCTGGCGCAGCTGCTGGTTGCGCTTGTCGCAGAACGTCGAGAAGCGCATCAGCGCCTCGGTCGTCGAGCCGCTCGCCGCCGCTTCCTTCGCCTTGCCGCACAGCGATTCGAGCTCGGCGAGGCCTTTCAGCGCTTGCGTCATGTCGACCGGCCCTTTCGTATCGGGCGGCGCGACGAGCTCCTTCGGCGGCTGGTCGCCGGCCATCGGCATGCGCGGGACGGCATTGCCGCGATGCTCGAGCATGAGCGCCTGCGCGCGGCGGATCGAGGCCGTCGTCGACGCCTGCTCGAAGGTGACCTTGTCGGGATTGCGCGTCGCGTCGGCGAGCCAGCCGTCGATGCGCTGGCGGCAGAATTTCTTGTTCGCATCGCCCGTCACCGACGGCGGCAGCGAGGAATTGAGCTCGACGTCGCCCGACCACGCGCGCAGGCAGTCGATCGCCAGCGAATCGAGCGGCGCCTTCGGATCGTTCGCCGGCGCGCGTTCCATGCGCAGGAGCGACGTGAGCTGCACGTCGCTCAACGCCTTCGATCCGCCGCAGGCGCCGAGGGCCGCGGCGAGCGCGACGACACCGATGCGATGCATTTTCATTGCAGACACCTCCACGATTCCAAAAGGATTCAGTCAGGGCCGGCGCAGCGCCGCGATCAGCGCGACGACGCCGGCGGCGATCGCGACGCCGGCGACGATGCGCAGCGCCGCCGAGGGCATCGCCAGCGACACCAGCGCCGCGAGGACGCCCGACACCACGAACGAGCCGGCCAGCGCCAGCAGCACGGCCAGGCGCTGCCCGCGCCGGGCGCGCAGCTCGAGAGCCCTGAGATCGTCCGAGGCGATGCGAAGTTCCAGCTTGCCGCGCGTCGCCAGCGTCAGGTAATCGTGCACGAGCTGCGGCATGTCCGGCGCCGCCGCGATCCATTCCGGCACGCGGCGGCGGAGCGCCTTCAGCGCCGCGCGC
Organism: Rhodanobacteraceae bacterium; assembly: GCA_035263065.1. Lineage (GTDB taxonomy): Bacteria > Pseudomonadota > Gammaproteobacteria > Xanthomonadales > Rhodanobacteraceae > Dokdonella_A. The sequence continues at coordinate 3,028 of DATFRS010000095.1, forward strand.
GGGCCGTGGCGCTCGCGCCAGATCTTCTCGAGCACCGGCTTCGCGGTCGCCCAGATGTCGATGCGCGGATGCAGGAGGCGGCCGAC
>DATFRS010000096.1:0-3063 GCA_035263065.1 Rhodanobacteraceae bacterium
CGCCCGCGCGCGGGCCGCGCAATGCGTGGCGTTTTTCGTTCCAGGATCTGATCGTCCTGCGCACCGCGCAGGCGCTGTCGGCATCGCTCGTTCCGTACCGGCGCATCACGAAGGCGCTGAAGGAGCTGCGCCGGCACCTGCCCGAGACGATGCCGCTGTCGGGCCTGCGCATCGCGGCGGTCGGCGACAGCGTCGTCGTCAAGGAAGGCGATGCGCGCTGGCAGGCCGAGACGGGCCAGTACCTGCTCGCGTTCGAAGGCGATCCCGCCGCGGGCTCGCTCAACGTCGTCGAGCAGATGCCGAGGCGCACGCAGCCGCGCCACGGCGCCGAGCGCGCGCCCACGGCCGACGATGCGCTCGAGCAGCGCGACACGCATGCCGCGATCGACGCGTACCGCCAGTCGATCGCGGCCGATCCGTCGCGGCTCGACGCGCGCACGAATCTCGGGCGACTCCTGCACGAGAACGGCCGCCTCGCCGAGGCCGAGCAGGTCTATCGCGACGCGCTCAAGAACTGCGGCAACGACGCGCTGCTGCTCTACAACTTCGGCGTGCTGCTCGACGACATGGAGCGCAAGGTCGAGGCGATGGCCGCGTACCAGCTCGCGCTGCGCGGCGATCCCGGCCTCGCCGATTGCCACTACAACCTCGCGCTGCTCTACGAAGAGCTCGAGCGGCCGAAGGATGCGATCCGGCACATGGCGCAGTACCGGCGGCTCGTCGCCGGCAAGCCGTCGCGTTGACGCCGTCTCCCCTCTAGCGGCAGCGGGAGACGGGGAATAGCGACTAGTGCGCGCCCGCCTCGGCCGTGCGCAACGCATCGCGCGTCCGCAGCAGCGCGCCGCCGAATACAGCCGCGAACGCTGCGAACAACGCACCGACGAAGAACGCGACGCGATAGCCCGCCGCGAGCGACGCAGCCCGATCGAGTCCTTCGAGCGCACTTCTCGCCGCGCGTGACGCCGCGAGGCTCGCGAGCACCGCGAGCCCGAGCGATCCGCCCATCATGAACGACGTGTTGACGACGCCGGATGCGAGCCCCGAATCCTCCGGCCCGACTTCACTCATCGCCGCCATCAGCACGGGATTGAACGCCATGCCGGCACCGAGGCCGAGCAGCACCATGCCGGGCAGCACGTCGGTGAGCAGCTTGCCGTCGACGGGCGCACGTGCAAACAGCAGCAGGCCGACCGCGGCGAGCATCAGCCCGACGAACAGCGGCAGGCGAATGCCGAAGCGCATGACGATCTTCGCCGAAAGCCCGAGCGAGAACGCCGCCATGATGAGGTTCGACGGCAGGAACGCCATGCCGACCTGCATCGGCGCATAGCCGAGCACGAGCTGCATGTAGAGCGCCGACAGGAAGAACCACGCGAACATCGCCGCGGCCCAGAACACGCCGACGACGTTCGCGACCGCGACGTTGCGCAGCCGGAACAGGCCGAGCGGCATCAGCGGCGAAGCGATGCGCGATTCGATGACGAGGAACGTCGCGAGCAGCGCTGCCGCGGCACCGAGGAGCCCCAGCGTCTGCACCGACGTCCAGCCCGCCTCGTTGCCGTTCACGATCGCGTACGTCGCGAGCATGATCGACGTCGTTACCGTGACGGCGCCGGCGATGTCGAGGCTGCGCGTCGCGCTCGCCTTGATGCCGGCCGGTAGGAGCCACAGCGACAGCGCGAACACGAGCACGCCGATCGGCAGGTTGACGAGGAAGATCCAGTGCCAGTTCAGCGTGCCGGTCAGAAGCCCGCCGAGCAGCACGCCGATGCTGCCGCCGCCGGCGCAGACGAACCCGTATACGCCCATCGCCTTCGCTCGGTCGGCGGGCTCGGAGAAGAGATCCATGATCAGCGACAGCGCGACGGCCGTGACCGTCGCACCGCCGAGACCCTGGATCGCACGAGCCGCGACGAGGAACGTCTGCGACTGCGCGAGCCCGCACGCGAGCGACGCCAGCGTGAACAGCGTGATGCCGACCAGGAAGAAGCGCCGGTGTCCGTAGAGATCGCCGAGCCGTCCGCCGAGTAGCAGGAAGCCGCCGTAGGTCAGCATGTACGCGTTGACGACCCAGGCGAGCGAGGTCTCCGTGAAGCCGAGATCGGCCTTGATCGACGGCAGCGCGACGTTCACGATCGTCGTGTCCAGCACGATCATCAGCACGCCGAGGCACAGCACGATCAGCGCGAACCAGCGATGGTTGCGGTGCGCGTCGATGCCCGGCGCGGGCGTCGCCGCGGATTCTTGTACGGTCATGATTCTTCGTCCTTCGAAAGAAACGCGGCTTCGCGCCGTCACTTCACTGCGATCGCTTCGACCTGGATCTCGAGCGCGACGTCCATCTTGATGCCGTACGCCTTGCCGGCATCGAGACCGAATTGATCGCGCTGGATCGTGCCCTTCGCCTCGGCGCCGCAGAGCTCGCGCTTGAGCACCGGATGCGGGATGCATTTGAACATGGCGATGTCGAGCGGGACAGGCCTGGTCACGCCGTGCAGCGTCAGCTCGCCTTCGACGTGCGACGGAACGCCGTCGCGGAAGCCGGTCAGCTTGCCCTTGTAGGTCGCCTGCGGATATTTCGCGACGTCGAAGAGCTCCGGACCCTTGGCCCAGTCGTTGAGCTTGTCGAGGCCGTAGTCGATGCTCGCGGGATCGATCGCGAGCTCGACGGTGCCCTCGCCTTTTGCCTTGTCGAGCAGGATCGTCCCGCTCGTCGCGTTGAACTTGCCGCGCCAGCGGTCGAGGCCCATGTGGTCGGCGACGAAGCTCGGGTACGTGTGGTCGGGATCGATCTTGTATTCGATCGCGTTCGCGCTCGACGCGAGGGCGAGCAGCGACGCGGCCGCGATGAGAAGGTTGCGCATGACGGTTCTCCTTGAATCCGGTGGGTTGCGTTACGGTTTCGCCATCGTCGTCATGACCATCCACTGCACGCCGAAGCGGTCGGCCAGCATGCCGAAGCGCGACGAGAAGAAGGTCTGGATCAGCGGCTGATGCACGGCGCCGTCCCTGGCGAGCGCGTTGAACACGCGTTCGGCTTCGGCGTCGGTCTTCGCCTCGATG
>DATFRS010000097.1:0-7643 GCA_035263065.1 Rhodanobacteraceae bacterium
GCGAATCCGGCCACAGCTACAAGGTCGCCCTCGCGCTCACGCTGATGGACGTGCCGTTCGAGCAGCGCGCGGTCGATCTCAACCTGCCGCGCAAGGATCGCCCCGAGGATTTCCGCCGCGCATCGATGTTCGGCGAAGTGCCCGCGCTCATCGACGAGGACGGGCTCGCGGTCTGCCAGTCGAACGCGATCCTCGATCACGTCGCGCGGCGCTACGGCAGGCTCGACGGCGCGACGCCCGCGGCGCGCACGCGCGTGCGCGAGTGGCTGTCGTGGGAAGCGAACCGCATCGCGATGAGCCTGCCGCACCTGCGCTTCTCGCGCCGCTTCACGCCGGCGGGTGAAGCGCTGGAGACCTACTGGACCGGCCGCATGCACACCGACCTCGACCGGCTCGACCGCGCGCTCGGCGGCGATGCCTTCCTCGCGGGCGGCGCGCCGACGATCGCCGACGTTTCGTGCTGCGGGTACTTGTTCTGGGCCGATCAGGCCGACGTCGATCTCGCGCCCTGGCCGGCCGTCGCGGCGTGGCTCGAACGCATCCGTTCGCTGCCGCGCTGGCAGGCACCGTATGATCTCCTCGTCGATCGCTTCCCGATCCGTCCCGGAACCCGCACATGATCCTGCGCCGCCTGCCGCCCGCCGCCGTTGCCGCCGTCGTTCTCGCGCTCGCGGGCTGCGGATTCCATCTGCGCCAGGAAGCGAGCCTGCCGGCGAGCATGAAGAAGGTGCACATCCAGATCGGCGACCCGTCGAGTCCGCTCGCGAAGGATCTCGCCAAGTCGCTGCCGCGCTCGGGTACGGAGGTCGTCGAGACGGTCGAGCCCGGCGTCGCCGTCATGAACATCAGCGCGAACGCGTTCTCGACCGACGTGCTGTCGGTCGGCGGCAACGCGCGCGCGACCGAATACTCGCTGCGCTATCACGTCGAGTTCGAAGTGCAGGATGCGGCCGGCACGTCGCTCCTGCCGAAGCAGACGATCGAGCTCTCGCGCGATTTCACGTTCGACGCGAGTCAGGCGCTCGGTGTCGCCGCGGAAACCGATCTCCTGACGCAGGAGCTGCAGCGCGACATGACGCAGACGATCCTGCGCCGGCTCGAAGCGCTCGCGCACGCGGGCAACTGAGCAGAGCGCGAGACGCGCCGATGCCGACACCGCTGCCCGCGCTGAAAAAACAGCTCGCCGGGTCCGAGCTCAAGCCGGTCTACCTGATCGCCGGCGCCGAGCATCTCATCGTCCTCGAAGCCGCCGATGCGCTTCGCGCCCGCGCGCGCGAGCTCGGCTACGTCGAGCGCGACGTGCTCGACGTCGAGAGCAACTTCGACTGGAACCGCCTCGGCGACGCGAGCCGCGAGCTGTCGCTGTTCGCGAGCCGCAAGCTGATCGATCTGCGCCTCCCGACCGGCAAGCCCGGTCGCGACGGCAGCGCCGCGATCGGCGAGTTCTGCGCGGCGCCGCCGCCCGATACCGTGCTGCTCGTCACCGCGAACGACTGGAGCAAGCAGCACGAAGGCGCGTGGGTGAAGGCGATCGAGACGATCGGCGTGTTCGTGCCGGTCTGGCCGCTGAAGCGCGAGGAGCTGCCGGACTGGATCGGCGCGCGCATGGCGAGCCGCGGTGTCGCGGCGAGCCCGGATGCGATCGCGTGGCTCGCCGAGCGCATCGAAGGCAACCTGCTCGCGGCCGCGCAGGAGATCGACAAGCTCGCGCTGCTCGGCGCCGGGCAGGTCATCGACGTGCCGATGCTCGAAGCAAGCGTCGCCGACGACGCGCGCTACGATGCGTTCCGGCTCACCGACGCCGCGATCGGCGGCGACGCGGGCCGCGCGCTGCACATCGTGGCGGGCCTGCGCGCCGAAGGCGAGGAGCTGATCCCGCTGCTCGGCTGGGTGCTGAATCAGCTGCGCCTGCTGCTGCGACTTTCGTCGGCCGCGAATCTCGGCGCCGCGTTCAAGAACGAGCGCATCTGGCCAGCGCGCGAGAATCTGTTCCGCCGCGCATTGAAGAACTCCGACAGCGCGCACTGGGAGCGCTGCCTCGCGCAGGCCGCACGCATCGATCTCATCGCCAAGGGTCAGCAGCTCGACGCGGCCGGCAAGTCGTGGGGCGATGCGTGGATCGAGCTCGAGCGCCTGATCGCCGCGATCGCGAAGCCGCGCGCGGCCGCCGAGCTTCTCGTCTAGACGCACGCGATGGATCGCCCGCTCGCGATCTTCGGCGGCACGTTCGATCCGGTGCACAACGCGCACCTGCGCGTCGCATGGGAAGCCGCCGAGAGGCTCGATGCCGAAGTGCGGCTCGTGCCGGCGAACGTGCCGCCGCATCGCGACCAGCCGATCGCGAGCGCGCGCGAGCGCACGGCGATCCTGCGCGCCGCGCTGACGGGCCAGGACCGGCTCGTGCTCGACGACCGTGAGCTCCGACGCGAAGGACCTTCGTACACGATCGACACGCTCGCCGAGCTTCGCGCCGAGATCGGCGACGCGCGTCCGCTGATCCTGCTGCTCGGCGCCGATGCGTTCCTCGGCCTGCCGTCGTGGCACCGCTGGGGCGAGCTGTTCGACTACGCGCACATCGCCGCGCTGACGCGTCCCGGCCACGAGATCGGGACGCTGCCGACCGAGCTTCGGATCAAGATCGCCTCGCGCCGCACGAGCGATCTCGCGGCGCTGACCGAGACGCCCGCCGGCCGCGTGATGCCGATGCCGGTGACGCCGCTCGAGATCTCGGCGACGCTCGTGCGCGAGGTGCTCGCCGCCGGCGGCGAGCCGCGCTACCTGATGCCGGACGCCGTGATCGAGGATCCGCGCCTGCTCGCGCCGTACCGGGGCTGAGCGAAAGGCGCGGTTTGCTACACTTTCACGCGCGGCACGCGAGGGGCGTGCCGCCGATCCAAGCGCGGTCCGGAAGGCCTCCGCATGAACGTCGCGCCCACGCTCTTCGCCGAGCTGAAACGCCGCAACGTGTTCCGCATCGGCGCGTTCTATGCGGCGAGCGCGTGGCTGCTCGTGCAGGTAGCAACGCAAGTGCTACCGATCTTCCAGGTCCAGGAATGGATCCTGCGCTGGATCGTCGTCGCCGCGATCATCGGGCTTCCGATCGCGCTCGGGCTCGCCTGGTACTACGAGATCACGCCGGGCGGCGTGAAGCGCGACAGCGACGCGCAGCGCGACGGCGGTTCGAGCACGGCGGCGCCGCGCCATCACGTCATGGATCGCGCGATCATCGCGGTGCTCGCGGTCGCGGTCGCGCTGCTGCTCGCCGACCGGCTCGTGCTGCATCGCGATGCGGCGCCGAAGCCCGACAAGTCGATCGCGGTGCTGCCGCTCCTCAACGAAGGCGGCGTCGCCGACGACGACTATTTCTCGGACGGCCTTTCCGAGGAGCTCATCGCCGCGCTCGCGCAGATCGAAGGGCTCAAGGTCATCGGGCGGAGCTCGTCGTTCCGCTTCAAGGACTCGAAGGAAGACCCGCGCGCGATCGGCAAGGAGCTCGGCGTCGGCTCGCTGCTCGAAGGCACCGTGCGCCGGCAGGACGATCGCGTGCGCATCGTCGCCGAGCTCGTCAGCGTCATGGACGGGCGCAGCCTCTGGTCGCAGACGTACGACCGCGAGCTCAAGGACGTCTTCAACGTGCAGGCCGACATCGCGCAGGCGGTCGCGAACTCGCTGAGCGCCGCGCTGCTCGGCGGCACCGCCAGGATGCCGGCGCGCGCGACGACCAACAGCGTCGCCGCGCACGATCTCTATCTCAAGGGCCATCAGGCGTTCGAGCACTACGACACCGAGAACTTCCGCGTCGCGCTCGGCTATTTCGACCAGGCGATCGCGCTCGATCCCGAGTACGCGCTCGCCTACGCCGAGCGCGCCGAAACGTGGAGCTGGCTGTCCGACCAGACCGACCAGGACGTTGAAGCCGCGCGCGCGTCGGCGCGCAGCGACGCGGAGAAAGCGGTCGCGCTCGCGCCGGAGCTCGCCGAGGCGCGCACGGCGCTCGGTTGGGTGCGCTACTTCCTCGACTGGAACTACGACGAGGCGGTGGCCGAGCTCGAAACCGCGACGCGGCTCGCGCCGGGCGCCGCCAAGCCGAAGGTGTATCTCGCGCAAGTCATGACCAGCGTGCGGCGCCTCGACGACGGCGTCTCGCTCGCGCGACAGGCCGTCGAGATCGACGCCTACTACTTCTACGCGCACGCGATCCTCGCGCGCAACCTGATCGCGGCAGGGCTCTTCGACGAAGCCGAAGCGGAAGGCCGCAAGGCCGCGGAGCTGCGGCCGCAGGCGGCCGGCGGGCACCGCTGGCAGACGACGGTCGCGGTCCTGCGCGGCAACGCCGGGGCGGCACTGCGCGAGGCGCAGAAGGAACCCGAGAACATCTACCAGCGTTTCGAGATCGCGCTTGCGCTCACGATCGGCAAGGATCGCGCCGCGGCCGACAAGGCGCTTGCCGACCTGCTCGAGCACGACGGCGCGACGGCCGGCTACCAGATCGCCGAGGTCTACGCGATGCGCGGCGAGGCGGACAACGCGTTCGAGTGGCTCGAAAAAGGCTACGCGATCCGCGACACGGGCCTGCTCAGCCTTGCGGCCGATCCGCTGATGCACAAGCTGCACCCCGATCCGCGCTTCGCCGATCTCCTGACGCGCGTCGGCCTGCCGCTGCCGCCCGACGCGGCGCACTGATCATTTGCGGCGCGGTTTCGGCGGCGGGCGTTTCGGCCGCGCGAATCCGCCCGGCTTCGGCGGCGGTTTCCTGAAGTGCTGCGCCTTCGGCCGTTCGTCGTCTTCGCCGCCGCGCGTGATGCGCAGCTGCTGGCCCGAGACCCAGACCTTCTTGAGATGCTTGAACACGTCGGCCGGCATGCCTTCGGGCAGCTCGACAAAGCTGTGATCGTCGCGGATGTCGACGCGGCCGATGTGCTTGGAGTCGAGGCCGGCCTCGTTGGCGATCGCGCCGACGATGTTGCCGGGCTTCACGCCGTGGGCGTGGCCGACTTCGATGCGGAAGGTTTCGAGGCCGGGTTGCGGCGTGCGTTCGCGCGGAGGTTGTGGACGTTCGCGTTCTTTCACTTCGTCATTCCCGCGAAAGCAGGAACCCAGGGCCTTTTCCCGAGGAGCAGAGTCGCTGGGTCCCCGCTTTCGCGGGGATGACGGAGCTTCCTCGCGACGCGGTCGCTCGGGGCGCTCCGTCAGCTTAAGCAGAAACGGCGCATTCCCCTGAACGATCCTCGCCAGCGCCGCCGCGATCTCGACCGCCGGCACGTCGTGCTCGCTCTCGTACTGCTCGATGAGCTGCCGGAACACGCCGAGGTCCTCGTCGCGCGCCAGCGTGTCGCCGATGCGCTGCTTGAACTTCGCGACGCGCCGGTCGTTGACCGCCTCGACGCTCGGCAGCTGCATCTCCGCGATCGGCTGGCGCGTCGCGCGTTCTATCGTCTGGAGCAGGCGCTTCTCGCGCGGCGTGACGAACAGGATCGCCTCGCCGCTGCGCCCCGCGCGGCCGGTGCGGCCGATGCGGTGCACATAGGCTTCGGTGTCGTACGGGATGTCGTAGTTGAGCACGTGGCTGATGCGCTCGACGTCGAGGCCGCGCGCGGCGACGTCGGTCGCGACGAGGATGTCGAGCTTGCCGTCGCGCAGCTGCTGGATCGTGCGCTCGCGCTGCGCCTGCACGATGTCGCCGTTGATCGCGGCGGCCGAGAAGCCGCGCGCCTGCAGCTTCTCGGCGAGCTCCTCGGTCGCCTGCTTCGTGCGCGCGAAGACCAGCATCGCGTCGAACGGCTCGGCTTCGAGGATGCGCGTCAGCGCGTCGAGCTTGTGCAGGCCCGAGACCCACCAGTAGCGCTGGCGGATGTTCGCGGCGGTCGTCGTCTTCGCCTTGATCGTGATCTCGGCGGGATCGCGCAGGTACGTCTGCGCGATGCGCCGGATCGGCGCCGGCATCGTCGCCGAGAAGAGCGCGATCTGCCGCGTCGGCGGCGTCTTCTTCAGCACCGCCTCGACGTCGTCGATGAAGCCCATGCGCAGCATCTCGTCGGCCTCGTCGAGCACGAGCGTCGCCAGTTGCGACAGATCGAGCGAGCCGCGCTCGAGATGATCGATGACGCGCCCCGGCGTGCCGACGACGACGTGCGCGCCGCGCTTGAGCCCGCCGAGCTGCGGCCCGTAGCTCTGCCCGCCGTAGATCGGCAGCACGTGGAAGCCGGCGAGCTTCGTCGCGTAGCGCTGGAACGCCTCGGCGACCTGGATCGCGAGCTCGCGCGTCGGCGCCAGCACGAGCGCCTGCGGCTTCGATTTCGCAAAGTCGATGCGCCCGAGGATCGGCAGTGCGAACGCCGCGGTCTTGCCGGTGCCGGTCTGCGCCTGGCCCAGCACGTCGCGGCCTTCGAGCAGCGGCGGGATCGTCGCGGCCTGGATCGGCGATGGCGATTCGTAGCCGACGCCGGCGAGCGCGGCGAGCAGGGCTTCGCTCAAGCCGAGGTCGGCGAAGGTCCTGCTGTCCGGCGTCGCTTCTTGCATCGATGACATACCGCGCTGAGCGCCAGTGGGGGCCCAGTCTAGCGCGGCATGCACGGGCGCGTCCCGGCGAAGCAGACAAAGAGGGCAAGCACGGCCGCATGCAAACGGCAACTACAGACGCCCTGTCTTTTGCCTTGCGCGCGGCGCGGGTGGGTCGCACAGCGTAAGCAATTCTGTTGTTCGGTTGCTTCGGTTTTCGCCGTTTTGGCTCCAAACATGGCCGAAGGAGATGCAGCAGGATGAATTCGCTATCGTCGATGCAGATTCGCCGCACGCAGCACCATCCTTTGAGACAGTGGCTTTTTGGCGCCTTGCTGGCGTTCATGGCTGTGCCAGCGAGCGCAGACACCTTTACAGTCGATGTCAACACGGATGCCGATCAGGATCCGGCCATCACCGATCACTGCGCGGCCTTCGGCGACAACGCCCACTGCACGCTGCGCGCGGCGATTTCGATCGGAAACAACCTCGCCGGATCGCACACGATCGACATCGCCGTGCCCTCGATCGTCGTAGTGAACGGCGCTTTGACGACGCTGACGGCTCCATTCGTCGTCAACGGCAATCACGCAACTATCGACGGGAACGGCCACGGTTGTTTCAACCTCTACGATTCCGGGACGGCTGCGCTGGGTCACACCGACGGCGCCACGGGCTCGAAGCTGCTCGATCTCGTCATCGGCAATTGCAGCGGTGCCGCCATCTCTGCCAACGGGCACAACTACGTCTTTTCCGGCAATTTCATCGGTGTCGACCCGACCGGACTGGTCGCGATGCCGAATTCGGGGCACGGCATCCAGGTCTCGGCGTCGCACGTCTATACGGATACGAGCTCGAACTTCCTGCTGACGCTCTACAACGGCTTTCCCGCGTTGCCGGTCGATGCGTCGGACATCAACGCCTTCTCGAGCAACCTCGCGACCGCACTTGCGGCGCTGGAGCCCGTGCTGATCAGCAACAACGTGATTTCCGGCAATGCGTTGGACGGTGTTGAGATCTTCAGCCAGAACGTGGCCGCCGTGACGGTCACAGGCAACATGATCGGTACCGACCCCATGGGCAACGTCGCCATCCCCAACGGCGGCGACGGCGTGCACCTGGTCGGATCGAGCTTCGGCAATCTG
>DATFRS010000098.1:0-16638 GCA_035263065.1 Rhodanobacteraceae bacterium
GAAGCCGCGAACCACACCGGCCGCTCGCTCCGCAAATGGACGCTCGGCACGCTCTCGAGCGCGTGGCTGAAGCTCGAGTTCTCGTCGACGCAGCCGCTCGCGGCGTATCCGCAGCAGGCGCAGGCTGTGCAGGCGTGGCTCGGCAAGATCGGCGACCGCGTCGTCGCCGAATGGCCCGAGACCGATCCGGTCGAGAAGATCAACAACCATTACTACTGGGCCGCATGGAGCGTGATGGCAACGAGCGTCGTCACGAACCGGCGCGATCTCTTCGACTGGTCGGCGAAGATGTACGGCATCTTCGCCGACCAGGTCGACGCGGAAGGCTATCTCCCGAACGAGCTCGCGCGCGAGACGCGCGCGCTCGGCTACAACAACTACGCGATCACGCCGGTCGCGATGATGGCCGCGTTCGGCAAGGCGAACGGCGTCGATCTCGCCGGCGAAGGCCACGGCGCGCTGAAACGCGCCGCGGACCGCACGCTGAGCGGCATCGCCGACCCGCACGTGTTCGAGGCGAAGACCGGCAAGGAGCAGGACCTCGAAGGCCTCGACCAGCAGGACTCGAAGCTCGCCTGGCTCGAGCCCTACTGCTGGACCGTCGGCTGCGACGGCGCGACGGCGCAGAAGGCCGCCTCGATCCGGCCGATGAAGAACCGGCGGCTCGGCGGGAACCTCAGCACGCTGTTCGCGGCGCCCTGAGGTCCGGAACCCCGAAGCTTATTTCGCAGCAGCCACCGAGGAAGCTGCAGCGAGCGGCACGTACAGCGCGCTCGGATGCGCCGCATCGTGATACAGCTTCACGGTCACCTTGCGCGCCTCCTTGCCCGATTCGTTCGCGACGACGTCGCCGGTGTTGTAGTTCTTCTGGCTGTACATCGAATTGACCGGCGCGATCACGAGCCGCACGCGGCTGCCCTTGGCGATGCGACGCGCGGTGAACGTGAAGTGGTCGAAGTCGTAGCGCTCGATCGAGCCCGGCTTGACGAGGTCGGCTTCGCGAAAGCTCTTGCGATAGCGTGCGCGCATCAGGTCGTCGGTCAGCGCGACGCTGGAGCCGTCGGGCTTGATCTCGTAGACGCCGACGACGAAATCGGTGTCGGGCTGATCGATCGAAAGCCACGCCGACAGCTTGAAGAAGCCCGCGACGTCGACATCGGCCGCGAGCGGCGCCGAGTGATAGACGAGGATCTTGCCGGCCGAATTCAGCATCCAGCGCTGGTCGGTGAGACCGTTCTGCACCTCGACGCTCTCCCACTCCGCCGGCGAGTTGTCGAGCGGATCGTAGACGTAGCTGTCGCGCTCGCCGCTGCCGGGCTTGCGCCTGTCGAGACTGCCCGATGCGAAGACGTCGTTCGCGCGGCCGTTCGTCGAGTCGAGATACCAGGGTTCGCTCTTTGCGGTCACGGCATCGAGCGTCGGCGCGTAGCGCCAGGCTTCCTCGCCGACGACGTAGAACGCGACCTTGTCCTTCAGGAACTCGGGCTTCGCGCCGGCCTTCATCGTCCAGTCGTACCACGCCTTGTGCAGCGCGTTCATGTCGAGCAGCGACGCTTCGCCGAACTTGAGGCCGGCGACTTCGGCCTGCGGCGTGCGCGTGCCGGGGTGGTCCCACGGCCCGATGATGAGATAGTGCTTGTCCTTGCCGGCGTCCGAGCCGTAGCGCATGTACTCGCGGTAGTAGGCGAGCGCGCCGGGCTGGTCGCCGTCGTAGTGGCCGGTGATCGTCAGGATCGGCAGATCGAGCTTCGCGTACTGCTCCTTGGTCGGGCTGTAGCTGTCCCAGTATTCGTCCTGCGCCGGGTGCTCGATCCACGTGTGGAAGATCGGCGAGGGATTGCCGACGTATCTATCGAGCTCGGAAAACGGCGCGTGCGCATCGTAGAGACGCCGGAACTGCGCCGCCCAGAACGCGCTGTCGCCGAAGATCTTGTCCTGTCCCGCGTGGCCGCTCGTGAACGTCAGCCACTGCATGTCGTACGGATAGAAGACGTTGTTGCGCATCGGATAGTCGACGCCGGGCTTCGGCGAGGCGACCGGCACGATCGTCGCGAGGTGCGACGGGAATTCCTTCGCCGTCGCCCACTGGTCGTAGCCCGCGTACGAGCCGCCCCACATCGTGACCTTGCCGTTGCAGTACGGCTGCGTGCCGAGCCACTCGACGATGTCGTGCCCGTCCTTCGCTTCCTGCAGCAGCGGCATGAAGTCGCCTTCGGAATTGCCGCGGCCGCGCACGTCGATAGTGAGATAGACGTAGCCGTGCCCCGCGAAGTACATGCCGCGGTCGTGATAGCTCTGCGCGATGTACGGCGTCAGCGTGAAGACGCACGGCAGCGCGTCCTTCTGGCCGAGCGGCTTGTACACCGTGGCATTGAGCTTGACGCCGTCGCGCATCGGGATCTTGACGCCCCACTGGAACTCGACGGGATCGCCCTTGCCCTTGTCGCCGCTCTCGGCGGCGGCGGCCGCGGTGAACGCAAAGGCGAAGAGGCCGAGAACGAGAATGCGATGGCGCATGGATTTCCCCCGGATGGTGTAAGGACTCAAGCGAAACGTGCCACGTCGCAGGGCGCGAGGTCGAGCGACGGGCGCACACCCGCGACGACTTCGCTGACCAGCAGGCCGGTGACCGCCGACATGCTGACCCCGAGCATGCCGTGGCCGGTCGCCAGGACGAGATTTTCGATGCCCGGCGCGCGGCCGAGCATGGGCAGGTCGTCAGGGGTCATCGGCCGCCAGGCGTACCATTCCTCGACGACCGCGGGCCCCTCGGGCTCGATCAGGTACTCGGCCGCGCCGCGGCGCAGCGCGTCGAGCCGCGTGCGGTTGAGCGAGGTGTCGTAGCCCGCGAATTCCATCGTGCTGCCGAGGCGGTAGCCCGAGGACCACGTGGTCACGCAGACGCTGCGCTCCTTCAGGACGAGCGGCATGCGCGGCGCGCGGACCGGCCGCGTGTAGGTGATCGAGTAGCCCTTGCCCGGCTGGATCGGCAACCGAAGGCCGAGCTGGCGCGCCAGCGGCGGCGACCACGCGCCGAGCGCGAGCACGACCTCGCGGCCCGTGAAATCGCCGCGGTTCGTCTTCACGCGCGCGACGCTCGCGCCCTCGCGCTCGAGCGCCTCGACCGCCACGCCCTCCTCGATCGTGCCGCCCTTCGCGCGCACGACGCGCGCGAGTCCGTCGACGTAGCGATCGGGTCGGAGGTGCGCATCGCCCGGATTGAGATACGCCGCGACGACGCCGGGCTTCAGCGCCGGCTCCATCGCCTGCACGCGGGCGCCGTCGATCGTCTCGATCGGGAGGCCGATTTCGCCGAGCGCGCGCGGCAGCCAGCTCGAGCGCTCGAACTCCTGCGCGTCGCGGAACACGTAGAGCGTGCCGCTCGCCTCGAACTCGCAGTCGATCGACTCGCGTTCGACGAGCTCCTCGATCAGCCGGCGCGACTGCAGCAGCAGCGGCGCCTTCGCGGCGGTCGCTCGGCGGAAATCGTCCCAGTTGCAGCGCCGCGCGAATCCGAACAGCCAGCGCGCGAGCGCGGGATCGAGCCGCGGTGCGATGCGCAGCGGCGCGTCCGGATGCAGCATCGCGCGCAGCGCGGAGCCGATGATCCCCGGCATCGCAAGCGGTGTCGCGTGGCTCGGCGTCAGCGTGCCGCAGTTGCCGTGCGAGCTGCCGCAGCCGGCAGTGCCCTGCTCGAGCACCGTGACGCCGCGCCCGGCTTCGAGCAGGTAATACGCGCAGGCGAGGCCGATCACGCCGCCGCCGAGGATCAGGACATCGGTGCTCCGCGTCGCCGTCATCGATCGCGCATTCAGGGCGCCGCCGCCTTGAAGCCGGGGCCGGTGACGAAGCGGCCGGGCTTCGCGCCGGTGCTCTTGCCTTCGCGCACGATCTCGACGCCGTTGACGACGACGTCGCTGACGCCGGTCGAGAACTCGCGCGGATCGTCGTACGTCGCGTGGTCGGCGATCTTCGCGGGATCGAACACGACGACGTCGGCGAAGTAACCGGCCTTGAGATAGCCGCGGTCGTGCAGCTTGAAGTTGTCGGCCGGCAGCGCCGAGAGCCGGCGGATCGCGCTCGGCAGCGTGTCGACGTGCTCGTCCCGCACGTATTTGCCGAGGAAGCGCGCGAAATTGCCGTAGGCGCGCGGATGCGGCTGGAACTTCAGGAACACGCCTTCGGGCACGTACGAGCCTTCGTCGGACCCGAGCGCGACCCACGGCTGCGAGAGGCCGAGCCTGACGTTGTCCTCGCTCATCAGGAAGAACGCGGTGTCGACACGCGCATGGTCCTCGATGACGAGATCGATCGCCGTCTCTTCCGGCGACGTGCCGCGCAGCTTCGCGACGTCGGCGAGCGTCTTGCCGGTCATCGCCTTGAGCTTCTCGTTCTTGAAGCCGATCAGAAGAATGTTCGCGGGATCGCCGGCCGCGTAGCAGAGGTTCTCCCAGTCCTTGCCGGGTGCGCGCATCTGCTTCAGGAGCTCGGCGCGCTGGTGCGGATCCTTGAGCCGCTCGATCCACGGATCGAGCCCGCCTTCCTGCACGGCCGGCGGCATGCACGCGTTGAGGCCGGTCGCACCCGCCGTGTACGCATACATGTTGGCGCTGACCGAAACGCCTTTCTTGCGCGCCGCCTCGATGCGCGCGATCGCCTGCTGCATCTTCGGCCAGTTGTCCTTGCCGGCGGCCTTGAGGTGATAGATCTCGCCGTGGATGCCGGCGGCCTCGGTGATGCCGATCAGCTCGTCGATGCCTTCGAGCAGGCGGTCGCCTTCGCTGCGCATGTGCGAGATGTACGCGCCGCCGTAGGGCGCGGCGGCCTTCGCGAGCGCGGTCAGCTCCGCCGTGTCGGCGAAGTTGCCCGGAAAGTAGATCAGCGCCGAGCCGACGCCGAGCGCGCCCTCCTCCATCGCCGTGCGCACGAGCCCCTGCATGCGCTCGAGCTCCTGCGCCGTCGCCTTGCGGTTCGCATTGCCGACGACGTGCTCGCGCACGGTGCTCGCGCCGACGAAGCTCGCGACGTTCGGCGCGAGGCCGCGCTGCTGCATCGACTGCATGAACTCGCCGAACGAGGACCAGGTGATGTCGTACTTGATGTCGGCTTGTTGCTCCCGCGCTTCCTTCTTCATGGCGTCGTTGAGCGGGCCGTACGACCAGCCTTCGCCGAAGATCTCGAGCGTCACGCCCTGCAGGCTGTCCGAAACGCCGCGGCCGTCGACGATGAGCGAGTCCGGCGCCCACGACAGCACGTTGACGAACCCCGGCGCGACGGCCATGCCGCGCGCGTCGACCGTGCGCGTCGCGTGCGCGGACTTGAGATCGCCGATCGTCGCGATGCGGTCGCCGCGGATGCCGATGTCGGCCTGGATGGGCTCGCTGCCGGAGCCGTCGTAGACCATGCCGCCGCGGACGATGAGGTCGTAGCCGCCGCCCGACTTCGGCGCCGACGACGGCGACGTCGCACAGCCGCCCGCCGCGAGCACGGCGAGAGCCGCCGCGAGGCCAATCGGAAATCGCATGGGTCACCCCGACGCCAAAGCCCGAAGCCTAACCGATATGTCGCACCCCGGGCTGGCATCAAATCTGCATCGATCGAGGCAGGATCTACCAGGGGAATCCGATGAAAGCCTCGACCAACGAACTCTTGCTGGCACTGCGTTCGCCGTCCTCGGGTTGGCTGGCCGCGCTGATCTGCGCGCTCGACGAAGCCACGCAGGATCCGGCGTTCTCCGATCACCAGCGCGATCTCGTTCGCGGCCTGCTCGACATGGGCCAGGTCCCGCAGCAGGTCGCCGTCGCGGCCAACGCGCGCCTCGAGAGCTTCGAGGAGACGGTCAAGGACCTGCAGACGTACCTCCTGGAAGCCCAGCCTGCCCCGGTCCCGCAGGTCGCCGCGCGTCCAAAATTGACAGTTTGCGGCGGCACGGGCTGACGCTTCCCGGCCGTCGTTTCCTACCGGAATCAGTGCCTCCGGCCGTTGACACCGCGGCCGGGCTCGGCGAGCTTAGCCGGGTGCCGCTCCACCGAAGTCGCCTCGCCTTCCTTCTGCTGACCAGCCTCCTGACCGGCTGCTTCGGCACCTCCCACCGACCCGAACCGCCGCTCGCCGCCGGCACGCCGCGCGCCGATGCCGCCAACGCCGTGCTGTTCCGCGCGATCGCGCTGGTCGGGACGCCCTACCGCTACGGCGGCAACACGCCGCAGGGCGGGTTCGACTGCAGCGGCCTGGTCGGCTACGTCTTTCTCGACGCGGCGGACGTCGCATTGCCGCGCACGTCGTCGGACATGAGCGAGCTGCGCGCGCGGCGGCTCGACCGGGACAACCTGCAGGCCGGCGATCTCGTCTTCTTCGAGGAAGGCCGCCGCATCAGCCACGTCGGCATCTACGTCGGCGAGCAGCGCTTCGTGCACGCGCCGAACCGCGGCGGCACCGTGCGCCTCGACCGGCTCGACGGCGCCTGGTGGAGCGATCACTTCGCCTACGGCAAGCGCGTGCTCGA
The DNA here is from genome assembly GCA_035263065.1 of Rhodanobacteraceae bacterium. Taxonomy (GTDB): domain Bacteria; phylum Pseudomonadota; class Gammaproteobacteria; order Xanthomonadales; family Rhodanobacteraceae; genus Dokdonella_A. Next base: position 6,506 of record DATFRS010000098.1, read on the forward strand.
CTGAGGGCTCAGTGCTGGTGGCCGTGGCCGGAAACGCCGTGCGCATGGCCGTGCGAAATCTCTTCCGGCGTCGCGTCGCGCACGTCGACGATTTCGACGTCGAACGCGAGCGTCTTGCCGGCGAGCGGATGGTTGAGATCGACGTCGACGACGCTCGAGCCGACCTTCAGCACCTCGACCTGGCGCTGGCCGCCTTCGCGCGTCGACAGCACGGTCAGCATGCCGGGCCTGAGGTGATCCGGATCGCGGAAGTACTTCTTCGGCACGCGCTGCGTGAAGTCCGCGCGGCGCTCGCCGTAGGCCTGCTCGGGCGGCACGCTGACGTCGAACTTCTCGCCCGCCTCGCGGCCCATCAGCGCGGCTTCGAGGCCCGGAATCAACCCGCCGTGGCCGACCAGGAACGCCAGCGGCTCGCCGCGCTCGCGCGAGGACTCGACGGCCTCGCCGTTCTCGCTGACCGTGTAGTGGAACGCGACGACCTTGTTGTTTTCGACCTTCATTGCCGACTCCGAAGCGGGCGCGCAGCCTAGCAGTTGGGCCCGCGCCCGTCACGGACCGGGCGCGGCGGCGGTTCCGCGGAACTCGGCGCCGCGCGCCTCGGGCCCGAGCGCCGTCACGATCGCGAGCAGCACGGCGACACCCGCGATGAAGATCGCCATCACGAGCGCGTAGTTCTTGTCGTGCTGCACGGCGAGATGCGTCAGCACCGGCGCCGCGAACGACGCGAGCAGGTTGCCGCCCTGGTAGGCGAAGCCCGGCAGCGTGCCGCGCACGGCGCTCGGCGAGAGCTCGTTGAGATGCACCGGCACGACGCCCCAGGCGCCCTGCACCATGATCTGCAGCAGGAACACGCCGATGCCGAGCATCACGACCGAGCCGCCGAATGCCCATAGCGGAATCATCGGCAGCGACAGGAGCGCCGCGATGATGATCGCGCGGCGCCGGCCGATCTTCTCCGACAGGCTGCCGAAGAAGAGCCCGCCGATGATCGCGCCGAGATTCAGGACCACGGTCAGGGTGCCGACCGTGCGCGTGTCGAAATGGAGCTGCTCCTTGAGGAACGTCGGATAGAGATCCTGCGAGCCGTGGCTGAACATGTTGAAGCACATCATCAGCACGACGAGATACGCGAAGAGCGGCCAGCGGCCGCGCATCGTTTCGCGGAGGCCGGGTCGCGGCGCGCCCGCGCCGGCTTCGGTCCACACCGGCGATTCCGGCACGTGGCGGCGGATGAACAGCACGAGGAGCGCCGGCAGGATGCCGAGCGCGAACATGCCGCGCCAGCCGATGTGATCGAAGAGCGCAATGTAGAAAAGCCCGCCGATCAGATAGCCGACCGCGTAGCCTTCCTGCAGCAGGCCCGACACGACGCCGCGCGCCTTCGCCGGAATCGATTCGAGCGCGAGCGATGCGCCGATGCCCCACTCGCCGCCCATCGCGATGCCGAAGAGCGCGCGCACGATCAGCAGCGCCGCCAGCGACGGCGCGAGCGCGGACGCGGCTTCGAGCACCGCGAACAGCACGATGTCGACCATCAGCACGGGCCGCCGGCCGTAGCGATCGGCGAGCCGCCCGAAGATGAAGGCGCCGAGCGGGCGCATCGCGAGCGTCAGCGTCAGCGAGAACGCGACCTCGGCGGTGCCGACGTGGAATTCGCGCGCGACTTCCGGGATGACGAACACGAGCAGGAAGAAGTCGAACGCGTCGAGCGTCCAGCCGAGGAAGCTCGCCAGCACGACCTTGCGTTGCGTCGTGTCGAGCTCGCGCAGAATCGAAAGGAATTGCATGCCGCGTTCCGTCGGTGTCGGGGCAGACGAAGCGCCGAGCATATGTCGAATCGCCGCCCGCGCGCACCCGCCCGCCTTGTGCGCGCTCGGGCGGCCGGCCACAATCGATCCGTTCCCGTTGCCGATACGAGCCGATCCGATGACGCTTCCTCTCGCCACGCGCCGCGAATTCATGGCCGCCCTCGCTTCCGGCACGCTCGCCGCGGCGTTCCCTTCGACACGCGCGGATGCCGCGGCGAATGCACCAGCGACATCGTGGCGCGGCTACGAGCGCGCCACGGTCATCGACGCGCTCGGCGGACCCGGCAGCGCGAACAAGCCTGGCGCCGCGCTCGACGCGAGCGACCTCGCCGACGTGCGCGCGTCCGGCATCACGGCGGTCAACCTCACGGTCGGCCGCGTCGGCAGCTACGTGCGCGACTACGACGGCGCGATCGAGAGCATCGCGCACTGGGACAGCGAGATCGCCGCGCATCCCGACGTGCTGATGAAGCTCAACGACGCGCGCGACTTCGCCGCCGCGAAGAAGAGCCGCCGCCTCGCGATCATCTACGGCTTTCAGGACGCGACGCCGTTCGGCGAGGACCTCGACCGGCTCGACACGTTCCACGGCCTCGGCGTGCGCATCGTGCAGCTCACGTACAACCGCCGCAATCTCGTCGGCGACGGCTGCCTCGAGCCCGGCGACGCCGGCCTCAGCACGTTCGGCCGCGATCTCGTCGAGCGCATGAACGCCCGCAACGTGCTCGTCGACCTCAGCCACTGCGGACGGCGCACGACCGACGAAGCGATCGCGTCGTCGAAGAAGCCCGTCGCGATCACGCACGCCGGCTGTGCCGCGGTATCGGACCTGCCTCGCAACAAGAACGACAAGACACTGCGCGCGCTCGCCGAGCGCGGCGGCGTCGTCGGCATCTATCTCATGCCGTACCTGCGCACGTCGGGCCAGCCGATGGCCGAGGACGTCATCGCGCACATCGAGCACGCGCTCGACGTCGCCGGCGAGGATCACGTCGGCCTCGGCACCGACGGCATGATCTCCACGGTGCAGCTCACCGACGAATACAAGAAGGCGTTCGCCGACGAGATCGCCGAGCGCAAGGCGCGCGGCGTGTCCGCGCCGGGCGAGACGACGGCCGTATACACGTTCGTGCCCGATCTCAACTCGCCGCGCCGCCTCGAGACGATCGCGGCGCTCCTGTCCAAACGCGGCAAATCCGACCGCGCCATCGAGAAGGTGCTCGGCGGCAATTTCCTGCGCCTCTTCACCGAGACCTGGCCCGCGTGACGGCGGACGCGACGGTCCGCAACCGCATTGCCGCGCGCTATCGCTGGCCCTCGCTCCGCTCGTACGCGCGAGGCAAGCTGCGCTGGGATCCGCTGTTCCCCGCCGTCGCCGCGGAGCTCGCGGGCTCCCCTCGCCCGCTGCTCGACATCGGCTGCGGCCTCGGCCTCTGCGGCCAGTATCTTCGCGAGCACGGCTTCGGCGCGCCGTACCGCGGCGTCGACCTCGACGAAGCCAAGATCGCCGAAGCGCGCGGCGCGGCCGAGCGCGGCACGGTCGATCTCGCATTCGACGTCGCATCGGCGGCGACGCTGCCGGATTTCTCCGGCGACGTCGCGCTGTTCGACGTGCTCCACTACCTGCCGGGCGGCGCGCAGCAACGCCTGCTCGCGGACGCCGCCGCGCGCGTGCAGGTCGGCGGGCTCCTGCTGATCCGCAACGTGCTGCGCGAGCCCGGCTGGCGCTTTCGCGTCACGGTCGCCGAAGAGGCGTTCGCCCGCGCGCTGCGCTGGATGCGCTATCCGGTCAGCCACTATCCGACGCGCGCCGAGATCGAGTCGCCGCTGACGCGCATGGGCTTCGTCGTGCGCATCGCGCCGCTCTGGGGCCGCACGCCGTTCAACAGCTACCTGATTCTCGCGCGGCGCGAGTCGCTCGCGGCGGCGTGACCCTTCAGGGCTTGGCCGATCGCGTGCGCCGGCGCCGCATGCGCGCCTGCAGCTTGACGCGCCGCTCGGCGAGACAGCGCGCATGCGAGCGCCGCGTCTCGGCATCGCCCGGCATCGCCGCGAGCGTCGTGCGGTACGCGCAGAATTCGGCGTACGCGCTCAGCACGCGGCGCAGGCGACGCAGCAGGAGCTCGAGCATGATCGCATCGTCGAGGAGGCCGATCACCTCGATGTCGTCCGGGATCAGATCGTCCGGATCGCTGAAATACGCGAGCGTCTCGACGACTTCCGAGCGCTCGGGATCGCCGAGCGCCCAGGCCTCGTCCTCGAGCATCAGGATCAGACGCTGTACTTCGACGAGGCGTCGCCGCACGTAGGCCGGCGCCGAGCTCGCCGAGAGATGATCGAGCGCGTACTTCGCCGCGTCGATGACGTCGACTTCGTCGGCGCAGCGCGTCATGCGGCGCGCGCGCGTCAGCGCGGCCTGGAAGCGCTCGATGTCGGCGGGTTCGAGTTCGAACGTGATGCGCATGACGGCGCGCAGCGTACGCGGCTCGCCGTTGCGGGTCAAAAGGTATCGCGTTCAGTGTTCGAAATAGTGCTCGATCGGCACGTCGACGGACGTCCACGTCGCTTCGGCGAAGAGATCGGGCAGCGGCGTGTGGCGCTCGAGCGGCTGCGTCTCGGGCATCGGCTCGCCGTCGCGCGCGAGCAGCCGGCAATGCTCGTCGATCGCGCGGCGCGCGTAGAGGATCGCCTGCTGCGCGTCGCGGCCGACCGCGCGGCAGCCCGGGAGGTCCGGGATCATCACGCAGTGGAGATCGGCGTCGACCTCGCGCAGTGCCAGCAGGAACCGCACGACTACTGCACCGTCACGCCGACACGGCACATCCGTCGCGCTGATCGATCGCATGCGCCGTCCTGGCGCCGATGCTCGAATCCTGTCATGCCCATCGCACAACCATCCCGTCGGCGTCCGCCGATCCCCAGTTCGCGAGCAAGAACTCCTGTGCCCCGCGCAAAGGCTAGTTCCCGCCGCGCAGCGAGCATGTGAAAACGCAGCGGAGTCAGCCATGGGGCATACCGCTCGTCGGCGATATCGAACCGGCGGCGCCGACGAGACGCGCCGACGCGCGCAGGCTGCGCACCGTCCGCAGCGCGACGAAGAGCGCCAGCGCGAGCGACGACGCGGCGACGACGATGAACGGCGCCGCGCTGCCGGCGACACGCAGGAGCTCACCGGCGCAGAGCGGTCCCACCACGCCGCCGATGCCCGACGTCAGGAGATAGAGCCCGTTCGCCGCGATGCGCGACGCGGGCGCGACGTTCGCGTTGACGCACGCCGACGCGAGCGGATAGAGCGGAAACGCGACGGCACCGAACACCGCGACGAGCGCGAAAAGCACGGTGTCGCCCGCGCCGCTTCCGGCCGCGACGGCCAGCGCCGATGCGCCGCCCGCGAGCGCGACGCACGCGACGCCGGCGGTCGTGCGGAACGCGCCCGCGAACTTGCCTGCGAGGAGGAGACCGATCACGGCGCCGAGCATCGCGGTCGCCATGAGCGGGCCCGTGCGCGCCGGCGCAGACAGATGCGCCTCGGCGAACACCGGGCCGAGCCCGTAGAACGTGCCGAACAGCATGCCGGCCGCGAGTCCGCCCGCGTAGCCTTCGGGCGAAGTGCGCAACAGCTCGCGAAGCTGTGCGAGGCCGCGCTCGCGCTTGGCGACCGGCATCTCCGGAAAGCACTTCAGGCCGAGCGCCGCGAAGAGGATCAGCGCAATCGCGACCGGCAGCATGCGCGCGCCCGCGATCGGGCCCGAGGTCGCGAGGTTCGCGCCGGTCGCCTGCGCGACGTACAGCACGACCATGTACGTCGAGAGGAGCCGCGCGCGGCTCGCGGGCCTCGCGATCGCGTTGAGGCGGCTTTCGATCAGGAGATACAGTCCGGCGATCGCGCAGCCCGCCGTCACGCGCGCGGCGCCGTAGACGACGATCGACGCCGGCAGGAGAAAACCCGCGCAACCCACGGCGAACAACGCGACGAACATGAGATAGCCGCGGCGGCAGCCGACGGCGCGCACGATCGAGGGATTGACGAAACCGCCGAGCAGCACGCCTGCGTAGCCGCACGCGGCGAGCCACGCGATGTCCTGCGCCGGGAAGCCGATCGCGCGCCAGCCGAGCGGCAGGCCGGCCGTCAGCATCCCGTTCGCGGTGAGGAGGAACGCGACGACACCGAATACCGCGAGCGCTTTCATCCACATGATGGCTCTCCGACGCGCTCGCTCGCGGGAGTCCACGCATCGGCATCCGCCACGATCACCGCGAACCGGTCGGCGAGCGCCGCCAGCGTGCCGTCCTGGACGACGGCCGCCGGCGTGACGCCGCGGCCGAGCGGATTCGGCAGGTCGCGCGTCGCCGTCGCGCCGGCGACGACGGTGCAGCGAAAGCCGAGGTCGAGCGCGGCCCTCGTCGTCGCGCTGACGCACATGTGCGTGGCGAAGCCCGCGACGATCAGCTCGCCGCGGCCCGTCGCGCGGATTTCGTGCTCGAGGATCGTGCGGGCGAACGCGTTCGGCAGCGACTTCACGACGACCTTCTCGCCGTCGCGCGGCGCGAGCGCCGGAATGATCGCGGCGCGCCAACCGAGCGGGTCGAACGCCGGCGCGCCGGCCTTGCCGAGATGCACCACGTGGAACACCGGCACGGCACGTTCGCGCGCGAGCGCGAGGAGACGCGCGGCGTGCGCGACGGCCGCGTCGATGCCGGCGAGCGGCACGGCGCCGCAGACATATTCGAGCTGCGCGTCGATCAGCACGAGCGCCGCATTTTCGAGCGGGCTCGGCACCGGCGATGCGCCGGCGAGCTGGAGCAGCGTTTTCGGGAGCGCGTTCGCAGAAGGCATGTCGTCTTTCCGTCGATGACGCCGCCGCGCGGCGGATGCGACCTTTGTAGCGGCGCCCCGCTTCACGCGCGCCCGGCACGGTGCCAATCTATGTCGCGAAAGTGCCAACCCGGAGCATTCGACCCGCTCATGGTCCGCATCGACGTGCTCGTGCACGACATGCCGCCCGCCTCGCACTTCGAGGCGCACACGCACGACGACGAAGCGCTGCTGAGCTACGCGGCGGAGGGATCGTGCACGCAGGTCATCGCCTCGCGGCTCTGGGTCGTGCTGCCCGCGCATGCGGTGTGGATGCCGGCCGGCGTCCCGCATGCGACGCAGATGGGCCCGCGCGGCTGCCGGCTGCGCACGATCGCGTTCCCGCTGCCGATCCCGCCCGACCTTCCGGCCGAGCCGTGCGTGATCGAAGTCTCGCCGTTCCTCGCGGCGCTGATGGATGCCTGGGAGGAAACCGGCGAGGCGGACGTCGAGCGGCGTGATGCGCTGCGCTACCTGCTCTACGACGAGGTGCGGCGCGCGCCGCCGCTCGACCTCGGTCTTCCGCGCGTGCGCGATCCGCGTCTGTTGCGCGTGACCGATGCGCTGCAGTCCGATCCGTCGGATGCGCGCAGTCTCGACGACTGGGCGAAGCTCGCCGGCATGAGCCGACGCTCGTTCATCCGGCATTTCCAGGAGGAGACCGGCGTCGGCTTCGCGGACTGGCAGCGGCGACTTCGCCTCCTCGTCGCTCGGCAGCTCCTCGCCGAAGGCGTCTCCGTGACCGAAGCCGCGCTGAGCCTCGGCTATCAGAGCCCCAGCGCGTTCAGCGCGATGGTGCGGCGCGAGCTCGGCGTTTCGCCGGGCCGGCTCGGCGCGCGACGCGAGCGCTGACGCGTACACGATCCGCGAATCCGAAACGACCGCCTGACCGCGAACAGATCGTTCACTAGGGTGAACGAGTTTCCGCCGCGACGATCCCTATTATTCCTGACGCTTCGGGTGCCGAGGCTCTTCGTCTTGACGCACGGAAGCATCCACCGAATCGACCAGGAGCCTTCCATGTTCGCTCGTACGCTGCTCGGCAGCGCCCTCGCCTTGACCGCGATCCCGGCGCTCGCCACGACCTACACGCTCGATCCCGAGCACACGCAGATCCACTTCTCGTGGAACCACTTCGGCTTCTCGAACCCCGGCGCGGTGTTCGGCAAGCTCGACGGCACTCTCGACTACGACGAAGCCGATCCGACGCGCTCGAAGGTCAGCGTGACGATTCCGCTCGACGCGATCAACTCGAACGTGCCCAAGCTCGACGCACACATGGAGTCGCCCGATTTCTTCGACGCGGCCAGGTATCCGACCGCGACGTTCAAGAGCACGAAGGTCGAGAAAGGCGCCGCGGCGAACCATCTCAAGGTGACCGGCGACCTCGCCGTGCACGGCGCGACGCATCCGGTGACGCTCGACGTGACCGTCAACAAGATCGGCGGACATCCGCTCCGCAACAACGCAACGAGCGCCGGCTTCGACGCGTCGGCGACGATCAAGCGCTCGGACTTCGGCATCACGAAGTACGTGCCCGGCGTCAGCGATGACATCGCGCTGCGCATCACGGTCGAGGCCGTCGAGTCGAAGGCGTATGCCGAGAGCCTCAGGAAAGCCCAGTAAGCGCGACCCGCTGCATGGACGAGAAACCCCGCAACCAGCGGGGTTTCTTTTTTTTGCGCGTCGCCTCCGATGTCCGATCGCCGGGCGCCGATCGTATGATGCTCATGGATCCCGACGGGGCATTGCTCATGAACATTCGATCGAAGGGCCGGCGCATCGTCGCCTGCGTCGTGCTGATCTGCTCCCTCGCCTGCATGCGTCTTGACGCCGCGCCCGCCGACGAAGCGGCGGATATCGCGGCGACCGTCTCGACGATGCTCGACGCCATGGCGGCCGACGACCTCGACAGGTTCCATGCCGTCACCGCGCACGATTTCTACGCCTTCGACAACGGCAAGCGCTTCGCCGGCGACGAGCTGATCGCGCTGATCCGGAAGCTGCACGCCGCCGGCAACGTCTACGAGTGGCACGTGACCGAGCCGCAGGTCCGGCGCGCGAACGACGTCGCGTGGATCACCTACGTCAACCAGGGCTCGATCGCCGATGCCGGCGGCCGCAAGGACATGACGTGGCTCGAGTCGGCCGTGCTCCGGAAAGAGCACGGACGGTGGCGCATCGGGTTCCTCCACAGCACGCGCGCGCAGTAGATCCGTCAGCGCTTCGTCTCCGCCCATGTCGCCCGCAGCGGATGCGCTTCGGTGTTGAACGTGACCGCATCGAAGTCGATCGCCTGCGGCGCGAACAGGAGGTAGTAGTACTTGAACGTCTCGGCGAAGACGTAGCTTTCCATGCGGTCCTTCTTCGTCTTCGAGACGACGTCGGACAGCGCCGCGTAGCCCGCGTCCGTGCGGCAGTAGCGCACGAAGTCGCGGAACATCGTGCGGCCCATCGCGAGATACTTCGCGTCGTGCGTGTAGTGATGGAGGTAGTACGCCGACTCGACGATCTCGGGCCGCAGCGCGTAGCCCGGATACGGGATCGCGTGCGATCGATAGTCGTAGACCTCGGGCTCGATGCCGTTCCGCTGCCACATCGCGAACGCCGAGTCCTGCAGGCGCGCCGCGCGCGGCACGTCGCCGGACAGCGCGAGCAGTGCCGGGAAGAACGCATCGAGCGCGCCGAACGTCGTGTGCGTGCGCTTGCCGGTGCCCATGTCCGCGTAGCCGTACCAGAGCGCGCCGTCGACGCCGTCGGCGAGATAGCGGTTCGCCGCGGCGATCGACGGCTTCCACATCGACGCGCAGTCGGCGTCGCCGAAGAGGCGCGCGCACTTCCACAGGTATTCGTAGTACGAGTCGATGCCGCCGGACACGTGCGACTCGGTGTCTGTCCACGCGCCGGTCCCGGCGTCGATCTCGGCACCGACGAGATCGATCGGCGAGCGCCGCTTCCATGTCTCGACCAGCGCGCGCTTCGCCTTCGCGTAGAACTCGGGCTTTCCCGTCAGCTTCGACAGCGTGCCGAACTCGAGCAGCAGCGTGCCCGTCTCGGCCGGATTCGTCCTGGTGCCACGCGTCTTGCCCGTGCGCAGGTTGACTTCGACGTACGGCAGGCCGGTCGGCGAATCGAACACCGGCAGCAGGCGCCTGCCGAGATCCTCGGCCTTGCGCAGCAGGCGCTCGTCGCCGGTGAGCTGATAGCCCGACAGCAGCCCGCCGAGAAGACGTATCGTGATCTCGAAATTCTTGACGTAGATGTCCTGATCGAAGTCGAGCTTCGTCGCGATCAGCTCGCGCGCCGCGTCGGCCTCGTCGCGCAGCCCCATGATGATCAACGTGTCGAGCGCATCGACCGGCGTCATCAGCAGCGGCTTCGCGTACCAGTCGTGCGGCTTCTTCGAGATCGGATCGAGGTCGTCGTGGCCCCACGCGTAACGCCGGTAGCCCGACCAGGCATGCAGGAGC
>DATFRS010000099.1:0-4796 GCA_035263065.1 Rhodanobacteraceae bacterium
CGTGTTCATGCGCTTCCTCGCGCCGCCGATGCCGTCGAACACCGGCATTCCGGGCAATCCGCCGCAGACTTCGATCGCGCGCGGCAAGACGTATTTTTCGTCGATCCACTGCGATCTGTGCCACACGCCGACGCTGCAGACGGCGGGCTCGAACTTCACGCCGGGCCTCGATCGCCAGAACGCGAACCTCTATTCGGACCTGCTCGTGCACAACATGGGCACGGGGCTCGCGGACAACGTCGTGCAGGGTGCGGCGAACGGGAAGGAGTTCCGCACGGCGCCGCTGTGGGGCGTCGGCCAGCGCATCTTCTTCCTGCACGACGGCCGTGCGACGCCGACCAACGGCGGTCTCCTGAACGCGATTCAGGCGCACTACAGCCCGGGCTCGGAAGCGAACGCGGTGATCTGGACGTTCAACCACATCGACGAGTCGAAGAAGCAGGACATCCTCAACTTCCTGCGCTCGCTCTGACCTGAAAGGAGGGCGCAGTCCTTCCCCGGCCGGTCGCCACGGCGCGCGGGATGCGGGCCGCGACGAAGTCGCCGACGGCCGGTCGGGGAAGGCTGTGTTCTATCGCGTTCCGTCGAGTGCGATGTTCTCGGCCTCGAACGCGGCGACGACGGCGTCGCGCGCGGCGAGCGTGCGCGCGAATTGCGCGTAGCGCGGATAGCGCGCCGGCATCTCGATGCCGATGCGGTTGCCCCAGCGGTAGAAGACGAGCAGGAACGCATCGACCGACGTGAACGCGCCGCCGACGGCGAACGGTGCGACAAGCTTCTGCTCGATCGCGTCGAAGCAATCCGCGATCGTGGCGCGGCCCTGCGCGCCGATGCTTTCGTGCGTGGTCCGATCCGCCGAGAAGCGCAGCGGTCGCCACAGCGCGCCAAAACCTTGCGCATGCAGCGTGCCGGAGAGCCAGTTCATCCATTCGTAGACGCGGACGGTGTCGAGGCCGCCCTTGCCCATGAGGCTCCGCTCCGGCGCAAGTTGCGAGATCGCCGTCGCGATGGCGGGCAGTTCCGTGATCACCGCGTCGTCGAGCGCGAGTACCGGCACGCGCTTCTTCGGATTGAGCCGGACGAACTCGTCCGTGAGATGGGCGCCATCGGCAATGGCGGTCCTGATAGCCTGGTAGGACGCGCCAATCTCATTGAGGAGGATGCGGGGCGCGACGGAGCACGCTCCGGGGGAGAACCAGAGACGGATGTTTGGCATGACGGTCTATAGTAGGTAGACTAGTCTACCTAGTATCACGAAAAATCGACGGAGAGTCAATGGAGCGCAAACCGAAAAAAGCCGGCGCCAGGACCGAAGCGGCCGGCGGCCGGGCCCGTCTGATCGAGACGGCCCGGCGCCTCTTCACGGAGCGAGGCGCGGCGAACGTCGGCATCAACGACGTGACGGACACGGCCGGCGTCGCGCGCATGACGCTGTACAACAACTTCGCCTCGAAGGAAGCGCTGACCGTCGCCGTGTATCGGGACAGTGCGCAGAACACGCTGCGCAATCTCGACGCGGTCATCGCGGCATCGCGGACCGAGAGCGGCCGCGTCGGCGCGGTGTTCGACCACTTCGGCAAGGGCTGCGACCGCGCCGGCTTCCGCGGCTGCTCGTTCATCCACGCGAGCTTCCAGGACGAGAATCCGCACGGCGCCGTTTACGCGGTCGTGCAGGCCTACAAGCGCGCGCTGCGCGAAAGGATCTTCGGTGCGCTCGACGAAGGCCGCAAGGGACGCGCCGAGCTGGCCGACCAGATCGTGATCCTCCTCGACGGCGCGGTGACCGAGGCGTACATCAAAGGCGTCGCCAACCCGATCCGCGCCGGCAAGCGCGCCGCGCAGACGCTGCTTGACGCCGCCGTGCGCGGGAACGACTAGGCACGGCCCGGTGCTAGGCTTCGCGGCGGAGGTCGCATGCAGGTCGCGATCGGATTCAAGTCGCACTCGGGCTGGGCCGTTGCCGTGGTGGTCGGCGCCGACGGCACGCGCCTGCGCCTCGTCGACCGGCGCAAAGTCACGTTGATCGAGCCCGGCGATTCGCCGTGGGCGAAGGCGCCGTATCACGCGGCCGAGGATCTGCCGGCGAAGGAGGGCGATGCGCTCGTCGAGCGCGCGCGACGCTCCGCGGCGAGCGGTTCGAAGCGAACCGTGCGCGAGCTCGTCGAGGCGATGCGCGCGGCCTCGCACGACGTCGCCGCGTGCGCGGTGCTGAGGCCGTCGAAGCCGCTGCCACCCTGGACGACGCGCGAGATCCTCGCCGTGCATTTCCGCATGCACCAGGCCGAAGGCGCGATGTTTCCGGCGGCGCTGGAGCGCGCGGTCGATGCGAGCGGCGTGCGGCTGGCGTCGATCGTCGAGAAGACGCTGACCGGGACGGCAGAGCGGGCGATCGGGCGCGCCCCGGCCGCGCTGATCGCCGATCTCGGCCGCGGCGCGGGCCCGCCGTGGGGCGCGGATCAGAAGAACGCGGCGCTCGCCGCGATCGTCGCGCTGAAGGCGAGGCGCTAGTCGCGGAAGTTGTCGAACTGCAGTGGCACTTCGATCTCGGTCTTGCGCAGCAGCGCGATCGCCATCTGCAGGTCGTCCTTCTTCTTGCCGCTGACGCGCAGCTTCTCGCCGTTGATCTGCGTGTCGACCTTGAGCTTGGCCGCCTTGATCGACGCGATGATCTTCTTCGCGACCGGCTGCTCGATGCCCTGCTTGACGGTGACCTTCTGCTTCGCGCTGGCGAGGTTGACCTCGGGCTCCGCGACGTCGAGTGCGCGCACGTCGATCTTCCGCGCGGTGAGGCGCTGGCGCAGGATCTCGAGCATCTGCTTCAGCTGGAAATCGCTCGGCGCCGAAAGCGTGATGACGAAACCGTCGAGCTCGTAGCTCGCTTCGATGCCCTTGAAGTCGAAGCGGTTGCCGAGCTCGCGGCTCGCCTGGTCGACGGCGTTGGTGAGCTCGTGCTTGTCGACTTCGGATACGACGTCGAACGATGGCATGGCCGGTCTCCTGCGTGGACCGCGATTGTAGCGGCTGGCGTGTCGACGCGGTGTCGGGCGACAATCGCGTCCATGCGATCGCATCGATGCCTGCGCGCGCTCGCCGCGTTCTTCGCTTTCACCGGCTTCGATCCGCGCGGCGTCGCTGCGCTCGAAAGCCGCACGCTGCACGCCGGCGACGCCGACTATCGCGTCGTCACGCTGGATCTCGCGCACGATGCGCTCGAGCTGCGCTGGCGCGATGCCGACGGCAAGCCCTACGGCAGCATCGAAGCGCTGCGGCGCGCCGACGGGCGCACGCTGCGCTTCGCGACCAACGCCGGCATCTACGATCGCGAGTTCCGGCCGCTCGGGCTCACGATCGCGGACGGCGAGCAGCTGCGGGGGCTCAACACGACGCGCGGGCGCAGCGGCAACTTCGGCATCCAGCCGAACGGCGTCTTCTACGTCGACCGCGAGGGTCACGCGGGCGTCGTCGCGACCGGCGACTGGCGCGCGCGCGGCATCGACGCGCGGCTCGCGACGCAGTCGGGCCCGATGCTGGTCATCGACGGCGCGCTCAACGCGAACTTCGACGAAGGCTCCGAGAGCCGCAAATGGCGCAGTGGCGTCTGCGCGCGCACGCCGGACAGCGTCGTATTCGCGGTCAGCGAGGTGCCGGTGAGTTTCCACCAGTTCGCGCGCGTGTTCCGCGACGAGATCGGCTGCCGCGACGCGCTCTATCTAGACGGCACGCTCTCGCAGATCTACACGGCCGAGGGCGGCTATGCGGGCGCGCCCTCGATGATGGTGAAGCCCTACGCCGGCATGCTCGCGGTGTTCGCGGGCGCGCCGGCCGGGCCCTGAAGGGCGCTCAGCGGCCCTTGGCGGCTTTCTTCGCCTGCTTCTCGGCGCGCTTTTCCTTCATCGTCTTGGCGGGCTTCTTCTTTTCGCTCTTTTTCTGGTTGAGACCTTTCATGGGGACCTCCGTGGACGTTCGATCGTGCCGCCGGACGCGCTCGGCGCCCCGGCGGCACGGCTGAATCCTAGACGCTTTCGCCGGATCGTCAACGCGCCGGGCGGCCTTCACGCGGGTCCCGACCCGCCGTGCCAGAATCCCGGCGTGGGGGAGAGCGGCAGCGCGCGTGACAGGTTCACGCCCTGCCTTACGTATGTTGAAGAGTAACGCCGTGTCGCGCACCGCGACGCTGCGCCGCCGTTTGTCGTGCCGGGAGGGCGCGGATGGTCTTCAACTCGTTGACGTTCGTCGTGTTCTTCGCGTGCGTGCTCGCGCTGCACTCGATGCCGTTCAGCTGGACGACGCGCAAGGTCAACCTGCTCGTCGCGAGCTACCTTTTCTACGCCGCGTGGAATCCGCCGTTCGTGATCCTGCTCTGGGTCTCGACGGTCGTCGACTGGTACGCGGCGCAGGGCCTGGTCAAGTCCGAGCGGCCCTCGGCGCGGCGCGCGTGGATGCTGCTGTCGGTCGTGGTCAATCTTGGCATGCTCGCGTACTTCAAGTACGGCACGTTCCTGCTCGAGAACTTCCGCGCGCTAGTCGCGACGGACGGCATCGACTACCAGCCGCCGGCGTTCAACATCGTGCTGCCGGTCGGCATCTCGTTCTATACGTTCGCGACGCTGTCGTACACGCTGGACGTGTACCTGCGCCGCGCCGCGCCGGCGCGCAACTTCCTCGACTACGCGCTGTTCGTGACGTTCTTCCCGCACCTCGTCGCCGGCCCGATCATGCGGCCGACCGAGCTCGTGCCGCAGTTCGCCGAGCCGCGGCGCGCGAGCGGCGATCAGCTCCGCTTCGGGCTCGCGCTG
>DATFRS010000100.1:0-6514 GCA_035263065.1 Rhodanobacteraceae bacterium
CCGACGACAGCCGGCCCTTGTCCTCGAAGCGCCGCCGGAATCCGCCGGCTTCGATCCACGGCAGCAGCTGCTGCGCGATGCCGCCTGTGAGGTAGACGCCGTCCCACGCGCCGAACGTCAGCACGAGATCGCCGGCGACCGCGCCGAGGATCTCGCAGAAGCGCTCGACCGCGCGCCGGCACATCGAATCGACGTGCGCGCCGGCGCTGATCTCTTCGGGCGCGAGCGGGCGGGCGGCGATGCCGTCGATCTCGCACAGCGTCCGGTAGAGATTGACGAGCCCGCTGCCGCACAGCGCGCGCTCGCTCGATACGTGGCCGAAGCGCAGCGCCAGGCGGCGCAGCAGCTCGATTTCCTCGGCGTTGCCGGGCGCGAAGCTCGAGTGGCCGCCTTCGGTTTCGAGCGCGTGCAGGCGGCCCTCGCGCACGGCGAGCGCGCCGACGCCGAGCCCGGTGCCCGGGCCGACGATCGCGAACGTCTGCGTCGCCTTCGCGTCGAATCGCGCGGGCGGCGGCGCGCCGATCGTGCAGAGGTCGTGCGCGGCGAGCAGCGGAACCGAGAGCGCCATCGCGGCGAAGTCGTTGATCAGCGCGGCGCGGCTGAAGCCGAACTCGGCCTCGATCTCGCGGCGCTGGATGACCCACGGGAGGTTCGTCAGGCGCAGCTCGCCGTCGACGCGCAGGCCCGCCGCCGCGATCACGATCGTTGCGGGCTTCGCGCCGATCTCGCCGAGGTAGCGGCGCACGGCCTCGGCGAACGAAGCGAACTCGGCACCGCGATAGCGGCGGGCGCTGCCGCCGACGAGCGGCTCCTTCGCGGCCGGGTCGACCAGCGCGAAGCGCGCGTGCGTGCCGCCGATGTCGGCGACGAGCACGGGAGCGGCGGACGGGTTCATCGCCAGAAGATACCGCGAAGCGGCGCGCGTGCTAACCGGCAGCGCCGAGCACGCGGCCATTGCTGGCGACGACGTCGGCATAGAGCCGCGCGCTGGCCTTCGGCGTGCGCTTCTGCGTCGCGAAGTCGACGTGCACGATGCCGAAGCGCTTGGAGAAGCCGAGCGACCATTCGAGGTTGTCGAGCAGCGACCACGCCATGTAGCCGCGGATGTCGCAGCCCTGCGCGATCGCCGCGTGGACCGCGCAGAGATGCTTGCGCAGGTAGTCGACACGCAGCGGATCGTCGAGCGTCTCGCCCTCGACCTCTGGCGGATCGTAGAACGCGGACCCATTTTCGGTGATGTAGACCGGCGGATTGCCGTAGCGGTCGCGGACCCAGGTCAGCGTGTCGGTGAGGCCCTGCGCGAACACTTCCCAGCCGGTTTCGGTGTAGGTCGCATTCTGGCGCACGGGCGAAGCGCGCAGCGGCCAGGAGTTCGCGTCGTGCCGGGTGACGTTGCGCGTGTAGTAGTTGACGCCGAGGAAATCGATCGGCTGGCGGATCAGCGAGAAATCCTCGGCGGGCCACGTCGGCCACGCTTCGCCGAAGATCTCCTCGAGCTCGGCCGGATACGCGCCCTTGAATACGGGATCGAGGTATTGCCGGTTCATGTACGCGTCGGCGCGCCTGACCGCGGCGCGATCCTCGGCCGAATCCGACGCCGGATATTTCGGCTCGAGGTTCACGACGAGGCCGATCTGGTGCTTCCCTTCAGCGCGATACGCTTTGACCGCGGCGCCATGCGCGCGCATCAGGTTATGGCTCGCGATCGGCGCTTCGAAGCGGTTGCGATGCCCCGGCGCGAGCGCACCGTGCAGATAGCCGCCGTCGGTGACGACCCACGGCTCGTTCAACGTCGCCCATTTCTTCACGCGGCCGTCGAGCTTGCGGTAGAGGACGCTCGCGTACTCGGCGAACCAGCCGGCGATGTCCGGATTGAGCCAGCCGCCGCGATCGTCGAGCGCGGCCGGGAGATCCCAGTGATACAGCGTCGCGAGCGGCTCGATGCCATTCTCGAGCAGCGTGTCGACGAGCCGGTCGTAGAAGTCGAGCCCCGCGGCGTTGACG
Source organism: Rhodanobacteraceae bacterium (assembly GCA_035263065.1). Classification (GTDB taxonomy): domain Bacteria; phylum Pseudomonadota; class Gammaproteobacteria; order Xanthomonadales; family Rhodanobacteraceae; genus Dokdonella_A. The sequence goes on from DATFRS010000100.1 coordinate 2,005, forward strand.
CGGCCCTTGCCCTCCGGCAGCACGCGCGCCCAGGCGATGCTGAAGCGGTACGCCTTGAGCCCGAGCGATCGCATCAGCGCCACGTCGTCGCGATAGCGGCGGTAGTGGTCGCAGGCGACGTCGCCCGTGTCGCCATCCTTGACCATGCCGGGCGTGCGCACGAAGCGGTGCCAGATGCTCGGCCCCGCGCCGTCGGCAAGTGGCGAGCCTTCGATCTGGTAGGCGGAGGTGGCGCTGCCCCAGAGAAAACCCTGAGGAAATTCAATCATCTGCGGCATCGGCGCCCCAAGCGGCGAAGTCTTTGGCAAACGTCTGAAAACGTTTACATTAACGGCGTGCAGGATAGCCGATCGAGTCGGCATTTGGCACTCTCGCCGGGGTCCGGGCCTGATCGGGCCGGCGCATATCCCACGGAGAATACATGGCGCGAGTCGAGCTCGACCGAGTGCGCAAGGTCTACCCGAACGGCCACGTCGCCGTCGCCGGCGCGACCTTCGACGCGAAGGACGGCGAGTTGCTCGTGTTGGTCGGGCCGTCCGGCTGCGGCAAGTCGACGCTGCTGCGCATGATCGCCGGCCTCGAATCGGTCAGCGCCGGCACGCTCGCGATCGGCGAGCGCGTCGTCAACGACGTGCCTGCGCGCGATCGCGACATCGCGATGGTGTTCCAGAACTACGCCCTGTATCCGCACATGAGCGTCGCCGAAAATCTCGCGTTCGGGCTCGCGCTGCGCCGCACGCCGCGCGCCGAGACCGAAACGCGCGTCAAGCGCGCGGCCGCGATGCTCGATCTCGAGCGCGTGCTCGACCGCAAGCCCGCGCAGCTCTCGGGCGGCCAGCGCCAGCGCGTCGCGCTCGGGCGCGCGCTCGTGCGCGAGCCGGCCGTGTTCCTGCTCGACGAGCCGCTCTCCAACCTCGACGCGAAGCTGCGCCTCGGCATGCGCGTCGAGATCGCCAAGCTGCATCGCCAGCTCGGCACGACGATGATTTACGTGACGCACGACCAGATCGAGGCGATGACGCTCGGCCACCGCATCGTCGTCATGAAAGGCGGCGAGATCCAGCAGATCGACACGCCGATGCGGCTCTACGAGAAGCCGGCGAACGTGTTCGTGGCGGGCTTTCTCGGCAGCCCCGCGATGAATTTCTTTCGCGGGCGTGTCGTTACGGACGGCGGTGCGCGACTGGAGTCGGGCTCGATATCGCTGCCGCTCGGCGCGAACCTGACCGGGCTTGCCGGGCGCGAAGTGATCGTCGGCGTGCGTCCGGAAGATCTGACGCTGCAGCGCGGCGCCGCAGCACTGCGGGCGCGCCTCGAGGTGGTCGAACCCGTCGGCAACGAGATCTTCCTCAATCTGCGCAGCGACGACTCGGCGATCGTCATGCGCGTGCCGCCGTGCGAGCTGCCGGAAACGGGATCGATGCTCGACATCGGCGTCCGCACGGATCGCCTGCATCTGTTCGACGCGGATTCGGAGCAGCGGATCGAAGCGCGCTGATCCGGGCGGCGCGCGCTCGCGACTCAGCGGCCTGCGATCTGGACGAGCAGTATCAGCGCGATTCCGACAGCGGCCATCATCGCCTGCGCAAGGCCCACCAGCACGCCGCCACGCACCCAGCCGATTGCCTCGCCCGTCGACGCGTGCCTGCCTCGCTCGCTGAAGAACCACGCGCCGATGGCCAGCTCGAGCAAAAGCCCCAGGCCGGCCCCGAGCACGACACCCGATCGCGCCGACACGCCTTGCCCCGCGAGGCTGAGCGCGAAGATGATGAGGCCGAAAAGCATCGCGTGCGACCATCGTACGCGCGCGCGCAACAGGCGGGCCGACACCCTGATCGCACACGACGCCAGCGCGACGCTCACCGCCCATAGAAACAGAATCGCGATCAGCGCCACCGCAATCCCCCTGCAGAACCGGACGCGCGATGTAAGCCCAAGGCCATCGATCCGTCAATGATCCTCGAACGGATCGGACGGCTACTGACGCGCCGCGGCGCCGGCTTCGCGGCAGTCCTCGCACACGCCGTGCACTTCGAGCGTCTGCGCGCGCGGCTTGAAGCCGTGCTCGCGCGCCTGCTCGCCGAGGAGGCGCGCGACGCGCTCGTCGCAGATTTCGACGGCGCCCGCGCAGACGTCGCAGATCAGGAACGGCACCTGGTGCGTTTCGTTCGGATGGTGGCAGCCGACGAACGCGTTCACCGATTCGAGCTTGTGGATGAAGCGGTTCTCGAGCAGGAAGTCGAGCGCGCGGTAGACGGTCGGCGGCGCCGCACCGCCGCGTCCTTCGCGGAGCTGGTCGAGCAGGTCGTACGCCTTGACCGGTTTCTCCGACGCCGCGATGAGCTCGAGCACGCGCAGGCGTAAAGGCGTGAGGCGCAGGCCGCGCAATTCGCACGCGCTCGCGACGGCGCCCACGAACGCTTTTGCGTCGTGATGGTGCTGGTGGCGGCCGTGGCGGTGGGTGCTGGGCTTGTGCATGCGTCGAACTTTACTCCGCGCGGTTTGCTTCTGCGATCGTCCATGATCGCCACGTCCCGAACCCCGCCTTTATGGTGTCACGCCGCCTCCGAATCAACTCCAGAAGCGGCCTTCCATGGCCGCACTCTTCACCAACCGCGCGCGCTGTCCTGCGCCTTCAGCTTCGAGCGCGACGTCTGACCCGCGTACTTGCGGAAATCGATGCCGCAGAAGCGGCAGACCTTCGCGTCGGCGCGATTGCGCCGGCCGCACTCGGGACATTCCTGCAGACCCGACTTCGACAGCGCGACGACGAGCCAGCCGATCGGCCCGAGCGCCGCGCCCCAGACGAGGCCGGCGAGCCAGCGGCCCTTGACCCAGCCGATGCCCGCGCCGATGAGTGCGCAGGCCAGCGTGAGCCCGAGCGCCCACTCCCAGAGCGCCGGATCGAGCAGCGCGCTCGTGCACTGCTGCAGCAGCGCCTGCACGGCCTCGGGATCGGTCTGGTCGACCGAGGCGAGGCTGGCGAGCGTGCATTCGAGCGCCATCGTGCGATCAGCCGGTCCGCGCGATGGCGGCTTCGATGCGGCGCAGCGCTTCGCCGCGGCCGGCGAGGAACGTCGTGTGATCGATCGACGGCGAGACCTGCGTCCCGGTCAGCGCGACGCGGAGCGGCTGCGCGACCTTGCCCATGCCCTCGCCGATCGACTCCGCGGCGGCTTCGATCGCGGCGTGCACGTTCTCGACGGTCCAGTCGCCGAGATCGGCGAGCTTGCCGTGGACCGCTTCGAGCGCGGCGCGCGCGGTCGGCGTCTTCAGGTGCTTGGCGACCGCGGCGTCATCGTAGGTTTCGAGCGGCGCATACCAGACGCGCGCCTTCTCGGCCATTTCCTTCAGCGTGCGCGCGCGATCGCGCAGCGCGACGATGACGTCGACGGGATCGGGGCCCTGCTCGGGATCGATGCCGGCGGCGCGAAGGTGCCATTCGAAGTGCGGCGCGATCTCGAGCGGATCGTCGCTCTTGAGGTACTGCTGGTTCAGCCACGAGAGCTTCTCGACGTCGAAACGCGACGCCGACTTGTTGACGTCGGCGATGTCGAAGAGCTGGATCATCTCCTCGCGCGAGAAGATCTCCTTGTCGCCGTGCGACCAACCGAGTCGGACCAGATAGTTGAGCAGCGCATGCGGCAGGAAGCCGTCGTCGCGGTACTGCATGACGCCGACCGCGCCGTGGCGCTTGGAGAGCTTCTGGCCGTCGGGCCCGAGGATCATCGGCAGGTGCGCGAATGCCGGCACCGCCTCGCCGAGCGCATGGTAGATGTTGATCTGGCGCGGCGTGTTGTTGACGTGGTCGTCGCCGCGGATGACCTCGCTGATCTTCATGTCGACGTCGTCGACGACGACCGCGAAGTTGTAGGTCGGAAATCCGTCCGAGCGGATCAGCACGAGGTCGTCGAGCTCCTCGTTGCTCCACTCGACGCGGCCCTTGACCTTGTCGTCGAACACGACGCTGCCCGAGGTCGGGTTCTTGAAGCGGATCACGCGGTTCGGATCGTCGCGCAGCGGCTCGTCGCGGTCGCGGTAGTAACCGTTGTAGCGCGGCTTCTCGTTCTTCGCCATCGCGGCGTTGCGCATCGCCTCGATGTCTTCCTTGGTCTCGTAGGCGTAGTACGCCTTGCCGGCGCGCAGAAGATCGTCGGCGACCTGGCGGTAGCGATCCATGCGCAGCGTCTGGTAGTACGGGCCTTCGTCGGCGTCGAGACCGAGCCAGTGCATGCCGTCGAGGATCGCCTGCACGGCTTCCTCGGTCGAGCGCTCGCGATCGGTATCCTCGACCCGCAGCAGAAATCTGCCGCCGGTGTGGCGCGCGTACAGCCAGCTGAAAAGCGCGGTGCGGACCCCGCCGACGTGCAGCATGCCGGTGGGGCTCGGAGCAAATCGCGTAACGACCGTCATCGGGTCAATTCCCGCTGCCATCAGGGGGCGCGAATGTTACCAAGGCCCGCCGCTGCACGCTTCGCCACCGCGGATTTGGCTCGCGGCCGCTTACTGC
>DATFRS010000101.1:0-3773 GCA_035263065.1 Rhodanobacteraceae bacterium
CGAGCGCCGGATCGCCCGGCGCCGCCAGCGCGACGTGCCAGCCGCCGTCGGTGCGGTCGGCGCGCGTGCGCAGCAGCGTGCGTGCGCCGAGCGTGTGTACGAGACGGTCGAGGTCGCTTGCATCGTGCATGTCGAAGCCGCGACGCGCGCGGCCGACGCGCTGGCCGATCGGCTCGGGCTCGCCGGCGCTCCTCTTGCCGCGGGCGGTACGCCGTTGCGCACGCTGCTTCAACGCATCAAGGCGGCGACGCTGAGCGACCGCATCGACGAAGCACGCCGGCTCGTCGAGTCGGCGACGCCGGAGCAGCGCGCCGATCCCGAGCTCCGCTTCCGCGCGGCGAAGGTCGATGCGCAGGCCGGTCGCAGCGCCGACGCCGAATCCGCGCTGCGCGCGCTGCTCGACGACGTCGGCGCCGAGCGCGATCCGGTCCTGCGCGCGCGCGTCTTCGACGCGCTCGGCGTCATCGCGCTGCAACGAGGCGATGCCGTTGCCGCGGAGAAGAATCACGACGAGGCGATCTCCCTGCTTGCCGCCGGACGCGACGCCGTGCAGCTCGGCAAGGCCTACGGCAATCGTGCCGCCGCGCGGCTCGCGCAACACGAGGACGAAGCGGCATTGCGCGACTTCGCGCGTGCGCGCGCCGCCCTTGCCGACGCCGGCGACGCGCTGTCGCTGGCGTTCCTCGACGCGAATCTCGCCGCGATGGACATGCTGCGCGACCGCTATCGCGACGCGTGGCCGATCTTCGAGCGCGCGGCGCTGAAACTCGAAGCGCTGCGCATCGACTACGCAGCGCTCAACGACTGGGATGCCGCAGCGCAGTCGCACCTCCTGTTGCTCGAGCCCGCCGCCGCGTCCCGCATCGAGCCGCGCCTTCGCGCGCTCGCCGGACGCGTGGCCGACCCGGCGCTGCGCATCGGCGCGGGGCTGACGCGCGTCGAGATCCTCGCCGCAAACGGCGCATCGGCGATGGCGCGCACGCTGCTGTCCGATCTGCGCAACGAGCTCGCGCGCGGGGACCTGCCACCCGCACTCGTGGCGCGCGCGCAGGCGATCGAGGCGCGGCTCCTGCTCGCCGACGGCGATGCGACCGGGGCGATGCAGGCCGCACGCAACGCGTTCGCGATGCTGACCGACACCGACGACGCGCGCGTGCGCGAGCGCAACTGGCTGACGCTGGTGCGCGCCGAGATTGCCGGCGGCGGGAATGCCGCGAAAAGCGTGCAACTCATCGGAAAACTCCGCGATGCCGCACCGGCGCCGGCGGCACGCATCTACGCGGCGCTCGCGGCCGCAGAGCTCGATCGATCGCGCGGCGACGACGACGCGGCGCGCGCGGCATTCGCTGCGGCGCTGGCCGACGCCGACGCGAACGGGCGCGTGCCGATAGATATGCTCGCCGCCGTCGACGGGTTCCTGCGCTGGCTGATCCGCACCGGCGACCTCGCGACCGCGAGCGGCGTCGCCGAGCGTGTCATGTCGTGGACCGGCCAGAGCTACGAGGCCTCGCTCGTGCCGCTCCGGCTTTACCATGCCGCGGGGCTCGCCTCGGCGTGGTCGGCGGCGCTCGCGAATGCGCAGGCGCTCGCCGGCGAACGCCGCGTTCCCGCCGCGCTAGCTGCCCCGCCGCGCTGATCGCGGCCCCGAATCAGCCGTCGAAGCCGTCGGCGAAGATCGTGTCGTCGCCCGACGCGCCGAGCAGCCGCACGACGACCATGTCGGTCAGCGGCGGATCGATCGCCTGCATGACGCGACCCGCGATCACGATGCGGCCGTCGCGCTGCACGGCCAGCGAACGCACGTCGGCGGGCATGCCGTCCGGCGCAAGCGCGAGCGAGAAGATGCCTTGCGCCGCGAAACCCGTGTCAAGCGCGCCGTCGGCCGTCGCGCGGAACGCGAGGAACTGCTCGTCCTCGGACGAGGAGAAATAGGTCAGCGCGACCACCGGCTTGCCGTCCGCGCCGATCGCAAGCGCGCTCGCGTCGACGGAGGGCGCATCGGGGATCGCGTCGACGTAGAGATAGCCCGGCGTCGCGACGTTGCCGAACGTCGCGTCGGTGCTGCCGTCGGCGGCGAGGCGTCCGAGCGCCGCACCGCGCGTTCCGGCACCGGTGCCGCGATAGCCGGCAAAGACGATGCGTCCGTCCGCGAGCAGCGCGAGCCGGTCGATGCCGTTGGTCGTCGACGCGCCGGCTTCGTCGTGGAACACGCGCCAGCCGCCGGCGCCGAACGCGGTGTCGAACGTGCCGTCGTCGGCGAGCTTGGCGATCGCGAAGTCGGTGTCGAGCCCAGGCCCGTACGCCGAGAACCGTCCGCCGACGACGATCCCGCCGTCGGGCGTCAGCGCGAGATCGGCGAGGTAGCCGCTCACGCTCGCATCGGACCAGCCGATCGACACGCTCCCCGCGTCGCCGAAGCTCGCGTCCGGCTGGCCCGCGGCGTCGAGGCGGATCACCGTGCTCGCGTTGACGAAATGCTCGAGCACGCGCTCGCCGCACACGACGATACGGCCGGCCGCATCGACCGCGACGGCATGCAGGCCGACATCGGGAAACAGCACGACGCCGCCGCTGCCGAACGTCGCATCGAGCACGCCGTCGGGGCCGAGCTTGACGACGAAGCCCTGCGTCGGCGCGTCGGCGATCGCGCTGCCGGTGCCGACGATCGACCCGTCGGCGAGGCGCACCATCGCATCGATCGACTGGATGCGCGTGCCCGGCACGAGATCGGGCAGCACCGCGACGCCGGGCGCTGTCGAGTTGCCGAAGCCGGTATCGACGCTGCCGTCCGCATTCATGCGCATCAGCATGCCGCGCACGACCGGCTCGAACGGCGGATTCTCCGGCGGCAGGTAGTGATGCGCGCCGGAGAAGAGCAGCTTGCCGTCGGGAAGCTCCAGCGCGCGCATCGGCAGCAGCGCGATCGTGTCGACGCCGTCGGGCTCGATGCGTGCAATGCCGGCGTCGCCGAAGGTCGGATCGAGATCGCCGTCCGCGGCGCCCGCAGACGCCGCCGCCAGTGCGATCCCGAAGCCGATTGCCAATGCCTGCCACCGCTTGCCCGTCATGCGACACCTCGCGTCAGTGAGAGCCGCGAGTCTCCGGCGGGGCACGGTCGGCCGCGTTCGGATCGCCTAAAATCCGCATTCGCAACGAATCAAATCGTTGATTTTCCTACGCGTTACGCGGGCCCGACCGGGTCGCCCGAGGGATGCAGCCAGCCGGACTCGCCGTCGGCGTAGTGCTCGTTCTTCCAGATCGGCACGCGGCGCTTCACTTCGTCGATGATCCAGCGGCATGCCGCGAACGCGGCGTCGCGATGATCGGCGCTGGCGCCGACCCACACCGCCATGTCGCCGATCGCGAGCGCGCCGGTGCGATGCACGGAGCGGGCCGCGCGAAGCGCGAATCGACGGCAGGCCTCGTCGAGGATCGCCGCGCCTTCGCGCTCGGCGAGCGCGCCATAGGCCTGGTAATCGAGTCGCGTCACCGCGCGCGCTTCGTTGTGGTTGCGCACCCAGCCTTCGAACGTGACGCAGCCGCCGGCGGCCGGATGCCCGAGCGCGGCCTTCTCCGCCGCGGCGTCGATCGGCGCGTCGCTGAGCGCGAAGCGGTTCATCCGCCGGAGACCGGCGGCAGGAACACGACCTCGTCGCCGTCGGTGAGCGCATGGTCCCAGCCGACCAGCGCGTCGTTGACCGCGACGCGCAGCCGCTCGGGAGCGAACGCGAAGCCGTGCTCGCGCGCGATCTCGGCGTAGAGATCGCGCGGGT
>DATFRS010000102.1:0-9615 GCA_035263065.1 Rhodanobacteraceae bacterium
TCTCTTCTGCGCGGACCGACGAAGTGCTGAAGGTGATCGTCGCGAATCCGGCGATGATCAAGGCCTACAAGGCCGGCATTCCGGGCAACGGGCAGCCGTTTCCGGAAGGCTCGAAGATCGCCAAGCTGCAATGGAAGTTCAAGAAGAGCACCGAAGCGCCGTTCGTCGTCGACGTGCCCGACGTTTTCGCGCAGGCGTTCCTCATCGAGAAGGACAGCAAGCGGTTCCCGAAAAGCGCGGGATGGGGCTATGCGGTATTCAACTACGACGCCGCGTCCGACAAGTTCTCGCCCGATGCCGCGAGCCTCTCGGACTGCGGCCACGCGTGCCACACGGCCGTGAAGGCGAAGGACTACATCTTCCACCCGTACCAGAAGCGCTGACGGGCCGCCGGCGCGGCGCCTAGGGTGTCCGCGCCGGTTTCTCGCCGAGCGTTGCCTTCACTTTCGCGACGAACGCAGGATCGACCTCGCCGAGCTTGTCCGTGCGCGCGACGATGCGCCCTTCCGCATCGAGCAGCACGAGCGCGCTCGTGTGGTTGATCTCGCGATCGGCGAGCGCGCGATACTGGATGCCGAGCACGGCAGCGAGCTTGCGCACGTCCGGCGCTTCCGTTCGCGCGAGCGTCCAGCGCGGCACGTCGAGCCTGCGCTTGTCCGCGACGCGCTTCAGCGCCGACGGATCGTCGCGCTCCGGGTCGAAGCTCACGACCAGCACGCCGAGGCGCGCGCGCTCCGCGGGATCGAGGGCGCGGTCAGTTGCGAGCAGCGTGTCGATGATCAGCGGGCAGACGTACTTGCACGACGTGTAGAACATCGTGACCAGCATCGGGCCGCCGCGCTTTTCGTCGAAACGGAGCGCACGGCCGTCCTGATCGACGAGCGGGACGTCGAGCCGGTAGACCGACGTCGCCGGCAGCTCCGTCGCGGCGCCGACGCGCACGAACGCAAAGCCCAGCACGAAGACGAACAGCGCGGCCCATGCGCCGAGCCTCAGTTTCATGGTCTTGTTCCTTTCACCGATCTCGCACAGCGGAAGCCGAGATTCGCCGTCGTATCCGACGCCTTCAGCGACGACAGCATCGCGATGCGCATCAGCACGGCATAGTTCTCGCGCTGCTGCATCGAGATCGCGCCGGCGCCGCAGAAGCGCAGCTTGTCGGGATCGCCCTGATCGCGGTTGTCGCCGCTGACGAGCAGCGCGTTGAAGTCGTCGACCCATTCCCAGACGAGGCCGTGCAGGTCGCGCACGCCGTAGACGTTCGCCTCGCCGCCGACCGCCGCGAGCGGCGCGGTCGAGGGTCGCGCATACCAGGCGAGGATGCGCTCGCGCCACGCGGGATCGTCGCGGGCATCGGTGCGCGTCGGATCGGCGGCGGCGGCGAACTCCCACTCGTACCAGCTCGGCAGCCGCGCGTTCTCGCTTTCGCAGAACGCCGCGGCCGCGAACCAGCTCACGGCAGTCACCGGTTGCTGCGCCATGCCGTCGCCGAGCGCATCGGCCTCGGGCCACTGCGACAGATAGCGCGATTCGGCGAACACCTCGGCGACGCGGTCGCGCCGCCACTCCGGATGGCCCTGCACGAAGTCGACGAACTCCGCGTTCGTGACCGGCGTCGCGCGCAGCTCGAACGGCGCGACCACGGCGTCGGCGGCCTTGTCGTCGGCCGGAAGCACGCTCGTGAACGTGCCTCCGGGAATCGCGACGTACTCGGCCGCATCGGCGCCTGCGATCGCAGCGAGCGCGATCGCCAGCGCAAGCGTGGCCCGGCGCATCGTCATCGCTCAGTGCTCCGCCGCAGGCGCCGGGGTCGGTGCCGCGCGCGCCTTGGCGACTTCTTCGGCGGTGACACGGCCGCCCGGGTTGCCCCAGCTATTCAGCACGAAGGTCACGATGTTCGCGATCTCGTCGTCGTTGAGCTGCGTCATCGGCGGCATGACCGAGTTGTATTCCTTGCCGTTGACCGTGACCTTGCCGCTCAGGCCGTGCAGCAGGATCTGCACGGCGCGCTTGGGATCGGCGGCGATCAGGTCCGACTTCGCGAGCGGCGGAAACACGCCAGGCAGGCCCTCGCCGTTCGCCTGGTGGCAGACCGAGCACGTGCCGGTGAAGAGCACCTGCCCCGCCTTGACCTGGTCCTCGACCGTCAGCGTGCCGGCGGCGGCGGCCTTCGTCGCCGCGACGACGGGCTTCAGGTTCGGCTCGGCGCGGTCGCCGAGATACACGGCGTCGACTTCCTTGCCCGAGTAGATCGCCTTGTTCTCGGGCCCGTCGACCTTGAGGATCGCGAGCGCGCCCTTGTTGAACGCGCGGAAGATCGAGTGATCGACCATGACGTAGCTGCCGGGCACTTCGGTGTGGAACTCGACCATGACCGCGCCGCCCGCGGGGATCAGCGTCGTCTGCACGTTTTCCTGCTCGTGCGTGCCGCCTTCGTAGCGCACCTTGTCGAAGATCTCGCCGATCACGTGGAAGCTCGACACGAGGTTCGGCCCGCCGTTGCCGACGAAGAGCCGCACGGTTTCGCCGGTCTTCGCGGTCAGCGCCTTGTCGCCGGTGAGCGAGCCTTCGGCGCCGTTGAACAGCACGTAGGTCGGCTTCTCGTCGATCGCCTTCTCCATGTCGAACGGCTGCATGCCCTTCTCGCGATACTTGCCGGTCGTGTAGAAGTCGCCCTGCATGACGTAGTACTCGTGATCGACCTTGGCGAGGCCTTCGGGCGGCTCGACGAGGATCAGGCCGTACATGCCGTTGCCGACGTGCATGCCGACCGGCGCGGTCGCGCAGTGATAGACGTAGAGACCGTGGTTGAGCGCCTTGAACGTGAACTGCGATTCGTGGCCCGGTGCCGTGAAGCTCGACGCCGCGCCGCCGCCGGGACCGGTGACGCCGTGCAGGTCGATGTTGTGCGGCATCTTGCTCGACGGATCGTTGCGCAGGTGGAACTCGACCGTGTCGCCCTGGCGCACGCGGATGAAGCTGCCGGGCACGGTGCCGCCGAACGTCCAGAACGTGTAGGTCACGCCTTCGGAGATCGGCAGCTCCTTCTCGACGACCGTGAGCTCGACGATGACCTTCGCCGGCTTCGTGCGACCCGTCGGCGGCGGCACGTTCGGCGGGCTCGTGAGGACGGCATGGACCGCCTCGCCTTCGGGTGGGCCGAGATCGCCCTTCGCCGAGCCTCCAGCAGCCGCCGCGGCCGGCGCGGCGGGCGGCGAACCGTTCGAAGAGTTGCAACCATCGAGCCCGATCGCAGCGATGGCGAGAAAGGCAAAGAGGAAGCGTTTCATGGCGGATCTCGCTGGGTGTGAACCGATGGCACCATGCTAGGCAGAGCGCACGATGCCGGCCCTGATCTGCGTCAAGCGGAGCCGCGACACCCCGACCGGCTCAACCGACGAGCGCGTGGATGATCCCAAGCGGATGATGCGCTCTCGCGATGCTCGCGATAATGAGAAAAATACTTAACGCGGCAAAAAAACTCGTGACCTGCCCGCGTCGCGTGCGTGCGCGCTGCAGCGCGAGGCTGCCGAGCACGATGTAGACGACGAGCAGCAGCACCTTCGCCGTCAGCCAGCCCTCGACGAAGGGGTACTGGTGAAGCATCGTCACGAGCATCAGTGCGGCGGTCAGCAGCGTCGTGTCGATCGCGTACGAGAGATAGCGGAGCGCCGCGTGATTGGCGAGGCTCGAGCGCGCCAGCATCAGGCTGCCGCGCACAGCGAACAGGCTTCCGGAAGCGATCACCGCGCCGACGTGCACGGCCTTGATCTCGGGATAGAACTCGATCATCCGGGCTTGCCGTCCGCACGCGGCCGCAGATAGATGCCGAGCGAGCGCACGACCCACGGCAGGAACGCGGCGACCCACGCGAACGCGGCGATCGCGAGCCAGAGGCCCTTGTCGCCCGCGCTTTCGGCCGCGATGCGCAGCACCGCGACGATCTGCAGCGCGCCCAAGCAGAGCCATGGAACACGGCCCATTTCGAGCGGACGGCCCGAGTGGCCCTGCGTCACGCGCGTCACCATCGCGACCAGCATCGAGCCGAAGAAGCCGACCGTCAACGCATGCACCGGCGCGCGGCCGAGCACGAAGCCGCCGCCCGCCGCGAAGATCAGGCTCTGCGCAGCAAAGAGCCCGAACGCGACCGGAAGCCACGCGAACGCGAGATACAGCGCGGCAAGTAGGCCGGGCCGCATCGCCTTCCACGGCTGCCACGCGATCCAATGTGCGGCGAAGAAGACCGCGAGCGGCGCATCGGCGATCCACATCGCGTCGTAGCGGTGCGTCGATTCGAGCGCGAGATGCGCGAGCACCAGCGTCCACAGCAACGGCAGACTGGCGGTCGGCCGCACGACGCGATAGCCCGCCACGACGTTCGTCGAGAAGAACGGGATCATGCGATGGCAGACCGTGAAATACACCGGCAGCAGGAGCCCGAACGTGCCGAGCTTGATCGCGACGAACGCAAGCTGCCACGGCGCGCCGAGCGTGTACGCGACGAACGCCGCGAGCCCGCACGCGCCGAACGCGAGTGCGACGTAGCACGACACCGCGTGCCGATCCGCGCCGCCGCGTACGAGCACGCCGCCGAGCGCGAACATCGCGGCGATCCAGCCGGCGAGCATCAGCGAGAGGCCCGCGATGAAGACGCCGGCATGTCCCAGCAGGCCGGCGTGGCTCACGACGTAGCCGCCGAACACGCCCGCGAACACCGGCACGTAACGCCGCCGCGGCAGCGCCGGCTGGTTCATCCAGCGCGGAAACACCGTCAGCAGGAACCCGAACACGAACATCGGCAGCATGCCGTACTGCGTCAGCACGGCGTGCGCCCAGCCGGCCGGCACCGGCGGCACGGGAACGTGCGTCCAGCCGAATCGCGCGGCGGCGAGCACGCATGCCCACCACAGCATCGACACGATGACCGACGTCGCTCCGGCGAAGAACATCAGCCGATGCGGCGCGGCGGCGAGGAGGCGCGGCAGCTCGGCGAGATCGGGAAAGGCGCCGCGGCTCGGCGGCGCCGGCGTGACCTCGATGGCGACTCTCGGCTTGTACATGGCCGCGTCAGGCCCGGTCCGGCAGCCCGGCGTCGATCGTGATCGCCGCGGCTTCGCGCGGCGCGATCCAGAGCCGCAGCACGAACCACGCGAGCAGCAGCGCACCGACGCTGAAGATCGTGTCGCCCGGCACGCGCAGCCACACCAGCATCTCGACGACCGGATCGTGCACGAAGGCCGCCGAGCGACCGAACCAGTAGCCGTGGCTCAGCACGGCGTTGAGCTGCAGGATGCCCATCGGCAGGAGGCACAGCAGCGCCATCAGCGAGAGCCCGATGTTGAAGCTCCAGAACATCGCCTTCAGCGTGCCTTCGTGCCACACCGCGTCCGGCTTGAGCCCGCGCAGGCAGAACAGGATCAGGCCGATGCCGAGCATGCCGTACACGCCGAACAGCGCCGTGTGGCCGTGCAGCGGCGTGAGGTTGAGGCCCTGCATGTAGTAAAGCGACAGCGGCGGATTGATCAGGAACCCGAACAGCCCGGCGCCGACGAGGTTCCAGAACGCGACCGCGACGAAGAACAGGATCGGCCACTTGTAGCGCGCCATCCACGGCGTCGCGAGACGATGGCGGTAGGTCTCGAAGGCTTCGAAGCCGATCAGCGCGAGCGGAACGACCTCGAGCGCCGAGAACGACGCGCCGAGCGCGAGCACCGCGGTCGGCGTGCCGCTCCAATAGAGGTGATGGAACGTGCCGAGCACGCCGCCGGACATGAAGACGATCGTCGCGAACAGCACGCCGGTCGTCGCCGTGCGGCCGCGGATCAGGCCGAGCCGGACGAACAGGAACGCGATCACCGCCGTCGCGAACACTTCGAAGAAGCCTTCGACCCAGAGGTGCACGACCCACCAGCGCCAATATTCGACGACGGCGATGTGCGTGTGCTGGCCCCACATGAGGCCGGCGCCGTAAAAAAGACCTATTGCGATCGTCGAGAGGAACAGCAGCGTCACGATCGAAGCCGTCTCGTCGCGGCGGCGGATCGCAGGCCATAGCGCGCGGCCGACCAGCGTCAGCCACAGCATCAGGCCGGCGAACAGTCCGATCTGGAACACGCGGCCGATGTCGACGTACTCCCAGCCCTGGTGCCCGATCCAGAAATTCGCCGCGAGCCCGAGCTTCTGCATCACCGCGAACCACTGCCCCGCGAACGCGCCGACCACGACGAGCACGAGCGCGCCGAACAGGAGATTCACGCCGAGCCGCTGGAACCGCGGCTCGTGCCCCGAAATCGCCGGCGCGATGTAGAGCCCCGTACCGAGCCACGCCGTCGCGATCCACAGTACGGCGAGCTCGGTGTGCCACGAACGCGTCAGCGAATACGGCAGGACGTTCGAAAGCGCGAGCCCGTAGAAATCCTGCCCTTCGACCTGGTAGTGCGCCGTGATCGCGCCGAGCAGTATCTGCGTCAGGAACAAGGCGATCACGAGCCAGAAGAACTTCGCGGTCGCCTTCATCGACGGCGTGACGACGAGATGCCGCAGCGGATCGAAGGCCGGCGGCGTCGGCGCGCCGTCGTCGCGATGGCTGCGCGCGTGATGCCAGGCGAGGAGCGCGATGCCGGCGATCAGGAACAGCACGCTGAAGACGGTCCAGAGGAACGTCGACGGCGTCGGCGTGTTGCCGACCAGCGGATCGTACGGCCAGTTGTTCGTGTAGGTCTTCGCCTCGCCGGGCCGCTCGGTCACGGCCGCCCAGCTCGACCAGAAGAAGAACGCCGTCAGCTTCTCGCGATGCTCGAGCGTGTCGACGGTGCCGTCGCGCATCGCATAGTCGCTGCGCAGCTTCGCCGTCGCGGGATCGTTGCCGAAGAGACTGATGTAGTGCGCCGCGACGTTGCCGATCGCGATCGCGCGATCGCCGGACACGGTCACCGTGCCGGTCGACGGATCGTAGGTGTTCCTGCGCAGCTCCGCGCGCAGGCGCGCCGCCAGCGCTTCGCGTGTCGGCGCGTCGAGAGCGGCGTAGGTTGCGCCGTAGTCGCGCTTCGCCCAGAGCTCGAGCAGCGCCTCGGCCTCGCGATGCAGCCAGTCGGCGCTCCAGTCCGGCGCGACGTACGCGCCGTGGCCCCAGATCGAGCCGAGCTGCTGGCCGCCGGTCGTCTGCCAGACGATGCGGCCAGTCTCGATGGCGTCGCGATCGAACAGCACCTGGCCCGTCGCCGTCGCGACACGCTCGGGAATCGGCGGCGCGGCGTGGAAGATCTCGCGGCCCATCCACAGCAGCACGGAGAACGAGGCGGCGAGCAGGAGGCTGAGCGCCGTCCACAATCGTCGGTTGGAGTTCATGACGGATCTCGCACGGGAAGTCGTGCGAAGCGTCGCGCGGCGCGCGCTTTCGTGCCCTGATCCAGGTCAAGCGCGCGCCGGAACGCGCGCAGTCAGTCGTGGACGATGTTGCGCGCGAGGTGCCGCAGCGCGGCCGGATCGGTCAGCGTGACGTCGCGCCCGTCGACCGCGATCAGGCCCTGGTCCTGGAAACGGCGCAGCACGCGACTCACGGTCTCGGCGGCGAGGCGCAGGTAGTTCGCGATGTCGCTGCGCGCCATCGACAGGCGGAACGCCGTCGGCGAAAAGCCGCGCGCGGCATAGCGGTCGGCGATGCCCACCAGGAACGCGGCGAGCCGCTCGTCCGCCGAATGATCGCCGGCGAGCAACGACGCCTTGCCGATGTCCTGGCTCAGCAGGCGGAAGAGCTGCTGCTGCACGCCGGGCATGCGCGTCGCGAGCGTCGCCAGCGCCGGAAACGAGAAGCGGCACACGTACACGGTGTCGAGCGACACCGCATCGCACGGATATTTTGCCGGATGGATCGCATTGAGCCCGATCATCTCGCCCGGCAGGTGGAAGCCGAGCACCTGCTCGCGGCCGTCGTCGTCGACGAGGCAGGTCTTCACCGTGCCGCCGCGCACGGCGAAGATCGCGCCGAAATGCTCGCCGGTGCGGAAGATGTGCTCGCCGGCCTGAAACGGACCCGCATGTTCGACGAGGCAGTGCAGCTCGTGCAGCGCCGTCTTGTCGACGCCCTGCGGCAGGCAGACCGAGCCGAACGCGCAGGTCGAGCAGAAGCGCAGCTCGTCGCCGTCGTCGGCGACCGGATTGTGTTCGGGTATTCGCCCTGCCCGATTGTCGAGACTCATCGCGTCGCCCGAATCGCCTACAGCGCTTTCGAGTACTTCGGCACCGCCCCGCCCTTCTGCCCGAGATAGGCATCGAAGCACATCGCGATGATACGCAGCAGCAGGCGCCCGCGCGAGGTTGCGGCGATCCGCGT
Organism: Rhodanobacteraceae bacterium; assembly: GCA_035263065.1. GTDB lineage: Bacteria > Pseudomonadota > Gammaproteobacteria > Xanthomonadales > Rhodanobacteraceae > Dokdonella_A. The sequence continues at coordinate 8,333 of DATFRS010000102.1, forward strand.
GGGCGTCACGACGACGAGGCCGTCCGCGGCAAGGCGTCGCAGGTCCGCGAGCTCCGGCGCGAAATAGACGGCGAAATCGATCGGATGCCGCGCCTCGAACGCGGGGATGTCGACGACGCCGTTGCACATGATGCGCTGGATCAGGTCGCCGCGGATGCGATCGTCCTCGGTGAGGTAGAGGCCCCGCGCCACCGGAATGCGGCCCGCGTCGAGCGCCGCGTAGTAGCCGACGAGGTCCTTCGCGTTCTGCGTGAAGCAGTCGCCGACGCGGCCGATCGCGCTGACGCCGAGCCCGATCATGTCGCACGCGCCGTGCGTCGAATAACCTTGGAAATTGCGTTGTAGCGTGCCGTGATCCTGCGCGTGCGAGAGTTCGTCGTCCGGCAGCGCGAAGTGATCCATGCCGATGTAGCGGTAGCCTGCCTTGGTGAGCGTCTCGATCGTGAGACCGAGCAGCGCGAGACGCGTCGCGGCATCGGGGAGCTCGGCGGCGTCGATCTGGCGCTGCGCCTTGAAGCGCTCCGGCATATGCGCGTAGCCGTAGGTCGCGATGCGGTCCGGGCGCAGCGCAAGCACCTCATCGAGCGTGCGCGCGAAGCTTGCCGGCGTCTGGCGCGGCAGACCGTAGATCAGGTCGATGCTGGTCGAGCGGAAGCCGTGCTCGCGCGCGGCGTCGAGCACGCGGCGCGTCTCGTCGACGCTCTGCGCGCGGTTCACGGCCGCCTGCACGTCGGGGTCGAAGTCCTGCACGCCGACCGACACGCGATTGAAGCCGTATCCGGCCAGCATGCGCACGTAGTCGGCGTCGACGCCACGCGGATCGAGCTCGATGCCCGCCTCGCGCGTGCCCTCGCGCGCGAGCGAGAAATTCGCGTCGATGCTTTCCATCAGCTCGCCCATCTGGCGCGGGTCGAGGAAGTTCGGCGTGCCGCCGCCAAGGTGCAGCTGCACGACCTTGCGATCGCGATCGAACAGCGGCGCGACGCGCTCGATCTCGCGATGCAGGCGCGCGAGATAGCCGTCGGCCTTGCTGCGGTCGCGCGTGATGATGCGCGTGCAGCCGCAGTAGAAGCACGGGCTGAAGCAGAACGGCACATGCACGTATAGCGACAGGCGTCGCGGGATCGGATCCTCGTTCGAGGCATGCGCCGCGGCCTTGAGTTCGGCCTCGCCGAAGCCGGCATGGAACTGCGGCGCGGCGGGATACGAGGTGTAGCGCGGACCGTGGACGTCGTAGCGCGCGACGAGGTCGGCGTCGAAGGCGGGAGCGTGGGCGAGTGTCA
>DATFRS010000103.1:0-5084 GCA_035263065.1 Rhodanobacteraceae bacterium
TCAGCCGCATCCTGCCGCTCGCCTACGAAACCGATCAGAACTCGGGCACGAACTACGTGTTCGAAGGCACCGGCAACACGATGCGGTTCGTCGCGCCGATGCCGGGCTATCTCTCGAAAGGCGGCGCGTACGTGCAGACGCTGCAGCTCGTCAACGATCGCGGCGGCGCCAAAGCGCTCGTGTTCACCGACACGATGCTCAACGGGTTCGATCCGGACCAGAACTCGCCCTCGAACGAGCCCGCGGTGCTGATCGACCAGATCCAGGACGGCCGTTTCGAATATCGCACGCTCGACGATCAGGGCGAGCTCACCGACTGGTCGGACCAGTGGGACGATCCGAGCGTGACGCCCGTGATGGTGCGCATCCGCATCGCGATGCGGCCCGAGGCGCGCGTCGTGTTCCCGGACATGGAGATTCCGCTGATGCTCGACGTCGGCGCGGCGCACGCGCTCGGCCGGCCGGGCTCGGTGCTGAATCCGCAGTCGCTCGGCGGCATGCGCCGGCGGCCGCTCGGCGGAGGCTCGCAATGAGCGCGCGCTCGCCGCACTTCAACTCGCGCGAGCGCGGCGTCGCGTTCGTGCTCGTGCTCTGGGTGATCGCGATGCTGTCGATCATGCTCGGCAGCTTCGCGCTCGTCGCGCGCACCGAGAACATGCAGTCGCGCCATCTCTTCGACACGACGCAGGCGCGCTACGCCGCCGAGGCGGGGCTCAATCTCGCGATCTTCGAGTTGCGCAAGGGCGATCCGCTCGAGCGCTGGATCGCCGACGGCCGGCCGTATCGCTTCGCGTTCGGCGACGCCGAGATCGAAGTGTCGATGACCGACGACTCCGGCAAGATCGACATCAACGCCGCCGACGGCGATCTCCTGACCAATCTCTTCATGGGCCGCGGCGTGCCGATGGACCAGGCGCAGGCGCTGTCCGATGCGATCCTCGACTGGCGCGATCCCGACGACCTGAAGCACCCGAACGGCGCCGAGGCGCCCGACTACAAGGCCGCGGGACTTTCGTATTCGCCGAAGAACGCGCCGTTCGACACCGTGTCCGAGCTGCAGCAGGTGCTCGGCATGACCTACGATCTCTATTCGAAGATCGAGCCCGGCATCACGATCTACTCGGGACGCAATGCGCCGAACGCGGGGTTCGGCGACGAGGTCGCGCTCGCCGCGCTGTTTCCCGACGCGACGCCGGAGCAGATTCAGCAATTCATCCAGCAGCTGCACGCGCAGATGCCGGGCGTGCCCGGCGGCGGCGGCGTTCTCGCGCCGGATGGAACGCCTGTCGTGGCAGGCGGCGGCGGCCTCACGTATAGTGTCAAATCCCGTGCCAAGCTGCCGAACGGCGCCAGCACGGTCCTGGACGCAACCATCCGCATGGGCGGGGTCAGCGCGGCCGGACGGCCGTTCGTGATCCTGCGCTGGCGGGATGGGGAAACCTCTTAGCTCTCGTGAATCCCGTTCTCGAAAGACAACTGACTCGTCTCAGGACGCGTCTGGCCAAGACGCCGCTGCCGGGCTTTTTCAGCTGGTGGGGGCGCGAGCTCGTCGCATGCCTGCCGCAGACCTGGCGCGCGCGGATCAACGAGCGGTCGGAGTCGCTGCTGATCGATCTGCGCGCCGACGAGATGATCGTCTGGCGCGAGCGCGCCGATCGCGCGAGCGAGTACGCGCGCATCGCGCGCACGCTGCCCGCCGATGCACAGGGCGCGGAGTTCCAGCGCCTGCGCAACGCGATCGATGATCCCGGCGTGCGCACGGTGTTGTGCATTCCGGCCGAGCGCGTGTTGCAGCGAGACCTCACGCTGCCGGCCGCGGCGGAAGAGAATCTGCGCCAGGTGCTCGCCTTCGAGATGGATCGGCAGACGCCGTTCAAGTCCGACCAGGTCTATTTCGACAGCCGCATCACCGGACGCGACGCGAGCGGCCGCAACCTGCGCGTGGAGCTCGTGCTGCTGCCGCGCGCGCAGCTCGATCAGGAAATCGGCGCATTGCCGCAAGGCGCGGCGCAGCTCGACGGCATCGATGCGTGGCGCGCGGAGCCGGGCGGCGCGCGCCGTCACGTGAATCTCTTGCCGCAGGAGCGCCGCGCGCGCCGCCGCGACATGCGCCTGCCGCTCAATCTCGGACTCGCCGCGTTCGCGGTGATCCTCTTCTTCGTCAACATGGACGAGGCGCTGACCAATCGCGCGGCGGCCGTCGAGGCGATGCGCGCCGAAGTCGAGAAATCGAACAACGAGGCGAAGCAGGTCGCCGCGCTGCGCAAGACGCTGACGGATTCGATCGCGGGCGCGAACTTTCTTTCGGACAAGAAGCGCAACAGCCCGCTGACCGTCGCGCTGCTCGACGATCTCAGCCGGCGCCTGCCCGAGGACACGTTCCTCGAGCGCCTGCAGATCGAGAACGGCGAGGCGCAGCTGCAGGGCCAGTCGAAGGAAGCGGCGAAGCTGATCTCGATGCTCGGCTCGTCGAGCTGCATCGGCGATCCGCGCCTGCAGGGACAGATCCAGCCCGACGCACGCACCGGCAAGGAGCGCTTCCAGATCACCGCCGACGTGAAGCCGTGCAACGGCAAGCCGGCCGACATCCGCATGCCGCCGGCGAGCGACACCGCGTCGGGAAAGCACGAAACCGCGCCGCTGAAGCCGGAGGCGACGACACCCGCGAAGGAGACCTCGAAGGACGCGCCGAAGAAGACGACGCCCGCCGCGAAGGACATGACCGCCGTGCAGGCGGCGGCGAATCGCGAGAAGGAGAAGCGCGCGCAGCAGGAACGCGCGAAGAAGGACGCGGCCCGTGGCAACAACTAGATTCCAGCCCAAGGACGGCCGTTTCCTCGCGGTGGTGCTGCTGCTCATCGTGCTGCTGCTCGTCTATCTGATCGGCATCCACTGGTGGTTCGTCGCGCCGCAGCTGCAGTTCCGTTCCGACATGCAGGACCTGCGTGATCAGCAGCTGCGCTTCCGGCAGGCGACCGCGCAGAAGCCCGAGATCGAGAAGCGCCTCGCGGCGATCCACGAGAAGGAGCAGAGCAACCAGGCGTTCCTCACCGACACCGATTCGAACGCGGCGTCGGCATGGCTGATCCAGCGCCTCAACCAGGCGATCACCGATCACGCGAAGGACGAGAAGCGCTGCCAGTCGACCGGCCAGCAGAACTACCAGGGCGGCGAGGACGAGCTCTACAAGAAGGTCACCGTGCAGGCGCGGCTGCGCTGCGATCTCGAGCCGCTCGCGGCGATCCTGTACGACCTCGAGAACGGCAAGCCGTATCTCTTCGTCGACCAGATCATGATCTACAAGCAGCAGACCTATCAGCCGCCGGGGAGCAAGGCCGTCGCGAGCCCGCTCGACGTGCGCTTCAACCTGACGGGTTACCTGCGCCAGCCCGGCAAGGCGCCGCAGCCGCCGAAGGCATCGAAATGAACGTGCAGACCGCGCGACTCATGACGACAGCGCTCGGTGCCGCGTGCGGCTTCCTCGTGCTGACCGCGCTCCTGCAATACGCGGGCGTCGGTCGCGGCTACCGCTGGGCGCCCGACGATCCCGACAGCGCGCCGACGCTGCCGGGCGGCGCGATCGACGAGAAGCCGCTGAAGCTGCCGCCGTCGTCGGCGTTCGCCGAAGTCGACGCGCATCCGCTCTTCAACGAGGATCGCGCACCGACGCCGGCCGGCGCGGACGAGGGCGATTCGGCGCTGCCGCAGAGTCCGCTCAACATCCTCCTGACCGGCATCATCTCGACGCCGTCGGTCAAGATCGCGATGGTGCAGGACAAGGCGCGGAACCAGTCGGTGGCGCTCAAGGTCGGAATGCCGCTCGAAGGCGATCAGGCGAGCTGGACGCTGGTCGAGGTCAAGCCGCGCAGCGTCGTCTTCAGGAGCGCGGCGAACGAGCGCAGCGAGGTCGAGCTCGAGACGTCGGTCGTGCAGCCGCCGCCGCCGCGCGCGGCCAACACGCGGCCGACGCGCACGGCCGCCAATGCGAACACCAACACCGCCGCGCGCAACGGCAACAAGGGCGGCGACAAGCGCGACTCGGGCGACCTCGCCAAGCGCATCGAGGACCGCCGCCGCCAGATGCGCGAAGATGCGGAAAACCAGCGCAATCCGTCCGGCAAAGGCAAGCCGCCGCCGCCGAAGCCGGAAGCGCCACCGAAAAAGTGACGGAGTCAGAAACGTGCCCTCAAGACTGATCGCCCCGCTGACCGCCTGCGCACTCGTGCTGCTGGCCGGTTGCGCGACGTCGCCTGAAAAGCAGCCGTCGGAGGAGGCGAAGACCGACATCCTGACGGCGGACACGATCCTGAAGCCCGCCGCGCCGATCGAGCCGAGCGGTCCTGCGACCGGCATCGCGATTTCGCCGCAGGCGCTCACCGATCAGGAGCCGCCGAAGCCCGAGCTGCAGGTCGGCACCGGCAAGTTCTTCACCAAGCAGCCGCAGCCGGGACAGGCCGCGAGCGGCGAGGCCGACGTCGTCTTCAATTTCGAGAATCAGCCGATCCAGGCCGTCATCAAGGCGATCCTCGGCGACCTCCTGCAGGAGAACTACACGATCGCGCCGAACGTCGGCGGCACCGTGACGTTCTCGACGTCGAAGGCGATCCGCCGCTCCGAAGCGCTGCCGGTGCTCGAGATGCTCCTGTCCGCGAACGGCGTCAGCCTCGTGCGCCAGGACGGCCGCTACACGGTGATGCAGACGAAGGACGCGATCCTCGGCCGCCTCACGCCGAACACGTTGCCGGCCGCATCGGCGCGCGGCTACGAGCTGCGCATCTTCCCGCTGCAGTACGTCTCGCCGAGCGAGATGGCGAAGCTCCTGAAGCCCTACGCGCGGCCGGAAGCCTTCATCAACATCGATCCGAACCGCAGCCTGCTCGTCATGGCCGGCACGTCGGCGGAGCTTTCGAACTACCAGAAGACGATCGAGACGTTCGACGTCGACTGGCTGCGCGGCATGTCGGTCGGCGTGTTCACGCTGCAGCACGTCGAGGTGACCAAGCTCCTGCCCGATCTGCTCAAGATCTTCGGCACCGAAGGCGAATCGCCGCTCGCCGGCATGTTCCGCTTCATGCCGATCGAGC
>DATFRS010000104.1:0-4181 GCA_035263065.1 Rhodanobacteraceae bacterium
GGAATCGACGCAGGCGCTCGACCGGAATTTCCGCTCGCGGCCGCGCATGATCGACGCAGTCGCCGCCGTGTTCGCCGAAGGCGGCGAGTTTCCGTTCGCGGACGGCGAGACGCGCTATCCGCGCGTCGTCGCCGGCGGCACGGTTGCCGATGCCGATCTCAGCGACGGCAAGCGGGCGGCGCCGGCGTTGCATCTGCTCAATCTTTCGCGAGCCGATACCGACCCGCCAGACGGCGTGACGCTGAAGATCGACGCCGCCCGTGCCCGCGCCGCTCAAGCGGCGGCGAGCGAAATACAGACGCTTCTCAACGTTCGGCCCCTCTACGTTAGACGCGAGCGCGAGCTGGTGCAGGTTGAGCCTGGCGACATCGCTGTGTTGGTCAATACGAACGACGAGGCTGCGCAGGTGCAGCGCGCACTTGCATCGCGCGGTCTCTCCAGCGTGACGGCGCTGCGCGAAAGCATCTTCACTACCATGGAAGCGATCGAGGTATTGTGGATTCTGGAAGCGTTGTTGGCGATCGGCGATGAGAGCCGGCTGCGCGCGGCGCTAGCCACCGTGTTGATCGGTGTTGATGCCCTCGGCATCGCCTCACTTTCATCCGACGAACCGAAACATCGCGGGTGGCTAGATGCGTTCCAGGTTTGGCGGCAGCGTTGGTCTCGCTTCGGCACATTGTCGTTCCTGCGCGAGCTAGTCGCCCTCGCTGCGCCGCGCCTACTCACGCTCGTCGATGGCGAGCGTCGACTAAGCAACTATCTGCAGGTCGCCGAGGAGACGCAGGCCGCACGCGCGTACGTGCTCGGCGAGGCAGGTGAGGCGGATTGGCTCGCTCGTCGCATTGCCGAAGCCGACAGCCTCGACGATACCCAGAACTTGCGGCTCGAGTCCGACGCAAAACGCGTTCGGATCATGACCCTGCACAAAGCGAAAGGGCTTGAGTTCGACCTGGTATTTCTGCCATTTGCGGGTCTGGCAACAGCAAAGCTCTGGGGAAGCGGGCTTGGACTTATCCCTGATCGAATCGACAACCGGCGCGTGCTGCGAGCATGTATCAAAGGTCTCGATGATGAAGCGTATGCCGAGGCAGAGGAGCATGAGCAACAAGAGTTGCTTGCAGAACAGCTCCGGCTCCTCTATGTCGGCCTGACACGCGCGCGCCATGCCGTGTGGCTCTATGCAGCGTCCTTGCAGTCGAGGGAAAAGCCCGTGCTGTCGTGGCTCCTGCACGGCGGCAAGGACGGCAAGGTGAAGAGCGCCGACGCCGACGCGATCGACGAAGCGTTCCAGCGTCTCGTCGACGCGGCCCCGGCGCGTACGATCGTCCGCGATCCGTTCCCCGATCTCGTCACGCGCGCATTGCCGTTGCCGGCCGACGATGCGAACCGCAGCGTCGTGCGCGAAGCGCGCCGCGCGTTGCGCCGCGACTGGTGGGTTCACAGCTTCTCGCAGCTCGCACGCGAGGAAGCGACCGCGCCCGTCGACGCCGTCGACGAGCAGGGCGCCGAGGACGAGCCGCCGAGCCTCGATGCGGTCGAGCTCGTCGCCTCGCCGTACGTCGGCGCGCGCTTCGGCAATGCGCTGCACGCAGCGCTCGAGAACGTCGACTTCGCGCGCTGGCGCGACTGGCAGGGCGACCTGCCGCCGTCCGGCCAGGAGAACGCGCTCCGCGACGCGCTCGGCGCGAACGGCTACGTCGGCGACGACCTCGCCGGCGGTATCCGTCCGCTCGCGGCGCTCGTGCGCGACACCGTCAACGTGCGCTTGCCGGAAGGCGTGCGGCTCGCCGATGTCGCGCCCGCCGACCGCCGCGCCGAGATCGAATTCCATTTCGCGCTCGGCGCGGTGCGCGTCGAGCGGCTCGTCGAGCTCCTGCACCGGCACGACGTCATGCGCGATCGCGATCGCTTCGGCCTGCGCGAGCGGCTCGAAGGCCTCATGACCGGTCGCATCGACCTCGTGTACTCGCATGCGGGCCGCGTCCATCTCGTCGATTACAAGAGCAACCGCCTCGCCGACTATTCGCACGACGGCGTCGCGCGCGCCGTGCGCGACAGCGAGTACGACCTGCAGTACGTCGTCTACACGCTCGCGCTGCATCGTTGGCTGCGCTTCCGCCGCGCCGACTACGACTACGACGCGCACTTCGGCGGCGTGCGCTATCTCTTCTGCCGCGGGCTCGATCCGACGCGCGCGGATTCGCCGGGCGTCTTCGCGACGCGGCCGTCGCGCGAGTTCATCGACGCGCTCGACACGCTGCTCGCGCCGCCGCGCGAGGAGGCCGCGTGAGCGCGCTCGATCGGTGGCTGCGCGACGGCTGGCTCAGGCCGATCGACCATGCGCTCGGCGCGAGCCTCGCGCGGCTTCGCGCCGATACGCCGGAGACCGTCGCGCTCGCGGCGGCGCTCGCGAGCCGCGCGCTCGCGTTCGGGCACAGCGTGCTGCCGCTCGCGCGCGTGCCGGATCTGCTCGCCGAGATCGCGACCGATCGCACGCCGCCGCCGCTGCCGGCGCTCGACGCGTGGTGCGCGTCGCTGCGCGCGTCGCCGTACGTCGGCAGCGTGCTCGCGCTCGAAGGCGAACGCGTTTCGCTGCGGCGCTATCGCGACTACGAAGTGCGGCTCGCCAGCGCGCTGCGCGCGTTGTCGGGCACGGTCGCCGTGCCGGATCCGGCCGCACTGCGCGCGGATCTCGCCGCGCTGTTTCCGGACGCAAGCGACGGCGACGACCGGCAGGCCGTCGCCGCCGCGACCGCGCAGGCGAATCGCGTCATGCTGCTGACCGGCGGCCCCGGCACCGGCAAGACCGCGACGATCGCGCGCGTGCTCGCGCTCGCGACGCTGGCCGCACGCCGCGAAGGCCGCGAGCTTCGCGTCGCGCTCGCCGCGCCGACCGGCAAGGCAGCCGCACGACTGTCCGAATCGCTGCGCGAGAGCTACGCGAAGCTGCTCGACGGCGGCCGCATCGATGCCGCGCTGCACGCGACGCTGCCGACCGCGGCCGGCACGCTGCATCGTCTGCTCGGCGGCCGGCCGGGCTCGGTGCATTTCCGGCGCGATCGCGAGCATCCGCTCGCCGCCGACCTCGTCGTCGTCGACGAAGCGTCAATGGTCGACCTGCCGCTCATGTGCAAGCTCGTCGAAGCAGTGCCGCCGGGCGCGCGGCTGATCCTGATCGGTGACCGCGACCAGCTGCCGTCGGTCGAGACCGGCGACGTGCTGGCGGCGCTCTGCGATGCGGCGAGCGACGCGGCGAGTCCGCTGGCGCGCGTCGAGCTCACGCGAAGCTATCGCCAGTCCGCGGAGTTGGACATTGCGGCACTCAGCACGGCGGTTCGCGCGGGCGACAGCGCGCAGGCGATCGAGTGCCTCAGCTCGAACGCGTGCCGCGGCGTACGCTGGCGCCACGGGCGCGACGCGGCGCTCGCGGCGTTCGTGCTCGAAGCGACGCTGCCGCACTATCGCGCGATCGCGGCGGCGCCCGATGTCGCGACGGCGCTGTCGATGCTGCGCGGCCAGCGCGTGCTGACCGCGGTGCGCGACGGCGACGCCGGCAGCCATGCGCGCGGGCCTTCGTCGGTGTCGAACCAGACGCGCAGCGCGCCGTCTTCGTCCTGCCAGACGATGCCGACGTCGCCGTTGTAGAGCCCGTGCCGGTAGCTGTTTTCGCGGATCATCACGGGGCGACCGTGGAAGAACGCGTCGGGACGCTGCGCCGGCTGCTGCAGCGCGAGCGCGATGCGCGCGTTCAGCACGCGGCTGCCGGCGTCGCCGTCGCGCACCGCGGTCAGCACGCGCTGGCCGCGCAGCATCGACAGCGCCGTCGCGACATCGGGCGCCGCGGCGATCGCGCGATAGTGCGGCAGCGTCGCTTCGAGCACGAACGTCGCGAGTGCGGTATCGCGCCCATGGCGCCAGCGCACGCCGCGGCACGCGTTCGAGGCGAGGCATTCCAGCGCCTGCGCGCTGTCGCCCGCACGAACCGCCGCGCTGAGTGCCGCAATGTCCAGCTCCGCGGACTGCCGATAGCTCCGCATGAGCTCGACGCGCGCCAACGGGCTCGCCGCGTCGCCCGCCGCATCGCAGAGCGCCGCCAGCACGTCGCCGGTCTCGACCGACGGCAGCTGGTCGCGATCGCCGATCAGGATCAGCCGCGCGCCGGGCGGCACCGCTTCGACGAG
>DATFRS010000105.1:0-12519 GCA_035263065.1 Rhodanobacteraceae bacterium
TTACGCGGGCCCGACCGGGTCGCCCGAGGGATGCAGCCAGCCGGACTCGCCGTCGGCGTAGTGCTCGTTCTTCCAGATCGGCACGCGGCGCTTCACTTCGTCGATGATCCAGCGGCACGCCGCGAACGCGGCGTCGCGATGATCGGCACTGGCGCCGACCCAGACGGCCATGTCGCCGATCGCGAGCGCACCGGTGCGATGCACGCAGCGCGCGGCGCGGAGCGCGAACTGGCGGCACGCCTCGTCGAGGATCGCCGCGCCTTCGCTCTCGGCGAGCGCGCCGTAGGCCTGGTAGTCGAGCCGCGTCACCGCGCGCGCTTCGTTGTGGTTGCGCACCCAGCCTTCGAACGTCACGCAGCCGCCGGCGGCCGGATGCTCGAGCGCGGCCTTCTCCGCCGCGGCGTCGATCGGCGCCGCGCTGAGCGCGAAGCGTTTCATCCGCCCGAGACCGGCGGCAGGAACACGACCTCGTCGCCGTCGGCGAGCGCATGGTCCCAGCCGACCAGCGCGTCGTTGACCGCGACGCGCAGGCGCTCGGGCGCGAACGCGAAGCCGTGCTCGCGCGCGATCTCCGCGTAGAGATCGCGCGGATTCGTCGCGACCGTGTCGCGGATCTCTTCGGTGCGGCCGGCGCGATCGGCGAGGCTCGCGAAATAGAGAAGGCGAATCTTCACTTCACGATCCTGCCCTGCTTCACGCGGCGCTTGCCGCCGCGCTTGTCGACGAGGCGCACCTCGGCGATCACGATCTCGTGCGACAGCGCCTTGCACATGTCGTACACGGTCAGTGCCGCGATGCTGGCGCCGGTGAGCGCTTCCATTTCGACGCCCGTCTTGTGCGTGACGCCGACCGTGCAGCGGATCGAAAGCTCGGTGTCGCTCGCGAATTCGATGTCGATCGCGCAGCGTTCGATCGCCAGCGGATGGCAGAACGGGATCAGCTCGTGCGTGCGCTTGGCCGCCATCGTGCCGGCGATGATCGCGGTGTCGACGATCGGGCCCTTCGCCGAGCGCATGCCCTGCGCGCGCAGCGCCGTGGCGACGTCGGCAGGAAAACGAACGCGCGCCTCGGCGGTCGCCTCGCGCCGCGTCGCGGCCTTCGCGCCGACGTCGACCATGCGCGGCCGGCCCGACGGATCGACATGGGATAGCCGGCGCGCCATCGGCTCAGCCGCCGATCTCGTACATCTCGACGCGCCGGCGCTCGCCGAGGCGCATCTCGTTGCGCAGCTCGCTGTAGCGATCGTCACGCGCTTCCCAGACCGCGCGGATCAGGCCGGCGAGATCCTCGTCGCTGGCACCGGCACGCAGCGGACCGCGCAGGTCGTGGCCGGAGCGCGCGAAGAGGCACGTGTACAGGCGTCCGTCGGCCGACAGCCGCGCGCGCGTGCAGTCGCCGCAGAACGGCTCGGTGACCGAGCCGATGAAGCCGATCTCGCCGGCGCCGTCGGCGAACGCATAGCGCTGCGCGACTTCGCCGCCGTAGTTCGCATCGAGCGCGACGAGCGGCCAGCGCGCGCCGATGCGCTCGCGAAGCTCCGCGCTCGGCACGACGAGATCGCGCTGCCAGTCGTTGCAGGTGCCCACGTCCATGTATTCGATGAAGCGCACGATGTGGCCGGTGCCGCGGAAACGCTCGACGAGATCGGGCATCTTCCCATCGTTGACGCCGCGCATGACGACCGCGTTGATCTTGAGCGGCCCGAAACCGGCTCGCCCGGCCGCTTCGATCGCGGCGAGCACGGTCGCGACGTCGCCGCGTCCGCCCGACATCGTGCGGAACGTCGCCTCGTCGAGCGTGTCGAGCGACAGCGTGATGCGCTTGAGGCCCGCATCGCGAAGCGCCTGCGCCCGCTCGGCGAGCAGGCTGCCGTTCGTCGTCATCGCCAGATCGGCCGCGCCGGGAATCGCCGCGAGCTGGCGCACGAGCTCGGGCAGATCGCGCCGCAGCAGCGGCTCGCCGCCGGTCAGGCGGATCTTGCGCACGCCGAGGCCGACGAAGATGCGCGCAAGCCGCTCGATCTCCTCGAAGCGCAGGCGCTCGGCCTTCGAGAGGAATTCGTGGTCGCGCGGATACTCGTCCTCCGGCATGCAGTACGGGCAGCGGAAATTGCAGCGGTCGATGACCGAGATGCGCAGGTCGGTCAGCGCGCGCTGGCGCCGGTCGTGCGGCACCGCCTCGAGCACGTGCGGAATCGAGCGCCCCATCAGCCGAGCGCCTCCTGCGCGGGCACGAGCGTGCGCGGGCTCGCGAGCGGCAGCGCGTCGCCGCGATTCGCGATGCGATAGCCGCGGCGCGCCAGCTCGGCGGCGTCCGCTTCGGACGCATGGTGATAGAGCACGAGACGCGCGCGCAGCTCTTCGGGATATTCGCGCGCGAGATCGTCGACGCCGGTGTGCGAGGGATTGCCGTGGAGCGCGCAGTCGTGCGCGACGAGCTCGCCGCGGCCCGCGTGCTGCGCGAGCATCTCGGGAATCGGCCGCGTGTCGCCGGTCCAGACGAAACTCCCCGGCAACGCGAGCCCGAACGACGTGCCCGGCGCGTGGTGCCGCGTCGGGAACACGTCGAACCAGACGTCGCGATGCCAGAAGCCGCGCGACACCGGCACGAGCGTGAACGCATCCCAGAAATTCGCGCCGCCTTCGGCGAGTACTTCCGGATAGTCTGCGACGCGTCCCTGCAGCAGCGGCACGAGCGCTGCGTGCGCGTAGAGCCGCACGGTGCCGCGCAGGCGCGCGTCGAAGTAGATCTTGTAGAACAGGCGCTCCAGGCCGCCGACATGGTCCATGTGCGTGTGCGTGATGTAGAGCGCGCGCGGCGCCGTGCCGTAGCGCTCGAGGTACGCGCTGAGCGCCTCCTGCCCGCAATCGATCAGCAGCACGGGCTCGCCGTCGCGCTCGAGCACGGCCGACGCCGAGCCGAGCTCCGGCGCCGCCTGCGCGTTGCCGACGCCGAGGAAGCGCAGCGCCCAGTTCATCGCCCGGCTCCCCGCGCCGCGTGCGCGACCGGACGCTTGGCGAGCGCCGCGTGGTACGCGCCGAGCAGCGGATGCCAGAACCGCGCGTCGAAATCGTCGAAGCGCTTCTTCGCGCCGAGCTTGAACAGCGAGCGGCGCAGCCGCGCGAGGTTCGCCTGCTGCCACGACAGCGCGGGCTTGCGCAGCGTGCCGCGATCGAAGTCGATCAGCGCGACGTTGTTGCGCGCATCGAGCAGGATGTTGTGCGCGTTGAGATCGGCGTGGCACGCGCCGGCCGCGTGGAAGCGCGCGATCGTCGTGCCGATGCGCTCGCCGACGGTTGCATCGAGCGCGCCGCGCGCGAGGCGCTCGGCGAGCGTCTCGACCGACGGGATGCGCCGCACGATGAGGTCGGCGCGGTAATACATGCCGTTGCGTGCATAGCGCGCGGCGACCGGCGCCGGCACCGGCAGGTCCGACGCGACGAGGTGATCGAGCAGGCGGAATTCGCGGAACGCCCGCGTGCGCTTCGCGCCGGTCCAGAGATAGCTGTCGGCGCTGACGCGCGCGGCGAGTCCGCCGCGATGGTAATGGCGCAGCACGCACGCGCCGGCCGGCGTGTCGACGAACGCGACGCCGCCGCGGCCGCCGCCGCGCGTCTCGGCGCGGCCCTGCGCGGCCCAGTGCGCGGGATCGAACCAGGCGGGCTCGGGACGCGCGCCGCCGCAGGCCGCCGCGTCGAACAGGATCGCGCCGTCGCGGGTGGACTGGACTTGCGCGTCGCTCATGCCTCTGCCAAGTTCTCTCGTTCATCCCCGAGATCGGGGCGCACGAAGAGTCTAGCAAGTCCGCATGGATCGATCCCCGACGACGCCCGCACCGCCCGCCTCGCTCTGCCTGCTGCGGACCTCGGCGATCGGCGACGTGACGCACGTGGTGCCGCTGGTGCGCACGCTCCAGCGCACCTGGCCCGAGACCCGCCTCACCTGGCTCATCGGCCGTCTGGAGCACAAGCTCCTCGGCGACCTCCAGGGCGTCGAGTTCATCGTGTTCGACAAGCGCGAGGGCCGCGCCGCACATCGCGCCGTGCGCGAGGCGCTGGCCGGCCGGCGCTTCGACGCGCTCCTGCACATGCAGGTGGCGCTGCGCGCGAATCTCCTGAGCCGCGCGGTCGACGCGCCACTGCGCATCGGCTACGACCGCGCGCGCTCGAAGGACCTGCACGGCTTCTTCGTGAACTGCCGCATTCCGGCACGCACCGGCGAGCACGTGCTCGAAGCGATCGGCAGCTTCATCGAGCCGCTCGGCCTCAAGCAGACCGACGTGCGCTGGGACATCCCGATCCCCGACGACGCGCGCGAGTTCGCCGCGCGCCACATCGACGCCGCAACGCCGACGCTGCTGGTGAGCCCGTGCTCGACGCACCGCAAGCGCAACTGGCGTCCCGAGCGCTACGCCGCCGTGATGGATCACGCGGCGCTCAGGCACGGCTGGAACGTCGTGCTGTGCGGCGGGCCGAGCGCGTTCGAGCGCGAGTTCGGCGACGCGATCCTCGCCGGCATGCATTCGCGTCCGCTCGATCTGATCGGCAAGGACACGCTGAAGCAGCTCCTCGCGCTGCTCGAACGCGCGACGCTCGTGCTCTGTCCCGACTCGGGGCCGATGCACATGGCGAACGCGGTCGGCACGAAAGTGCTCGGCCTTCATGCGGCGAGCAATCCGGTCCGCTCGGGGCCCTACTCCGACCGGCGCTGGTGCGTCGACCGCTACGACGCCGCCGCGCGCAAGTTCCGCCGCAAGGCGGCGGCCGCGCTGCCGTGGGGCACCAAGCTCGAGTATCGCGACGTGATGGATCTCGTCGAGGTCGACGATGCGATCGAGCGCTTCGAGGCGTTCGTCGCCGCGGGTCTCGCCGCTACGGCCCCAGAGGACCGAGCTTGAAGAAGTACGCCGCACCTTGCGCGGCATGCGTACCGACGTCGGCGCCCCAGGCCGGGACCAGCGCGATGTCGGCGTCGAGCGCGTTGTAGTAGCCGAACACGTCGCCGCTGCCGCCGTCGGGGGCGAGCAGCTTGCGCTTGAACGAGAACGCACCCGCCGGGTTCGGCTGGCCGAAGATGTATGCCGCGCCGGTGTAGTTGTTGACGGCATACGCGCCGATGAGGACGTTCGGCCGGACGAAGCTCACCGACGCGCCGAAGAGACTGAGCGCCGCGCCCTGCTGGTCGACGAGCTGCTGCACCTGGTGCCAGCCCGGGCCGGTCTCCTCGAAGCGGTAGACCGCGCCCTGGCTGACGTGGCCGTGCACGGTCGCGCCGGGCGCGCCGATGAACGCGGTCTTGCCTTGCAGCGCGAGCGAGATGCCGAAGTTCGCGCGCGCCGCGCCGTCGTTGGCGACGAGCTTCGCGGTCTCTGTCCACGCGCCGCCGACGAACTTGAACACGTAGGCGGCGCCTTGTCCGACGTTCCCGCCGACGGTCGATGCGTAGGCGCCCACGAGCGCCGTCGAGCCCGAGATCGCGATCGGATAGCCGAACAGCGAGGAGTCGTCGCCGGGGTCGGGCTCGGCGATGTGCTGCGCCTCGCTCCAGGTGCCGCCGGTGCCGCTCGCGATGAGCCGGAACACGTAGACCGAGCCGCGGATGCGCACGTTGTTCGACGTCGCGCCGCCGGCGCCGATGAGCGCGTAACCGTTGTTGAGCGCGACGCTCTTGCCGAACGTGCCGAACGCAACCGGGTTGGCGGGGGTCAGCTTCTGCGTCTGGACGAAGCGCCGTCCGCTCAACGTGAAGACATACGCGGCGCCGACCCAGGTCAGGCCGTTGACCTGTGCGAGCGGCGCGGTGACGACGAGCGTCGTCTCGCCGAGCAGCGCGATGGCCTGCCCGAACCGGTCGAACGGGCCGCCGTCGCTCGACACGAGCTTCTGCGCCTCGGCCCAGACGCCGTCCTTGCGCCGGAACACGTACACGGCACCCTGGCCGGCATGTCCCGCGACTGCGGCGTCGGGCGAGCCGATGATCGCAAGGTCGCCGGAGACGAGGACGGAGCTGCCGAACCAGTCCTGCGCCGCTCCATCGGAGGCGACGACTTTCTGAATGGCGGGTGCAGTAGGCATGGCGATCACCTTCGCAGCAATGGCGGGTCGCGCAGGTGCTGGTGCCCCGCGCGATGCGCGGCGCGCGCGCATCGTGCACGAAAACGCCTCCAGGCGGATCGACCACCGTCGCACTTCCTGCCGTCGCCGCGCACGAAGGGCCGAGGATACCCGAATGCATCCGCGGGGCATCCGGCAGGCTCTGTGCCGCAGTAATCCTTCGGATGCGCCGATGCGGCGGAAAGCGCAGACTCCTGCCGTTCGCTGGGAGGACCTGCCGATGAGTACGCCATGGCTTCGCATCGCGGCCGTCGTCGCGACGAGTGCCTGCTCGGCAAACGCGTGGTGCGGCCCCAAGATCGTCGACGCCGACGAAGCGGCGGTGGCGCACTGCACGTTCCTGCAGGACGTCAACGGCCGCTCGGTGTTCGGCGAGCGCCTGAAGGGCCCGGCCGTCGAGAAGGCCAAGGAAGATGCGCGCGGCGCCGCGGCCAAGGCCGGCGCGACGCACATCGTCTGGGGCAAGCCGCAGAGCACCGACGTCACGACGATCACCGGCAAGGCCTATCGCTGCGACGGCTGAGCGCGGCTTGCGTAGTTTTACCGATGGCCCGCGCAGGCACGAGCCGCTAGCGTGGACGGCGACGGGCGTGCGCCGACGCGGCGCGCGGGTACCGCCGAAGCGAGGGGGCCATGCCACGCAGCGAACATCGTGACGCGACGCGCCGGTTTCTCCGTCCGTCGGCGGCCGCACTGATCGGATTCGTCCTCGCGCTCCACACTGGCGTCGGCGCGATCGCCGCCGAAGCCGGCGCGCCGGCCGACGCGAAGGAAGCGACGTTCGCGCCGGCGAAGGACGGCTCGATCGTCGTCTGGAACCGGCCGCTCTTCACGATGCACGCGCCGTTCGGGCATCTCGACGCCGCCGGGCGCGCCGAAGCCGCGCAGCAGCGCATCGACGCCGCGCTCGACACGATGCGACCCGAAGAGGTCACGGCGACCTGGGTGCAGACGGGCGATGCCGAAGGCGTGCTCGTCCGCGCGGGCACGCTGATCCTGTTCGGCATCCTGCCGGCCGACGTCGACGGCGACCGTGCCGCTGCCGAGCGCGCGGGCCAGAAAGTCGTCGCCGATCTCAAAGAGATTCTCGAAGAGCGCGCCGCCTCCCGGCGCCTGCCGCTGCTGCTTCGCGGCCTCGCCGTCAGCCTGCTCGCGCTGCTCGCGTTCGCCGCGATCGTGCACGGGCTCGCACGCGCGCGACGGCAATTGCATGTGCGCATCGAGCGCGCCGCCGAGCAGCACGGCGCGGACCGGCGCGCACGCGGGCTCGACCTGCGTCCGATCGCATGGGGTGCGCTGCGCACGCTGGTCGATCTCGTGCGGCTCGCGGCGACGCTCGCGCTCGCCTATCTCACGCTGAGCCTCGTGCTGCGCCAGTTTCCGTACACGCGGCCGTGGGGCGAGGCGCTCGGCGGCTACGTCGTCGATGCGGGCTCGAAGCTTGCCGACGCGTTCGTCGAATCGATTCCGCAGCTCGCCATGCTGCTCGTGATCTGGCTCGTCACGCGCGGCCTCGCGCGCGTCGTCAGCGCGTGGTTCACGGCGATCGAGCACGGCACGATCGAGTCCGAATGGCTCGATCCGCAGGCCGCCGGCGCGACGCGCCGGCTCGTCACGATCGGCATCTGGCTCTTCGCAGTCACGATCGCGTATCCGTACATCCCCGGCTCGGAGACCGAGGCGTTCAAGGGTGTCAGCGTGTTCGTCGGTCTGATGCTCTCGCTAGGCTCGGCCGGCGTGCTGAACCAGGTCGTCTCGGGCTTCGTCGTGCTCTACTCGCGCGCGATCCGCGTCGGCGACTTCGTGAGCATCGGCGACAAGTCCGGCACCGTGCGCGAGCTCGGGCTCCTGTCGCTCAAGCTCGTGACGCGCCTCAACGAGGAAGTCACCGTGCCGAACGCCGTGCTCGCCGGCACGCTCGTCGAGAACTACACGCGGCAGTCGCGCGAGAACGGGCTCCTCATCGCCACGTCGGTGACGATCGGCTACGACACGCCGTGGCGGCAGGTGCACGCGCTGCTCGAGCTCGCGGCGTCGCGCACGCCGCAACTGCAGAAAGTCCCGACGCCCTTCGTGCTGCAGTCCGCGCTGACCGATTTCTACACGCAGTACCAGCTGAACGCCGCGATCACGCGGCCGCAGGACCGGCCGTTCGCGCTGTCGCGCCTGCACGCCGAGATCCAGGATGCGTTCAACGAATTCGGCGTGCAGATCATGTCGCCGAACTTCGAGGCGCAACCCGACGGCAAGGTCTTCGTGCCGCGCGACCAGTGGCACGCGGCGCCGGCCGACAAGGCGGATGCGCCCGCGTGACAGGGCAACTCGCACTGCGCTTCGGGGAAGTGCACACTAGATCCCTATGGAGGGCCGTCCCATGAAAGTACTCTCGCTCGTGGTTGCCGTCGCCGTCGCGAGCCACTCGGCCGCGGCTCTCGCAGCGCACGTCGAGGACGCCGATGCCGCCAAGGTCGCGAGCTGCACGTTCATCAAGGAGGTCGAGGGCAAGACCCAGGGCGCGAAGTACACGCGCGCCGCGCTCGGCAATGCCATGGACGCCGCGCGCGCGGAGGCCGAGAAGGCCGGCGCGACGCACATTGTCTGGAACAAGGTGAGCAGCGCCAACGTCAGCAGCGTGTCCGGCAAGGCCTACCGCTGCGGCAGCTGACCGCGGCCGCGCGTACGCCGCTTCCCCGCGCCGCGGCGATAACCGCCGCGAATGGCGCCATCAATCGCCTGCATGGCGATAACGCGCGCTGATCGCGCGAGTCCAAGCTTTCATTGGATGCCGCGATGCCGCGCACTTACCGTGCGCGTGCGCCACGTGGCGCGTGTTTCGGGAAACACACCATGCAAGGGATGGTTCTGCGAAAGGGAGTTCTTGCCGGGCTGCTCGCGTCGGCCGCATTGCCGGCGCAGGCAGACGTGTTCTGCGTCGGTTCCGAAGCGAGCGCGCAGGCCGCGATCGATACGGCGCGCACCAACGGCCAGGCCGACTACATCAAGCTCGAGGCTGGGGTCTACTCGCTGACGACGGGTCTTCAGTATTCGACCGGCGGCTCGTCCGATCACGAGATCCTGATCCTGAGCGGCGGCTTCGACGCCGGCTGCAACGATCGCACCGGCACGACGATCCTCGACGGTCAGGACACCGTGCGTCCTCTGAGCCTGCAGCTCTTCGACAGCGATCTCGTCTTCGTCGATCACCTCACGCTGATCCGCGGCTACGCGACGGGCTCGCCGTACGGCGGCAACATGGAAGTCGATCTCTTCGACCAGAGCGGCGCGAGCGAGGCCCGGCTCGACTACATGCGCTTCGTGCTCGGCAAGGCCGACGCGAACTCGGGCGGCCTCTACGTCACCGGCTGGGGCAAGTTCCAGCTCCGCAACAGCCTGATCGCCTACAACGAGGCGCCGAGCTCGCCCGCCGGCTCGGTGAATCTGCACGGCGAGGCCTGGCTCGTCAGCAACACGATCGCGAAGAACCTCGACAACGACGCCACGGAAGGCTTCGCCTATTACATGAACGGGCAGGACAACGGGTCGCATTTCTGGCTCAGCAACAACGTGTTGTGGGGCAACGAGAACACCGGCCTCGATCTCTACATGCTCGAAACCGGGACGACGTACGACCTCATCGACAACGACATCGGCGCGATGACCGACACCGAGCTCGGCCCTGCGAGCGGCGGCAACATTTCCGTCGACCCGCTGTTCGGCAGTTGCGGCTTCCTCTGCTTCGACCTGCCGCTGACGCGCGCATCGCCGCTTGTCGACGCCGGCACGGACACGCCGCCGGGCGACCTCACGTTCTACGATCTTTTCGGGCAAGACCGCATCATCGGCCCGCACACCGACATCGGCGCGTACGAGCTCGAGACGATCTTCGCCGACGGGTTCGAGGACAACGGGATCTTCTAGGCCTCGAAGCGCAAGCGCGCGTCACGGGTCGTGCTTGTCGCGCTTGCGCTGCTTCGACATCTCGTTGATGCGCTCCACCGCGCGATTCCACTCCGCATAGGCCTCGATCGCGCGCCGACGCGTCGCGAGCGCTTCCGCGAGAAGTTTGTTGAGGACGGCCCTGTTCTCCTTCGCCCGCTGCGTCGCCTCGCCGAGCCTGCGCAGCGCCTGATCCTCGCTCGCCTGCGCGCGCACGAGCCGAGCGCGAATTTCCTCGAGCTCGTCGAACGTCTCCGCCGATGCGCTCAGCGGACGAAGGGGGGACGTCGGCAACTCCTTCACGCGAGGACCCGGTTCGCGCCAGCGACCCGGCCAAAGTGCACCTTCCGATCGCGTGCGAGTGTGACGGATGTCCGATCTCGATGCGCGCAGCGGTCTCGGCTGTTCCGCGTGCAAGCGGACGCATGAAGGGTTGGCGGGCGCCGGTCGAGCTTGCCGGGACGGGAATGGCCGGTGCGGGATGCCTACTTGTAGTCCTCGTACGATTTCTCTTCGACGAGCGTCGAGCCGAGCTTCGCATTGATCGCACGCTTGATCGCCGCGCGCTCGTCGTTGCGGATGTAGACCGAGCGCGCGAGCGCGATGAACTCCGCATCGAACGCCTTCGCCTTTTCCTTGACGCGGATGTCGTCCTCGATCTCCCAGAGCGCCTCGTTGACGCGGCGAAGCTCGGCGCGCTCGGCCGCGATGTCCGTGCGCGACGCGGGATTCGCGCCCCACGTCTCGTTGAGCAGATCGAGCTCGACGCGCACGTTGGCGAGCTTGCCGGCATCGCGGATGCGCTCGGACTTGATCTCGAGGATCGTGATCTTGTCGATCAGCTCGCCGTAGGCGATCGGGACGGAGATCTGGCTCATGCGGCTAGCCTAGCGGAGCCGCGTCGCCTGCGCCATCAATCGACGAGGTGCTTGCGCATCGCGTAGCGAACCAGCTCGGCGCTGTTGCGCACGCCGAGCTTCGTCAGCACGCGGCCGCGATGGTTCTCGGCGGTCTTCGTGCTGATGTCGAGGCGCTGCGCGATCTCCTTGATCGTGAGCCCGTCGACGACGAGATGCAGCACCTCGCGCTCGCGCGCCGACAGCGCGCCGTACGGATCGGCCGGCAGCTTGCTCGGCTGCTGCAGCTGCTCGGCCAGCACGCGCGTCGCGTAGGGGCCGAAATAGACGCCGCCGGCCGCGACCGCGCGGATCGCGTCGAGCAGCTCGGCCGTCGCCGCGTGCTTGATCAGGTAGCCGGAGGCACCGGCGCGGACGACCTGCAGCACGTATTCCTCCTCCTCGTGCATCGTCAGCACGAGGACGCGCGTGCGCGGCAGCTCGGTCGTCAGGCGCCGCACGACTTCGATGCCGTTGAGCCGCGGCATCGAGATGTCGACGATCGCGACATCGGGCTTGACCGCGTGCGCGAGCTCGATCGCCGTGATGCCGTCGCCCGCCTCGCCGACCACGAGGCAGTCGCCGCTCGTGCGCAGTGTCGTCACCAGGCACTCGCGCAGCACCGTGTGGTCGTCGGCGAGCAGCAGGCGGATCATGGCGCCATCCGGGCCGCGAGGCTCGTCAGCGGGAACTGCACCGTCACCGTGCAGCCGGTGCCGGGCGTCGAATCGACGCGCAGCGTGCCGCCGAAAAGCCGCACGCGATCGCGCAAGCCCCCGAGGCCGCTGCTGCGGCCTTCGCGGCTTTCCGCCAGCGCGGCTGCGGGATCGCAGCCGCGCCCGTCGTCCTGGATCGTCAGGATCAGGAACACCGCGCGCTGATGCAGGCCGATGTCGACGTGCTTCGCCTCTGCGTGCCTGGCGATGTTCGACATCGATTCCTGCGTGACGCGGAACACGAGCGTCGAGAGATCGCCGTCGATCTGCGGGAACGGCTGGTCGAGATCGAGGCCGACCGCGACCCGATGGTCGTCGTGGAACGAGCGCGCGAGCCAGCGCAGCGCCGCCTCGAGCCCGAGATCGTCGAGGATCTGCGGCCGCAGCAGCCGCGACAGCGCACGCGTTTCCTGCAGCGTCGACTGCGCGACGTCGCGCGCCCGCTGCAGGCGCTCGCGCGCTTCGTCGGGCCGCTCGGCCAGCGCATCGGTCGCCTGCGAGACGAGATGGATCAGCGCCGTGAGGCTGTGGCCGACGCCGTCGTGCAGCTCGTGCGCGAGGCGGCGGCGTTCGTCTTCCTGCACGCGCCAGACCGAGCGCGCGAGATGCTGGAAATAGTCCTGCCCCTGCTGCAGCCGCTCGATCAGCTCGCGCTGCTGCTGCAGCACGTCGTCGAGCTTGCGCTTGAGGTCCACGCGTTCCTTCGAGTCATCGTGCATCGCCGACATCCTGTTTCAGCCGCAGATCGATCGCCGCACCGAGCGTGGCCTTCGCCGCCGCCGGCGCGTCCGACAACAGCTGTGCGCGCGCGGCGTCCGCCGCAGCACGTGCGGCCGACGCCTCCGCGCCGCCAGGCGG
>DATFRS010000106.1:0-11087 GCA_035263065.1 Rhodanobacteraceae bacterium
GCCCGCGCCGGTCGACGTCACGAGCGGGATCACGCCCATCACGAACGCGAGCGACGTCATCAGGATCGGACGGAGACGCAGGCGACACGCATCGAGCACGGCTTGCCACGTCGATTCGCCGTGCTTCTCGCGATCGCGGCCGAACTCGACGATCAGGATCGCGTTCTTGCACGCGAGGCCGACCAGAACGATGAGGCCGATCTGCGTGAAGATGTTGTTGTCGCCGTTCGAGACGAGCACGCCCATGATCGCGCAGAGGAGACACATCGGGATGATCAGGATCACGACGAGCGGAAGCGAGATGCTTTCGTAGAGCGCAGCGAGCACGAGGAACACGAGCAGCACGACGAGCGGGAAGATGTAGACCATCGTGTTGCCCGCGAGGATCTGCTGGTACGTGAGGTCGGTCCACTCGTAGGCCATGCCGTTCGGCAGCGTGTCGCGCAGGACCTCCTCGATCGCAGCCTGCGCCTGACCGCTCGAATAGCCCGGCGCCGCGGCGCCGTTGAGCTCCGCCGCGAGATAGCCGTTGTAGTGCGGCACGCGGTCGGGTCCCGACGTTTCGTGCGCCGTGACGAAGCTCGCGAGCGGAATCATGTCGCCGCGCGCGTTGCGCGTCTTCAGGCGGCCGATGTCGTCGGCGGTCAGGCGAAAGCGCGGCTCGGCTTGCGCATTGACCTGGTAGGTGCGGCCGAAACGGTTGAAGTCGTTGACGTAGAGCGCGCCGAGGTACATCTGCATCGTGTCGTAGACGTTCTGCAGCGAAACGCCGGCGGCCTTCGCCTTCTCGCGATCGACGTCGACGTCGATCTGCGGCACGTTGACCTGGAAGCCCGAGAAGACGCCGACGAGCTCGGGCCGCTTGGACGCCTTTTCGATGACGGCCTGCAACTGCTTGTAGAGCTCGTTCGCGCCGAAGTTGCCGCGATCCTCGATCTGCAGCTTGAAGCCGCCGATCGTGCCGAGTCCCTGCACCGGCGGCGGCGGGAAGATCGCGATGAAGGCGTCCTGGATCTTCGCGAACTGCTGGTTCAGCGCCATCGCGATGCCGCCCGCCGATTTCGCCGCGTCGCGACGCTCCTCGAACGGCTTCAGCGGCGTGAACGCGATGCCCGAGTTCGGTGCGTTCGTGAAGCCGTTGATCGAAAGGCCCGGGAATGCGGGCACCGACTCGACGCCCGGCGTCTTCAGCGCGATGTCGGTCATGCGCTTGATCACTGCCTCGGTGCGGTCGAGCGTGGCGGCGTCGGGGAGTTGCGCGAAACCGACCAGGTACTGCTTGTCCTGGGCCGGCACGAAGCCGGTCGGCGCGTGCGCGAATCCGAACGCGGTGAGGCCGATCAGGCCGACATAGACGAACAGCGCGATCGCGCTCGCGCGCAGCACGCGACCGACGCCGCGCACGTACGCGCTCGAGGCGCTGGTGAAGAAGCGGTTGAACGGACGGAAGAACCAGCCGAACAGGAAGTTCAGGACGCGCGTCACGCGATCCGGCGGCGCATCGTGCGCCTTCAGCAGCAGCGCGGACAGCGCCGGCGACAGCGTCAACGAATTGAACGCCGAGATCACCGTCGAGATCGCGATCGTCAGCGCGAACTGCTTGTAGAACTGCCCGGACAGACCCGAGATGAACGCGGTCGGCACGAAGACGGCGCAGAGCACGAGCGCGGTCGCGACGATCGGGCCGGTGACTTCCTTCATCGCCTGCACGGTCGCGGCGATCGGCTTCAATCCCTCGGTGATGTTGCGCTCGACGTTCTCGACGACGACGATCGCGTCGTCGACGACGATGCCGATCGCGAGCACGAGACCGAACAGCGAGAGCGTGTTGAGGCCGAAGCCGAAGAGATGCATCACGCCGAGCGTGCCGATCAGCGACACCGGCACGGCGAGCAGCGGAATGATCGAGGCGCGCCAGGTCTGCAGGAACACGATGACGACGATCACGACCAGCGCGATCGCTTCGAGCAGCGTGTGCGAGACCGCTTCGATGGAGCCTCGCACGAAGATGGTCGGATCGTAGGCGGGGTCGTAGTCGATGCCTTCGGGCCAGGTCTTCTTGAGCTCGGCCATCTTCGCGCGCACCGCATCGGAGATCGCGATCGCATTGCTGCCGGGCCGCTGGAAGATGCCGATGCCGACCGCCGTCTTGTTGTTCAGCATCGCGCGCAGCGCATAGTTGTCCGAGCCGAGCTCGACGCGCGCGACGTCGCGAAGCCGCGTGATCTCGCCCGCGCTGCCGGTGCGGATGACGATGTTGCGGAAATCCTCCTCGTCGACGAGGCGGCCCTTGGTATTGATCGCGACCTGGAAATTCGGCCGCGCATTCTCGGGCGTGTTGCTCGGCGTCGCCGACGAGCCGAGCTGGCCCGCGGCGACCTGCACGTTCTGCTCGCGGATCGCGTTGGCGATGTCGGTCGCGGTGAGGCCGCGCGCCGCGACCTTGTCCGGATCGAGCCAGATGCGCATCGAATAGTTGCCGCCGCCGAACTGCTGCACGTCGCCGACGCCGTCGATCTTGGCGAGCTCGTCCTTGACGTGCAGCACCATGAAGTTCGACAGGTAGTTGAGATCGTAGCGGCCGTCGGGCGAGGTCAGGAACACGCCCATCGTGATGTCGGGCGTCGACTTGTTGACCGTGACGCCGATGCGCTGCACGTCCTGCGGCAGCTTCGGCGTCGCCTGCGCGACGCGGTTCTGCACGAGCACCTGCGCCTTGTCGACGTCGGTGCCGAGCTTGAACGTGACCGTCAGCGTCATGACGCCGTCGCTGGTCGCCTGCGAGAACTGGTACAGCATGTCCTCGACGCCGGTGATCGCCTGCTCGAGCGGTCCCGCGACGGTGTCCGCGATGACCTTCGGGTTCGCGCCGGGATAGACCGTGCGCACGACGACCGTCGGCGGCACGACTTCGGGATATTCCGAGATCGGCAGCTGCGGCATCGAGATGAGGCCGGCGATCAGGATCATCGCCGACAGCACGCCGGCGAACACCGGGCGGGTGATGAAGAATTGCGAGAAGTTCATGGGTGCGTGTCCTTGGGGACAGGGACCCGTCGTTCCCGCGACAGCGGGAATCCAGCGCCTTTACGGGGCCGATGAGTCACTGGGTCCCCGCTTTCGCGGGGACGACGGGGTCAAGCGTTTTTCCTGTGGACCGGTTGTCGATCAGCGCTGCGAGCGCACTCCGGGCGCCGTGCGGCTCGCGAGCGCCGTCTTCGAATCGTCCCTGGGCTCGAGCTGCGCGACACCGGCGCGATCGGCGTCCATCGCGACCTTCGTCGGCGTCACCGCGATGCCGGGCTTCACGTGCTGCAGCCCGTTGACGACGATGACGTCGTTCGCGGCGAGTCCCTTCGAGACGACGCGCAATCCTTCGACGGCCGCGCCGAGCGTCACCGGCCGGTACTCGAGCGTGTTGTCGGCCTTCAGCGCCAGCACGAACTTCTTGCCGAGATCGGTGCCGACCGCGCGCTCGTCGATGAGGATCGTGTCGCGCGCCTCGCCGCCGACCAGCTTGATGCGCGCGAACAGGCCCGGCGTGAAGCGGCCGTCCTTGTTGTCGAACACGGCGCGGCCGCGGATCGTGCCGCTCTGCGGATCGACCTGGTTGTCGACGAAGTCGAGCCGGCCTGCGTGCGGGTAGCCGTCCTCGTCGATGAGGCCCATGTAGACCGCATCCTGGCCCGAACGCGCGCCGTCGCCGGCGCTCGGCGCGAACTTGAGGTAGGTCTGCTCGTCGGCGTCGAAGTACGCGTAGACGGGATCGTCGGAGACGACCGTCGTCAGCACGCTCGCGTTCGACACGAGGTTGCCCGACGTGATCAGCGCGCGCGACACGCGGCCGTCGATCGGCGAGCGCACTTCGGTGAACTCGAGATTGAGGCGTGCGGCCTCGAGGGCGGCTGCGGCGGCGCCGATGTCCTCGCTCGCGGTGCTCGCCGTCGTCGCGAGCTGGTCGAAATCCTGCTGCGAAATCAGCTTCTGCGAGACGAGGCGCTTGCCGCGCTCGTGGTTCGACGCGGCCAGCGCCGACTGCGAGCGCGCGCGGCGAAGCTCGGCGGACAGGCGGTTCACCTCGGCCTGGAACGGACGCGGGTCGATGCGGAAGAGGAGCTGCCCCTTCCTGACGCGCGCGCCTTCGGTGAACTGCACCGAATCGATGAAGCCGCTGACGCGAGGGCGGATCTCGACGCTGTCGACGGCCTGGAGGCGCCCGGTGAACTCCTCGAAGTCGCGCAGCGGCTTGGCGATGACGCCGGCCACGGTGACCTCGGGCGCCGGCGGCGCGGCCGGCTTGCCGGTCGCCTGCGAGCGCGCGCAGCCGGCGAGGGCGGCGGCGAGCACGGCGGCCAGAACAACGGATCTGACGATAAGCATGGGTCGAGCTCCTTTGACTCCGGAACCGGCGGTGTGGACATCCCGCATACCGGCCCCATCTGACGGAATCCTTGCTGCGCGGCGTCTTGACTTGGAACCTCGGCGCCCCGAAGCTGTCACACTGTTACCGATCGGTAACAGGTTACTTACCGGTCACACCTAAGTCAACCGGAGCGTTTTTCAAGGGGCCCGTGCCAAAAAAGGCGAACGGGCAGGAGCGTCAGCCATGAGCGTCAAGGCCGTTTCGAGCGAAGCCATCAAGACCGAGCGTCCGCGCGTGCGCGATCGCATCCTCGAGACCGCCTGCGAGCTCTTCTACCGCCACGGCATCCGCGCGGTCGGCGTCGACGCGATCGCGAGCGAGGCCGGCACCAACAAGATGAGCTTCTACCGGAGCTTCCCGTCCAAGGACGATCTGGTCGCCGAGTACCTCACCGACCAGGAAGGCGAGTACTGGAAATGGTGGGACGAAGTCGTCGCGCCGTACGCCGGCAACCCGCGCCGCCAGGCCGAGGCGCTCATCGAATCGGTCGTCGATCTCGCGCGCCACAAGATGAAGGAAGCCTCGGGCTGCAAGACCAGCCGCGGCTGCGCGCTCGGCAACGCCTGCGTCGAGATTCCCGAGGACAACCAGCGCCTCGGCGCCATCGTGCACAAGTACAAGACCGAGATCCGCCGGCGCCTGCGCAAGCTCGCGCGGGAGATGGGCGCGAAGGAGCCCGAGGTCCTCGGCGACGCGCTGATGCTGCTGATCGAAGGGAGCTACTACACGCGGCTGACGTTCCCGGGCAACACGGGCCCGGTCACCGCGATTCCGAAGGCGGCGCGCGCGCTGATCGACGCGCATCTCGCGTAGTCTTTTCCCCTCTCCCGCTTGCGGGAGAGGGCAGGGTGAGGGCAAGCAGCCGAAGCGCTCCGACAAGCGTGCCCTCACCCCAACCCTCTCCCGCAAGCGGGAGAGGGGGAACGTCGCGGTAGGATGCGTGATCGACATTGGAAAGCCGCGCACCGTGACCACCCTGATCGACTTCGCCAGCGACACCAAGACCCGCCCGACCGACGGCATGCGCGCCGCGATGGCGCGCGCCGAGGTCGGCGACGAGCGAGCCAACGAGGATCCGACGGTCAACCGCCTCGTCGCGCGCTGCGCGGCGATGCTCGGCAAGGAAGACGCCGTGTTCCTGCCGTCCGGCACGATGGCGAACGAGATCGCGCTCGCCGTGCATTGCCGGCCCGGCGAGGAAGTCATCTGCGATGCGACCTCGCACATCATCGGCTTCGAAGGCGGCGGTCCCGCGGCGCTCGCGGGTGTGATGATCCAGCCGCTCGCGGGAAAGCGCGGCATCTTCGGTGCCGACCTGCTGCGCGCCGCGATCCGGCCCGACCGGCCGTACGCGCCGCGGCAGCGGCTCGTCGCGGTCGAGCAGACCTCGAACCTCGGCGGCGGTGCGATCTGGCCGCTCGAAACGCTCCAAGCCGTCGCCGCGATCGCGCACGGCGCGGGGCTGTCGACGCACATGGACGGCGCGCGCCTGCTCAACGCGTGCGTCGCGAGCGGCATCGACG
This sequence comes from Rhodanobacteraceae bacterium, assembly GCA_035263065.1. Lineage (GTDB taxonomy): Bacteria > Pseudomonadota > Gammaproteobacteria > Xanthomonadales > Rhodanobacteraceae > Dokdonella_A. The sequence continues at coordinate 5,947 of DATFRS010000106.1, forward strand.
CGGCCGCCTACGCGAAGCCGTTCGACTCGGTCTGGATCGATTTCTCGAAGGGCCTCGGCGCGCCCGGCGGCGCGGTGCTGGCCGGCACGCGCGCGTTCAGCCGCGAGGCGTTCCGCCTCAAGCTCCGCTGGGGCGGCGCGATGCGGCAGAGCGGCATCATCGCGGCGGCCTGCGAGTACGCGCTCGACCACCAGGTGAAGCGCCTGGCCGAAGACCACGCCAACGCCAGGCGCCTGGCCGAGGGCCTTGCCGGCATCGGCGGCATCGCGATCGCACCGGCCGAGGTCGAGACGAACCTCGTCTATTTCGACGTCGCCCCGAGCGGGCTCACGGCCGCGGCGTTCAGCGAAGCGCTGCTCGCACACGGCGTGCGCGTCACCGAGATGGGCGCGACGCGCGTGCGCGCCGTGACGCACCTCGACGTCGACGCGGCGATGGTCGAGCGCGCGATCCGCGCGGTCGCCGAGGTCCTCGGCGCCGCTTGATCGATCTTGCGGGTTGACGGGGCCGTTCCGGCCGGGCTCTCCATTCGGGGCGCCTGCGCGCTACCATGGCCCGGCAGGGGCAGGGAACGTGCGTTCAGCCATCATCCTCGGGTTGCTGCTGACGACCGTGCTCGTCGCGGTTTGCGCGACGACGCTCGCGCACGCCGATGCGGTGCCGCTGATCGTCGAGCGGCTCGAGGTTGCCGACGGTGAGGTCACGGCCGAGCGCGTGATCGCCGGCGCGCTCGACAGCGAGTTCAAAGCGCAGGACTACGCGGCGCTGATCCCGGCGCGCGATCGCGACGTCTGGTACCGCATCCGGCTTACGGCCGACTGGAACGAGAGCCGGCCGCCGGCACTCGCCGTATTCGATCCGGTCGGCCTGCGCGCCGACTTCTACGTGCCGCCGGGCTACACCGCGCAGCCGCGCAGCATCTACAGCGACGAGATCGATCCCGGCTACACGCGGCATGCGATCGTGCTCGTGCTGCCGGTGCGGATATCGGCCGACCGCGCGATCTACATCCACGTCGATCCCGAGCGCGCGATCCCGCGCCGCGTCGAGGTGCGCGACGTGTCCGAATACCGCGCCGGCGATCTCGCCCGCGCGCGGCTCGACGTTCTGTTCCCGGCGTTCCAGCTGGCGACGCTCCTGGTGATGTTCGCGTTCTTCCTCGCGCTGCGCGAGCAGATGTACGCCTACTTCGTCGCCTACGTGCTGGTGCTCGTCATCTACGAGCTCTTTGCGTTCGGCATCGCCTACGACAGCGCGATCGTGCGCGTGCTCGCGCCGCTCGCGCAGCGGCCGTCGTGGTGCGCGGCGCTCGTCGCGGTCGCGCTCAACATCGCGTTCTCGCGGCTCTTCCTCGAATTGCCGCGGTTCGCGCCGCGGCTCGATCGCGTGCTCGGCGCGTCGGTCTGGGTGTTCGCCGGGCTCGCGGCCTGCACGATGCTGCCGGTGATCTCGCGCGGCTGGTGGATCGAGGATGCGCTGTCGGTGCTGCTGCTGCTGACGGTGCCGCTGCTGATCACGGCCGCGATGCTGGTCTGGCTGCACGGCGGACGCCGCGGCGGCCTGTTCCTCGGCGCGTGGATTCCCGCGCTGCTGCTCGTCATCCTGCGCGTCCTGCAGCTGCGCATGCAGTGGCCGCTGCCGCTCTGGCTCGAGTTCGGCCTGCCCGCGGCGCTCGCGTACGCGAACCTCGTGCTCGCGTTCGTGCTCGCCGGGCAGACCCTGTCGTTCCGCTACGAGCGCGACGTCGCGCACCGCCTCGCCGAACGCGATCCGCTGACCGGCGTGCTCAATCGCCGCGCGATCCTCGCGCGCCTGCGCGCGGAATTCGCCAAGGCTCGCCAGTCGGGCGAGCCGCTGTCGGTGCTGTTCCTCGATCTGGATCACTTCAAGAACGTCAACGACAGCTACGGCCATCGCGCGGGCGACCAGTGCCTGCGCGGCGTGATCGGCCCGATCGCGGGCGAGCTGCGCCAGGGCGACGCGCTCGGCCGCTACGGCGGCGAGGAATTCCTGATCCTCTTGCCCGGCGCGGGACCGGCCGACGCCGAAGTCGTCGCCGAGCGCATCCGTCGCCGCGTGCAGGACATGCCGATGCTGATCTCCGGCATGCGCATCGGGCTCACGGTGAGCCTCGGCGTCGCCGCGGTCGACCTCGATGTCGCGAATCCGGACGATCTCATCGAGCGCGCCGACGCCGCGCTCTATCGCTCGAAGTCGAGCGGACGCAATCTCGTCAGCACGCACGTCGGCACGCCGCCGAACGCGCCGGTCGGCGCGTAGCTAGCGCCTGCGCTCGATCGCGCGCGGCAGCGTCGCGATGCGGCGGTACTCGGCGCCCGAGAAGCGCTGCGGATCGGCGAGCCAGTCCTCGATCATCGGCGTCGCGTCGTGGCCCCAGAACAGCTCGCCGCCGACGCGCAGCGTCGGCACGCCGAACACGCCGGCCGCGAGCGCGGCTTCGGTGTTGGCGCGGAGCGCGGCCTTGACGTCCTCGCGCGACGTCGCCGCGGCGACGTCGTCGATGCCGAGCGTGCGCCCGACGTCGGCGAGCGAATCCGCATCGTCGCCCGCGCGGCCTTCCTTCCAGACGTGCTCGAAGATCGCCGCGATCGCGGGCCACGTCGTGCCGGCGGCGATGCACAGGCGCAACGCCGCGATCGGATTGAACGGATGCGCCGGCGGAAACTTCAGCGCGACGCCTTCGCGCGCCGCCGACCACTGCACGAAGCGATACGTGAACTCGCGCTTGCCGCGGATCTCGGCGGGACCGAGCTGGCCGTGGTGCTTCAACACCGCGCCGAACACGATCGGGATCGGCGTGATCTCGAGGCGCGCGTGCAGCGCGCGGATCGGACCGAGCTGCAGGTACGAATACGGCGAGATGAAATCGAAGTACCAGTCGGCTTTCATGGCCAGCAGTGCTCCTAGTGCAGGCGGCGGTACGTCTCCGGATCGAACGCGTCGACGGCGACGACTTCGTCGCGCGCGTCGCGGGCTTCGTTGAGCAGATCGTATTCGACCTTCGTGATCACGCCGGCGGCGAGGCCGAGATCGTCGAGCATGTAGCCCGGCGCGCGATCGAGCTGGCCGGCGCGCACGGCGTCGCGGAGCTTGGTCTCGACCGGGATCGCGCGGACGGCCTTGTCGAGCGCCGCTTCGAGCGCGCCGAGACCGGGCTCGCCTGCAGGCGGCACGAACACGTCGGCGGTCAGCGTCTGCCGTGCCTCGCGATCTTCGAGGATCGCGCGCGCGACCTCGGTGCCCAGCCGATCCGACGGCGGCCGGAAGCGCGCACCGAGCGGGAAGATCGCGAGCTTCAGCGGCACGGCGATCCAGCGCACCGGCAGGTTGTCGAGCACGCCGACCAGCGCTTCCTGCACGCGATGGAGGCACAGCTCCACGCTCCAGCGCGCGAGCGCGAAGTTCGACGCGGTCTTCGGCTCGTCGTGATAGCGCTTCAGCGCCGCGCTCGCGAGATAGAGATACGCGAGCGCATCGGCGAGGCGGCCCGAGAGCTTCTCGCGGCGCTTCAGCGATCCGCCGAGCGTGCCCATCGCGATGTCCGACGTCACCGAATACGCGGCCGAGAAGCGCGACAGGTGCTGGTAGTAGCGCGCCGTGTCCTGCACGTGCGGCGTGCCGGCGATGCGCGAGCCAGTCAAGGCGAGGAGCTTCGTGCGCGTCGCGCGCGTCATGAAGTTGTTCACATGGCCGAAGATCGCCTTGTCGAACGCGGCGAGATCGTTCGCGGCGACCGCGTTGATCTCCTTGTGCACGAACGGATGGCAGCGGATCGCGCCCTGACCGTAGATGATCATCGAACGCGTCAGGATGTTGGCGCCTTCGACCGTGATGCCGATCGGCACGGCGTCCCACGCGCGCGCGAGCGTGTTGCGCGGGCCGCGCTGGATCGCGCTGCCGGCGCGGATGTCCATCGCGTCGGCAATGACCTGGCGCATCGAGTCGGTGAGATACGCCTTGCAGATGTTGCCGGGCACCGCGGGCTTCTCGCCGGCATCGAGCGCGCCGCAGGTCAGCGTGCGCGTCGCGGTCATGAGGTAGGTCAAACCGGCGATGCGCGCGAGCGGCTCCTCGATGCCTTCGAAACGGCCGATCGGCGTGTCGAACTGCTCGCGCACGGTCGCATACGCGCCGCAGATGCGCGTCGCCATCTGCGCGGCGCCGACGCTCAATGCCGGGAGCGAGATCGAGCGGCCCGCGGCGAGCGATTCCATCAGCATGCGCCAGCCCTTGCCGATGCCGTCGCGGCCGCCGATGACGACGTCGTCGAGCGGTGCCCACACGTCGGTGCCGACGATCGGCCCGTTCTGGAACGGCACGCCCATCGGATCGTGGCGCAGGCCGACGTCGATGCCTTGCGTGCCGCGCGGAATCAGCGCGCACGTGATGCCGCGATCTTCGGCGCCGCCGAGCAGCTTGTCGGGATCTTTCAGGCGGAACGCGAGGCCGATCAGCGTCGCGACCGGCGCGAGCGTGATGTAACGCTTTTTCCAGTTGAAGCGAAGGCCGAGCACTTCATTGCCGTCGATCATGCGTTTTTCGACGACGCCCTCGGACTGCGTCGCCGCCGCATCGGAACCCGCTTCGGGGCCGGTCAGCGCGAAGCACGGGATTTCCTCGCCGAGGGCGAGGCGCGGCAGGTATTTCTTCTTCTGCGTGTCGGTGCCGTAGTGGATCAGGAGCTCGCCGGGCCCGAGCGAGTTCGGCACCATCACGGTCACCGCAGCGGTCACCGAGCGGCTCGACAGCCGCGTCACGACGCGCGAGTGCGCGAGAGCGCCGAAGCCGAGCCCGCCGAACTCCTTCGGGATGATCATGCCGAAGAAGCGCTCGCGCTTGATGAAGTCCCAGATCTCGGGCGGCAGGTCGCGCTGCTGGTAGACCTCCCAGTCGTCGAGCCGGCGGCAAAGCTCCTCGGTCGGCCCTTCGAGGAACGCGCGCTCGTCGGCGGTCAGCGGCGGCGCGTTGAAGTCGACGAGCTTCTGCCAGTCGGGCATGCCGCCGAAGAGCTCGCCGTCCCACCAGACCGTGCCGGCTTCGAGCGCGATGCGCTCGGTGTCGCCGAGGCGCGGCAGCACTTTCGCGAACACCGGCATGATGAAGCGCGAAACGAGATGGCG
>DATFRS010000107.1:0-5150 GCA_035263065.1 Rhodanobacteraceae bacterium
GCAGAACGAGCATGACAACGGACTGCCTGCGCGCAATACGCGGGCCGGGCCCGCGTTCGAAAGCGTGCAAAATGGATAAAGCAAGGCGCGTGCCATGCGTCGCAGCCGCTCCGCGCGGGCGTTGCGGGTGCTTTTTCCGCGTCGCTGCCGCGCGAATGTCGGGTCTGGACAGGCACGACCGCCGAGCCCGTTAACCTGAATTGCAGCGGCCGCACGCTATCGTCGCGCGACGAACCCACAGGAGATGTCGCGATGAAGAAGAGCGGATCGGCGGAATGGAAAGGCAGCCTCAAGGACGGCGCCGGCACGATCTCGACCGAGACCGGCGTTCTCAGGAACGCGCCGTACGGCTTCAAGTCGCGCTTCGAGGGCGGCCCGGGCACGAATCCCGAGGAGCTCATCGGCGCCGCGCACGCGGCCTGCTTCTCGATGGCGCTCTCGCTGCTGCTCGGCAACAACCGGCTGACGCCCGACTACATCCGCGCGAAGGCCGAGGTCTCGCTCGAGAAGGTCGGCGAAGGCTTCGCGATCACCGCCTCGCATCTCACCGTCAACGCGAAGATCCCCGGTGCCGACGCCGCGACGTTCGATCGCATCGCCAACGAGGCCAAGGCCGGCTGTGTCGTGTCGAAGGTGCTGAACACGAAGATCACGATGCAGGCGACGCTCGACGCCTGAGCGTCAGCCGGCGCAGAGATCGCGCGCGACCGCCTGCGCGGTCCGCGAAAGCGCGTGCGCGAGCCGGTCGGCATCGCCCGCGATCTCGCCGGCGAGCCACGCCGCAATCGTGCCGAGCTGGCCGTCGGCGAGCTCGATCGCCGCGATGCCGGCCGACGCCGGAAGCGTCGCGCCGTTCGCCTTCGCGCGTGCGCGCAGGCGATCCGCGAGCATGCGCGCCAGCACGCGCGAGATCTTCCGCCGCGCGCTTCCCGCGAAGATCACCTTCGCATGCACGCGGTTCTCGTGGAAGTGGCGCAGGATCTCGCACAGCGCCGGCACCCGCACGCCGGTCTCGACGCTGGCGGCGAGCGGCTCGAACGGCGCGCGGATCGCCTCGGCGAGGACCTCGTCCTTGTTGCGGTAGTGCTCGTAGAACGTCGAGCGGCCGACGCCGGCGCGCGCGATCAGGTCGGCGACCGTGATGCGGTCGTAGCGGCGTCCCTCGAGCACCAACCCGTTGAACGCGCCGACCAGCGCGCGGCGCGTGCGCTCGATGCGGCGGTCGACGGCGTCTTGCGGCATGCGGGACTCCGGCAGCGGCGCGAAAGCGGACGGTCGGGGCCGCGTGTCCGCCAACGCGCGCGATCCGCTTGCTAGGCTCCCCCGCCAGTCTAATCGAGCGAGCCGCCATGACGACCATCGAACAGGAGCACCCCGATCGATCCGCGCGCATCGCCGGGATCGTGCTGATCGCCGCTTCGCTGCTTTCGATCCTCCTGATGGCGCATCACCCGACCGCAGGCACGCACGACCGCGCGGCGCTCGCGGCCGACATCGCCGGCAGCGCAGCGCTCTCGCGCTTCGTCCACGGCGGCCTGATCGCGCTGATCGCGGCGGAGATGTTCGCATTCGTCGTCTTCACGGCGCATGTCGGTGCCGGGCGCACCGCGGCGCGCGCCGGCCTCGTCGCCTACTCGATCGGCAGCGGCGCGATGATCGGCGCGGCGCTGATCAGCGGCTTCGTCGTCTCCGATCTCGCCGCGCACTACGCCGGCGCGCCCGATGCGGCGACGTTCGCCGATCTCGGACGCCTCGCGATGGCCGGCAACCAGGCGCTCGCGAAGCTCGGCACGATGGCGATGTCGGCCGGGATCGTGCTGTGGGCGATCGCGTTCCTGCACGAGCGGCGCGGACATTGGCTCGCGATCGTCGGCCTTCTCGCCGGCGTGCTGCCGGCGGCGGCGCTCGCCTTCGGTTTCATCCGGCTCGACGTGACCGGCATGCTGCTGGTCGTCGTCGCATGGACCGTATGGAACCTCGCTGCCGGCATCCACCTCGTGCGCGAGAAGGCGTGAGCGTCAGCGCTTCGTCTCGAGCTTCGCGAACTCGCGCTCGACGATCGGTACCAGCGCCCGCGTGAACCGCACCGCTTCCGGCGCCGAGAGGTGCGACCACTCCGGCAGCTCGTAGCCCATGAGCTCGGGATAGTCCTCGTAGTGGATGCCGGGCGTGCCGGTCCGCTCGAGCACGAGATCCCACGTCTGCGCGCGCGGCAGCTCGCGATCCTCGAACGCACGGATCGGGCCGTCGCTCGGCGGCCGCACGAACAGCACGCGCACGCCGCGCGCGCGGAGCCTGTCGATCGCCGCGACCATGCGCGCGATCTGCTGGTCGACGACCTTGCGCTTGCCTTCGGGCGTGTCCATGCCCGGCAGGATCTGCCCGACCGGCCGCGAGAAGTTGCGGAGCCAGATGTTGCGTACGAGCTCGTGATACTCCGGATCGTCGACGACCTTGTCCCAGAGATAGGTGTTGCGATCGAGCTCGTGCTGTACGAGCTTGCGCGGCACGACGCGCTCGACGAGGCCCGGCCGCAGCGGCCACGGCTGGCGCTGGACGATCGTGCCGAGCGCGAAGTCGGGATCGTAGAACGCGACGTACGGCTCGAGGAACGTCATCGAGAGCCAGTCGCCGACGTGCTGCGCGGGTGTCTGCGACTTGACGTAGGTCAGCATGTCGCCGCGATACATGCCGCCGGCGAAGAGGACGTGCGGCGTCACGTCGATGACGAGGCGGCCGGTGAAGTTCGGGTCCGCCGCGAGATCCTCGAGGACCGGCACCGGCGAGGTGCCTTCCATCGCGAGCTGGATCGGCCGCTCGCCGGTCGCGCGTTCCCATTCCGGCAGCTGGATGTCGAACAGCATGCGCGATGCGCCGATCAGCACGGTCTTGCCGCCCTCGCCGGCGTCGATGCGCCGGCGCTGCTCGGCCCACTGGCCGTCGCTGTTGCGATAGCTCGGCACGACGCCGAAATGGCGCCAGTACCGTTCCCAGCCGGCCAGCAGCACGAAAAACAGCGCGGCCGCAACGATGGACACGAAGCGCCACGGCTGCGGGGGGATGTCGCGCACCGGCACCGGCTGCGCGACGCCGGGCCGGTCCGAGGCGGTCAGACGAGGGTTGGAAACCGTATCGCGCATCGCAGGATCAGTTCCTGTGCGGCGCTTCTTCGAGCGCTTTGAACGCGCGCTCGACGATCGGGATGTAGTTCGCCGTGAAGCGCTCGGCTTCGGGCGGCGACATGTGCGACCACTCGGGGAGCTCGTAACCCTGCAGCTCGGGATAGTCCTCGAAGTAGATGCCGGGCGCGCCGGAACGTTGCAGCAGCAGGTCCCACGTGTCGGCGCGCTTGAGGTACTTCTGCTCGTACGCGTAGTACTCGCCGTCGCTCGGCGGCCGGAGGAACACGACGCGCACGCCGCGCGCGCGCATCTTGTCGATCGCCGCGACCGCCCTGGCGATCTCGCCGTCGACGACCTTCTGCGATTTCTCCGGCGTCTCCATGTCCGGCGGCGGCTCGTTGAAGTCCTCCGCCCAGATCGAGCGGCACAGCGCGCGGTAGTCGGGATCGTGCACGACCTTGTCCCACATGTGCGTGTTGCGGTCGAGGTCTTGCACGGCGAGCTTGCGCACCATGCGACTGGGCTTCATGCCGGTGCGAACGGGAAACGGCTGGCGCCGCACGACCGTCGACAGCGCGTAGTCGGGGTCGTAGAACGCGACATAGGGCTCGAGGAACGTCATCGACAGCCAGTCGCCGATGCGCTGCGAGGGCGTCTGGTCGCGCAGGTACGGAATCACCGAGCCGCGGTACTTGAAGCCGGTGAAAATGATGTCCGGCGACACGTCGACGAGCAGGCGGCCGATGAAATTCGGATCGTCGGCGAGGTTCTCCATGATCGGCACCGGCGATGTGCCTTCTAGCGCCAGCTGGATCGGCCGCTTGCCGGCGACCTTTTCCCAGACCGGCAGCGACGTGTCGAAAAGGATGCGCGACGCGCCGACCAGCACGGTTGCGCCGCCCTCGCCCGCGTCGATGCGACGGCGCTGCACGAGCCACTGGCCGTCGCTGTTGCGATAGCCCGGCGTCACGCCGTAGGCGCGCCAGTACATTTCCCAGCCGGCGACGAGCAGCGCACACATCGCGACCGCGCCGATCAGGATCGAACGCCACGGCTGCACCGGGATGTCGCGGACCGGCACCGGCTGCGCAACGCCGGGCCGGTCCGCGGCCGTCAGCCGCACCGGCACGAACGCGGCCGGCAGCGCGGCTTCAGAACTGGAAGTAGATGAAGGCATTGCCGGTTCCCTGCGCGATCACGATCGCGAACGCCATCACCGCCCACACCGCCGAGAGCACCGGCGCCGGTGCGCGCGCGATCGCCGCTTCCAGCGTGCGGCCGCGCATCATCCAGTGCGCGAACACGATGCCCGCGATGATCGCGGTGACGCAGACGAGGTGGACCGTCGGCAGGATCGGCTCGGCCTTGTCGTTGAAGCCGAACATGCCGCTCAGCACGAGCCACGCCTTGCCGAACGACTTCGCGCGGAAGAAGACCCAGGTGACGTTGATCAGCGCGTAGGTCAGGAGTCCGAGCCCGACCAGCGCCCACGGCCCCGGCCGGTAGCCCGTGAAGTGCTGCTTCAGCCAGCGCTCGACCGAGAGATAGACGCCGTGCAGCCCGCCCCACACGACGAACGCCCAGCTCGCGCCGTGCCAGAGGCCGCCGAGCAGCATCGTCGTCATCAGCGCGATGTACGTGCGCGCCTCGCCGTGGCGGTTGCCGCCGAGCGGGATGTAGAGATAGTCGCGCAGCCACGACGACAGCGTGATGTGCCAGCGCCGCCAGAAGTCCGAGAAGCCGACCGCCGCGTAAGGAAAGCGGAAGTTGTCCGGCATCGCGAAGCCGAGGCACATCGCGACGCCGATCGCCGTCGTCGAGTAGCCGGCGAAGTCGCAGAAGATCTGGCCCGAGAACGCGAGCGTCGCGGCCCAGGCATCGAGCGCACCGGGCACTTGATCGCTGTCATAGACGCCTTCGGCGATGCTGGCGAGGAAACTGTCGGCGAGCACGATCTTGTTGAACAGGCCGAGCGTCATCAGCGCGAGCCCGAAGCGGAGCTGATCGCCGCTCGCGCGCCGCGGCTCG
>DATFRS010000108.1:0-3574 GCA_035263065.1 Rhodanobacteraceae bacterium
TCGGGGCTCGTCACCTCGAACATCTCGTACGGACTGCCCATGCTGCCGAAGAACGCGTGCAGCGACAGGCTGTCGGTCTCGGCGTTCTGGCGCGGTGCGACGATGCTCGGCTCCTCGTCGCCGCGCGTGTAGATCCAGATCAGCGAGGCGTGGCGCTCGGCGAACAGCGCGCGCAGCTTCTCGCGATTCTCCTCCTTGATCGTCGCGCCGCCGTCCGACACCAGCAGCACGACGCGCGACGCGGTCAGCGGCCGGTCGCGGAAATAGTCGAGCGCGAGCGCGAGCGCGCTCGCCGGCGCCGTGTAGCCTTCGCTGCGCGCCTCGGCGCTGACGAGACCGGCCTCCACGAGCTCGCGGTCTTCGCTCAGCGGTGCGACGCCTATCGGCGACGCGTTGAACGTCGTCATGCCGAACGTGTCGGCGGGTCGGCGTTGCATGAACGCGAGCAGCACGCGCCGCGCCGCGTTGATCTTGGCCTCGTGGACATCGTTCGGGCCCGTCGTGCCGATCAGCGGCTCGGACATGCTGCCGCTGCGATCGAGCACGATGACGATCTCGGCGCCCTGCCCCGACAGCGTCTGCGTGCCGCCTTCCAGATACGGTCCAGCCGACGCGACGACCAGCATCGCAACGCTGAGCGCACCGGCCGCGCGCAGCAACGCCCGCAGCCACGTGGATAGCGCGTCCGCCGGCCAGTCCGCCGTGCGCGGATACGCAAACGTGCGCGCACCGTAGTCGAGCAGCGGCAGCGTCGCGAGCGGCAATGCCCACAGCACCCACGGATACGTCCAGTGCAGGTGGCTCAGCACGGCACGCCCCGCTCGCGATCGGCGGCGTCGCGCAGCAGCGCGAGGACGCTGGACGTCGCCGGCGCTTCGCCCGGCGTGCCGTAGAACGCATTCCACGATGCCGCGAACAGCGGCTCGATGCGCTCGCGCAGCGGCACGAGGAACGGCGCGCGATCGAACAGGCGGTGCAGCGTCGACGGATACAGCGTCTCGCCGGCGCATCGGCTCAGCGCCGCGTGCATGTCGCGCAGCAGCGCCTCGGCATCGGAACCGTCGCGACGACGCCAGCGCCGCCACGTGCGCGCGAGCGGGCCCGGCGCGTACGGCAGGAACGGCAGCCGGTCGTAGCGCCAGAGCAGCCAGCCCGCGCATGCGAGCGCGAGCGCGAGGCTTGCAAGCACGCCTGTGACTTCGCCAGCGACCGGAAGCTTCGCGGGTGTCGGCGAAGCCCGCAGCTCACGGTCCCGATCCGTCAGCGCCGACGGCAGCGCCGGCGAGAGCAGGAACGACTGCGCCGGCACCGCGACGATGCGGACATCGACACCATCGCGCACCTTGAGCTTGAATTCCGGCAGCGGCGCGCGCACCGCCTGATCGGTCACCGCGAAGATCTGGTACGTGACGACGAGCGGCTGCATCCCTGCCGCGTCGCGCGCACCGAGACGCGCGCCGCGCACTTCGAGCCACGGCGTGACGCGACCCGGCAGCGGCAGCGATTCGGGATCGATGCGCGCGGAGGGCGGCAGCGTGAGCTCGACACGCTCGTCGAGCAGATCGCCGAGCATGTAGCCGGTGTCGCGTAGCGTGACGGCGACGCCGATGTCGCCCGCCGCGGCACCGATGTGCGGCGAAATCAGCAGCGCCAGCACGGCAAGCGCGCGCTTCATGCCGGCGTCTCCAGGAAATGCTGCGTCAGCAGCGCCGGATCGAAGCGGCCGCGCACGAAGAACGGCGCGCTGCCCGCGGCGCGACAGACCTGGCGAAGGTCGTGCTCGCGCCGACGCCGCCGCTCGTGCAGGGCAGCGACGAGGCCCGGCCGCAGCCAGACGAAGCGCCGCTCGCCGCTTTCGAGATCGCGCAGCACGGCGATGCCATGGCGGCGCACGGTCTCGGCTTCTGCCGGATCCCACAGGACGACCGGCACAACCGCGTGATGCGCGAGCGATCGCATCAGCGCATCGAGGTCCCCTTCAGGCCAATGGAAATCCGAGACGACGAACACGAGCGCACGCCGGTGCGGCAGATGCGGCACGAGCTTGACGAGCCCGCGCGCGCTCGCGCCTTGCGGCACGAAGCCGTCGAGCCGCCGCTCGATCCACTCGCCGGCGCCGCGATTGACGCGCACCGGCAGCATCAGCCGCTTCTCCGGCGCCTCGCCCGCCGCATAAAAGCCGAATGCATCGCCGTTGCGCCACGCGGTCTGCGCGAGCGCGACAGCGATGCGTCGCAGCTGCTCGAGCTTGTCGTACCGGCCGACGTAGCCCATCGATGCCGACACGTCCGCGAGCACGATGACCTTGAGCGCCGAGTTCTGCTCGAACTCGCGCACCCAGAGGCCGCCGAACGGATCGCGCAGGCTCGCGCGGATGTCGAGACGCCGCGGATCGGCATGCTCGCGCAGCGGCACGCTCGTGCGGATGTGATCGCCGCTGCCGGCGTTGATGCCGCGGAACGCGCCGGGCCTTAAGCCCGAAGTCTTCCAGCGGACGCGGTACTCGACGAAGACGGCGCTGGCGTCGGTCACCGCGCTCACCTACGGCGCCGGCACCGCCCGCAACACCGCGGCGGAAAACTCGCGGCCGAGCCGGCCGCGCTGCAATTCGTAGATCGGCGTGAAGAACACGCGGTGCGCGACGACTTCGTGGAACACGGCGCGCAGGTCCTCCGGCGAAAGATCGCTGCGCCCTTCGAGCCACGCCGACACCTTCGCCGCGCGCACCAGCATGCTCATGCCACGCGGGCTCGCACCGGTCGCGACGAGGTCTTCCATGTCGACGCCTTCAAGCGCGATGCCGTACGCGCCGGGATCCTGCGTCGCGCGGCGCAGGTGGTCGACGAACGTCTCGACGGCGGCGTTGGTGCGCACGGCCGCCTGGATCATCGCGGCGACGGCCGGCAGGTCGCGATGATCGAGCATCGCCGCTGGCATCGTGCCGATCAGCGCATCGGTGTCGTGGAAGCGCGCGTCGAACATCAGCTGACGATGGATATCCACCGTATCGTCCGGCGCGATCTCGATCTCCATGAGAAACCGGTCGCGCGCCGCGCCGGGCAGCTCGAACGTTTCTTCTTTCTCGACGCGGTTGCGATCGGCGAACACCTGTAGGTACGGAAACCGGTATTCGCGATTGAACGCGGTGAGGCTCCGCTCCGCCATCACGCGCAGCAGCAGCGAATGAACCTGCGGCCGCGCGCGGTTGATCTCGTTGAAGAAGAAGACCGACAGCGCCTCGCCGTGCGTCAGCAGCGGACCCGGATCGACACGCGGCTTGCCGTCGCGATCGATGTGCGTGTGGTAGACGAGATCCTGCGGCATCAGGTCGATCGTGCCTTCGATGCGCTCGTACTCGCCGCCGAGCCCGCGCGCGGCGGCACGCAGCAGCGTCGTCTTGCCGACGCCGACGTTGCCTTCGAGCAGCACGTGGCCGCGCGCGAACACCGCGATCGTCAGCAGGCGCACCGCGCGCGCGAGGCCGAGCACGCGCCCATTGAGCTCGCGCTCGAAACGCAAGGCGCTATCGCGCCATTCGCTGAGGGTCTCGGTGCCGCACATTGCGTGCAGCCTA
>DATFRS010000109.1:0-9785 GCA_035263065.1 Rhodanobacteraceae bacterium
CGCCCAGCGCTCGTGGTCGCGCCAGCGTCCGCCGAACTTATCGTGCAAAGCGCACTTTGCAGCAACGTTGCCTTCACCCCGGATTCGTCGCCGTGATGAACCACGTGCTCGACGGCGCCCAGACGCCGTCCTTGCGCACGAACGGCGTCAGCGCCTTCGTCAGTGCGTCGATGACCTGCGGCTTCAGCCGCTCCGCCTCGGCGCCGGCGAGGCGCATGACCTCGCCCGCGGGCCCGAGCGCCATCGCGAACTCGATCGACTCGGCAAGATCGCGGCCGATGCAGATGTCGCAATCGTGACGCTCGAACGTGATGCCGTCGAAGCCGACGCTGCGCAGCATGCCGCTGACCATGTCGGGGCCCGACATCGAGAACGGGCCCGGGCCACAGTGGACCTGGTTGCTCGTCTCGGGATCGACCACCGGCACGATCGCCTTCACGCGAAGCTCGGCCTCGTGCAGCCAGGGATTGTCCTCGCGCTTGCGCCAGACGATCTGCGTGAACGTGCCGCCGGGCTTGAGCGCATTGCGCACGTTGCGCATCGCGGCGCCGGGCGCCTCGAAGAACATCGTCCCGAAGCGCGCGAAGGCGTGATCGTACGGGCCTTCGAGATCGCCCCACTGCGCGTCGGCGGTGAAGAAGCGCGCGTTCGCGATGCCGGCGCTCTTGGCGTCGGCCCTGCAGATCTCGATGAAATTCTCGGCGCAATCGTTGCCGACGGCCTCGCCGGTCGGGCCGACGCTGCGCGCGATGCGCAACGTCGAGTCGCCGAAGCCGCAGCCGATGTCGAGCACGCGCATGCCCGGCGCATAGCTGCGGCGCGCGAGCGCGGCGTCGCTGTGCTGCGAGAGGCCATCGACGAGCAGATGGCGGAAGCGGCAGAACTTGTCGAACAGCACGGTGTTCCATGCTTCGACGATGACGGCGTTGTCGGTGACGGTGGACATGACGACCTCGGACTCTTCAGGGATGGTGCTTCGATCTCCCCGATCTCGGCGCCGATACACTAAGAACGCCGTTCCGTGCGCGTTTGCGACATCCGGTCAGCCGCCCGGCAGCGGCGCGACGAAGACGCGGTCGGTCTGGCGATCGCTGCCGAGCATGAATTCGATGCTGCCGACGTCGACGAAGCCGAACTTGCGGTAGAACGCGATCGCGCGCGGATTCTGCTCCCAGACCCCGAGCCAGATGCAGCCGCCGCCCCACTCGCGCGCCTGTGCGAACGCCGTCGACATGAGCTGCTGTGCCAGGCCCGTGCCGTACGCCGGCCGATCGACGTAGATGCGGTGGATCTCGACCGGCGTCTCGCCGTCGACGCAGGGCGGAACGCGCTTGCGGCGCAGTTGCACGTAGCCCTGCAGCGCGCCCTCGCCGTCCTCGGCGAGCCAAGTCGCGATGTCCGCGTCCTCGATCTCGGCGGTCTGCTGCGCGACGCCGTACGACGACGCGAGATGCGCGTGCAGATCGTCGGACTGGTTCGCGTGGCCGAAGGTGTCGACGAATGCGCGCGCGCCGAATTCGGCGAGACGCGCGGCATCCTCGGGCGTTGCGAGACGAATGTACGCGGCGGAATCGTTCGCACCCACGCGCAGGCTGGGGCTCGCGTCGCGCACGAGCTCGTGCGCCAGCGTCGCCGCGGCGTCGCCGGCGCCGAACTCGTCGTCCCAGTCTTCCATCAGCGCGATCAGCACGAGCTTTTCGAACTCCTCGCCGAAGCGCTGCACGATCGCGTCGGGATCGCGCACGCGCTTGCCGTCGCCGATCACGCCGAAATAGACCTTGCCGTTGTAGCTCAGGATCGAAAGCCCGAGCCCGATCGAGCCGGTCTGCGGTACCCAGAACATCAGCTCGCGCACTTCGACGCCGGCGAGGTAGAGCGGCTGCTGCGGACCCGGCACGTTGGTCGCGACGGCCGTCGCCTTGCGGCTGAAGAGCTCGAGCGCCGGACCCTGCAGCGACGCCGGCGCCATGCCGAGCGCCGCGAGGAGGCCGAACGCGACGACGGCCTGGCGGCGTCCCTTGAGATCGCGCATGCACGCGGCGACGCGCTCGAGCCGGCGCAGCGGATTGACCTCGCCGATCGGGAGATCCAGGAACACGAGCCCGAAATGATTGCCGAGCTTCTTCGCATGCTCGAGCGGGCGCAGGTTGACCGGCACCGTCGCGCGGATCGTGAGGCCGTCCGGATCGTCGCCGACGTCGCGCAGATAACCGCGCAGCGCGCCGGCGGCGCACGCAAGCAGCACGTCGTTGACCGTGCAGCCGAGCGCGCGGCCGAGCGTCTTCACCTCGTCGAGCGGCAGCGGCTCGGCCCAGGCGACGCGCTTGGCGACGCCGAGCGGTCCCTTGAACTCGGTGATCGGATCGTCGGACAGCGTGATCGCGATCGCGAGCTCGCGCGTGATCTCGCTGCCCTCGCGCGCGAGCTCGGCGGCGACCGACGGATCGGCGAGCATGCCGGCGACCTTCTCCCAGGTCTTCTCGCCGGCGGCGAGGAGCTTCTGCAAGCCGGCCTGCGTCGGCTCCAGCAGCCGTTCGAGCACGCTGCCGCGATCGCGCTTCAGCCACGTCTTTGCGAGCTCGGCGTGCGCTTCGGGTTTCTGCGCGGTGTCGGTCAGCGACAGCAGCACCTGCACCAGCGCGAGACCGTCGGCGTAGCAGTGATGGATGCGCGCGATCAGCACGCCGCCGCCGCGATAGTTCTCGACGACGTGGAACTGCCAGAGCGGCTTGGAATGGTCGAGCGCCGTCGACGTGAGCTCGCTGACGAAGCGCTCGAGCTCGGGCTTCCCGGCGGCGCCCGGCAGCGCGGCGACGCGCACGTGCCAGTCGATGTCGAAGTCCTCGTCGGCCTCCCACCACGCGCCGCTCGCCGACTGCACGGCGCGCTGGCGGAAACGGCGGAACGCGAGGAAGCGCTCGGCGAGCAGCGCCTTGATGCGTTTGGGATCGAGCGGACCGGCGAACATCAGCACGCCGGTGATCATCATGAGGTTGGTGGGCCGCTCCATGCGCAGCCATGCCGTATCGACTTTCGACATCGGCTCGCGCTGTCCGGACATGCCTGCCTCCCGCTGCTTCGTGTAGCATCCGACGGCGCTCTCGAAAAGGCAATCCGCGCACGCGATGCACGAAGCCGCCGCCATCCTGCTCGCCCTGTTCGTGATCTTCGTCGCCGCGCAGGTCGGCGCCGAGATCGCGCAACGCCTGAAGCTGCCGGGCGTCGTCGGCGAGATCGTCGCCGGCTGCGTCATCGGCCCGTCGGCGCTCGGCTGGATCAAGGTCGAGGACATCGCGACCGGCACGCCGCTCGACGTGCTGGCCGAGATCGGTGTCGTGCTGCTCCTGTTCGCGGTCGGTCTCGAGACGCGGCTCGACGATCTCAAGAAGGTCGGGCGGACCGCGTTCCTGGTCGGCGTCCTCGGCGTGATCGTGCCGTTCGTGCTCGGCGTGCTGTGGGCGCACGGCAACGGGTTCGTGTGGACGAAATCGCTGTTCGTCGCGGCGGCGTTCGTGGCGACGTCGGCCGGCATCACCGCGCGCGTGCTGCAGGAGCTCAACGCGCTGCAGCGGATCGAGAGCCGCGTGATCCTCGGCGCCGCGGTCATCGACGATATCCTCGCGATGCTGCTGCTCGGCGTCGTCACTTCGCTGCAGGGCGGCGGCGGCGTGCAGCTCGGCAGCCTCGTGTTCGTGCTGCTGCAGGCGGTCGCCTTCGTCGCGATCATCGGCTGGGTCGGCACGAGCGTGATGCGCCGGCAGGGCCACTGGATCGAGCGGCCGGTCAATCCGCTGTCGGCGCTGTCGATCACGCTCGCGATCTGCCTCGGCCTTGCGTTCCTGTCGACCGAGTTCGGGCTCGCCGCGATCATCGGCGCGTTCCTCGCCGGCATGATCGCTTCGGAGACGCGCAACCGCGAGCAGCTCGAGCATCAGACGCGGCCGCTGCTCGCGTTCCTGACGCCGTTCTTCTTCGTGATCACCGGCGCGAAGATCGATGTCCACGTCTTCGCCGACGCATCGGCGCTCTGGATGCTGCTGGTCGTGACCGTGATCGCCGTCGTCGCCAAGCTCGTCGGCGGCTTCCTCGGCGCGCTGTCGCTCGGACGCCGCGGCGCGACGATCGTCGGCGTCGGCATGGTGCCGCGCGGCGAGGTCGGCGTCGTCATTGCGAGCCTCGGCCTCGTCGGCGGCGTGTTCTCGGACCGGACCTACGCGGTCATCGTCGCGATGTCGCTGCTGACGTCGGTGATCACGCCGCCGGTGCTGGCCCTGCTGCTGAGGCGCGAGGCCGAAGAGTACGAGGCGACGCCGCCGCACATCTGACTTTGTCCGTCATTCCCGCGAAAGCGGGAACCTAGTTCCGCTGCTCCAGGCGCCGAAGGCGCTGGGTCCCCGCTTTCGCGGGGATGACGATTAGGGAGCCGACCACAGATCCTTCGCGAACCGCACCGCGTCCTCGACGCCTTCGTAATACCCGCGCACGCGCTGCACTTCGTGATAGCCGAGCTTGCGATAAAACGCGCGCGTGCCGGTGTTGTTCGCGCGCGCCTCGATGTAGATCGTGCCGATGCCGGCGGTCAGCGCCGCGGTCTCGTGCCACGCCATCAGCGCGCTGCCGACGCCGCGCCGCCGGTGCGCGGGATCGACGCCGAGCAGGATCAGGTGCGCCTCGTCGTCCTTGTACTGCATGACCGCGAAGCCGGCGATGCCGTGCTCGGACGGCGCGACGGCGACGTTGGTGTCGGCGCTGCGGATGCAGCGGCGGATGCTCGACGGCGTCCAGCGCCAGTGCAGGCCGTGCTCGATCAGGTCGCGCGACATCGCGCCGATGCGCGGCGCGTCGTCGAGCGTGGCGAGGCGGATGTCATGCTTCAGGATCACTGGGGGCACATACGGTCCGCCGCGTCATTTGCAAGCCTTGTACGCGGCGAGCGCCGCTTCGCGCGTCGCATGGACATCCACCATCGGCTGCGGATAGCGCACGTTGCGCAGGCGACGGGGATCGGACCACGGCTGGTGGATCGACTTCCCGGCGAACGCCTTCAGCTCCGGCACCCAGCGCCGCACGTAGTCGCCGTCGGGATCGAAGCGCTCGCCCTGCGTCACCGGATTGAAGATGCGGAAATACGGCGCCGCATCGGCGCCGGTGCCGGCCGTCCACTGCCAGCCCTGCGTGTTGTTGGCGAGATCGGCGTCGACGAGCGTGTCCCAGAACCAGCGCGCGCCTTCGAGCCAGTGCTGGCGCAGGTTCTTCGTCAGGAACGACGCGACGAGCATGCGCACGCGGTTGTGCATCCAGCCGGTCGTCCAGAGCTCGCGCAGGCCCGCGTCGACGATCGGAAACCCGGTGTCGCCGCGCTGCCAGCGTTCGATCTGCGCCGGCGACCGGCCCGCCCACGGGAACGCGTCGAACTTCGGATTGAGGTTCGAGTCGGCCGACGCCGGGAAGTGATACAGCAGGTAATGCGAGAATTCGCGCCAGCCGAGCTCGCGCAGATACGCTTCGCTCCCCTCGCGCCGCTTCGCGGAACGGCTGGCGCGCGAGGCCTCGTCGATCGCCCACGCGATCTGCATCGGCGAGATCTCGCCGAAGTGCAGACGCGGCGAGAGTCGCGACGTGCCCGCTCCGCCGGGGAAATCGCGGCGTTGCGGATAGTCGGCGATTGCGTCGTCGACGAAGCGGCGGAGCGCCTTCTGCGCGCCCGCTTCGCCCGGTTCCCAGGCGCGATGGAAGCCCTTGTCCCAGCGGATTTCCGGCAGGAGGCCGAGCGACTCGATGCGCTCGCCACGGCGCGCCTTTGCGACGTCGAGCTTGCGCGGCGCCGCCGACGGCGGCCGCACTTCGAGCCGTGCGCGCGCCGCGCGCCAGAACGGCGTGAAGACCTTGTACGGCGATCCGTTGCCGGTCGCGAGCTCCCACGGCTCGAACAGCAGCGCGGCGTCGAAGCTCTTCGCGTCGACGCCGTCGGTGCGCAACGCCTGCTTGATGCGCGCGTCGCGCGCGACGGGCGCGGGTTCGTAAAGCCGGTTCCAGTAGACCGCGTCGGCGCCGGTTTCGGCGACGAGCGCGCGCAACGTGCCGAGCGTGTCGCCGCGACGGACGTGCAGAACGGCGTCGTGCTTGCGAAGCGCCGCATCCAGCGCGGCCAGCGAATGATGCAACCACCACCGGCTCGCCGCGCCCGGTTGCCACGGCGCCTCTTCGTCCGGCGCGTAGACGTAGACCGGCAGTACGCGATCGTGCGCCTTGCGCGCCGCTTCGAGCGCCGGGTTGTCGGCGAGCCGCAGATCGCGGCGGAACCAGACCAGCGCGAGGCTCATGCCGCGCCTATTTCAGCGCGGCCTGCGTCTTCTTCGGCAGGTTCGCGCGCACGAGCTCGTACGAGCGGCGCACGAACGTTTCGAGCTCGTCGCGCGCGAAGCGCTCGGGCTCGGTCACGCTGACCCAGAACGCGCGCGCCATGTACGGCGCCGGCGTCATGCCGGGCTGCTCGGTGAGCTCGAGGAAGCGGTCGGTTTCGACCTTGAACGAGAAGCGCCCGCGATCGGGGCCGATCGTGCACATGACGACGAACATCTTGTTGGCCACGCTGAAGACGCGGTCGACCTCCCACTTGATCGAGCTCGTCACGCCGGGCCAGCCGCCGCAGAGCGCTTCCAGCTGTTTCTCGTCGAGTCCCTTGGCCTTGCTCATGGCTGCCTCCGCGTCGCCCGGCGGCATGCTACCGCGAGCCGCACCCGGCGTCCTCGCCTGAACGCCTGATCAACCGGTTGCACTCGAATTGGATGGCAAGCGCGACAGCGCGCTGGCAGCCTGGCGCGATGCGAAATGCCGGCAAAATCCGCACACTGTCGCCGATGACGGACTACCGATCCGCCACGCGGCCGCCGCGTCGCGCGCCGCGCACGCCCCCACGCGCCCGCACGGACGCGCGCGGCGAAGCCTTCACGACGGCCGACGGCCGCGCGCTCTTCGTCCGTCCGATCCGCCCCGGCGACGCCGACGCGCTGCGCCGCGGCTTCGCGCGCCTGACGCCCGAGCAGGTGCGCTTGCGCACGTTCCACCGCATGAGCGAGCTCACGCCCGCGAGCGCGGAGCGCCTGACGCGCATCGATCCCGAGACCACGACCGCGCTGGTCGCGGTCGACGCGGACGGCGAAATCCGCGGCGAGGCGCGGCTGCACGCCGACGCGGTCACGAACGCCGCGGAGTTCGGCGTCGCAGTCGATCCCGCGTTCACGGGCCAAGGCATCGGCCGGCGGCTGATGCAACGCCTCCTCGACGATGCGCGCCGGCGCGGGCTCGACGAGATCTGGGGCGACGTGCTCGCGCACAACGACACGATGCTCGATTTCGTGAAGGCGCTCGGCGCGGAGCGGCATCCGCTGGCGGACGAGCCGGGCGTGATCCGCGTCAGCCTGCGCACATCGGCCGCGCGGTAAAAGCCGCCGGCGCGCGGCCGAAACGCGCCTATACTGCGCGAGTTTTCATCGGCTCCGGGGAGACCATGAAGCGCTCCGTCGCTGTGCTCGCCGTCGGCGCGCCGCTCGCGCTCGCGGTGCTCGAAGTCTTCCATCCGCACGTGCAAGACTTCTTCGCGCTCGATCTCGATCGCTGGCTCCTCGTGCACTACCTGCAGATTCCTCTGTTCACGCTCGCGGCGCTGGCGATGGCGCTCGTCGCCGGCCCGGCGCGAACCATGGCCGCCGCGATCTCGCGCGTCTCGATGCTCGTGTTCGTGATGGCCTACGTGCCGTTCGACACCGCGGCCGGCGTCGTCACCGGCGAGCTGGCGAAAGCCGGACTCGCCGCCGGCTCGCCGGACGCGTGGCGCGCGCCGATCCAGGCGATCTGGGCGCATCCGCTGCTCGGCGGGTCGCCCGATACGGCACCGGTGTTCGCGATCGTCGGCACGATGGCGTGGCTCGTCGGCGCGGTAGCGACGGCGGTGGCGGTCCGTCGTGCGGGGAGCTCCTGGGGCCCGGTCGTCTTGCTGGGCGTGTCGGGGCTTGGGCTCTTCGTGTTTCGCACGCACGCGTGGCCGGGCGGGCCGGTTTCGTTCGGTGCGCTGGCCGCGGCTGCGGCGTGGGTGGCCTGGGAACAAAGAAACGCGGCTTGAGCTTTTCCTTCTCCCGCTTGCGGGAGACAAAACGGCAGGACTGCCGTTTTGCACGGCGCAGCCGCCCGAAGGGTGAGCGCCATGGATGGCGTGAATGAACGTGCCGGAGGCGGATGACGGCGCTCTTGGAAGGGCGTCTCGCGCTTGCCCTCACCCTGCCCTCTCCCGCAAGCGGGAGAGGGGAAAATCAGGCGCTGATGTGTGGATTCGCAGCGGACGTCGAGCCCGTCGTCGACGCCACCCGCTTGCGCGCACGCCGTTGCCGGAGCCGCTCCTGCAGATGCTCGAAGTAGAGATAGATCACGGGCGTGAGATAGAGCGTCAGCAGCTGCGAAGTGATCAGACCCCCGACGACCGCGAGGCCCAGCGGCCGCCGCGCATCCGCACCGGCACCGAAGCCCAGCGCGATCGGCAGCGTGCCCATCAGCGCGGCGAACGTCGTCATCATGATCGGGCGAAAACGAATGACGCTCGCGTCGACGATCGCATGCTCGGGGTCCTCGCCCTCGCGCTGCTTCTCGAGCGCGAAGTCGATCATCATGATCGCGTTCTTCTTGACGATGCCGATCAGCATGATGAGGCCGACGCCGCCGTAGAGATCGAGATCGCGGCCGAACACCATCAGCGTCAGCAGCGCGCCGAAAACGGCGGTCGGCAGGCCCGAGAGGATCGTCAGCGGATGGATGAAGCTCTCGTAGAGGATGCCGAGCACGAGGTAGATCACGAACACCGCGAGCAGCAGCAGGATGCCCATGCCCTGCACGGAATCCTGGAACGACTGCGCGGTGCCCTGGAACGAGGTCGAAATCGTGTCGGGCAGCTTGAGGCTCGCCACGGTCTTCTCGACGCCGCTGACGGCATCGCTCAGCGACATGCCCGGCGCGAGATTGAACGACACGGTCACCGCCGGCACCTGGCCGAGGTGGTTGATCGTCGCGGGACCGACCGAGTTGCCGAACTTCGTCACCGCCGACAGCGGCACGAGTTGCGTCGACGACGGCAGCACCGCGCCGGACGTGTCGACCTTCGGCGGATTGCCGGTGATGTAGATCGACGACAGCACGTTCGGATCGGCCTGCCGCTTCGGATCGACCTGCAGCATCACCCAGAACTGGTCGGTCGACGTGTAGATCGTCGACACCTGCGCAGGGCCGAACGCGTTGTAGAGGCCGTTCTCGATCGCATCCGGCGTGACGCCGTACGCCGCGGCGGCGTTGCGGTCGATCGTGATGTCGAGCTGCGGGTTCGCGATCAGCATGTCGCTCGACACGTCGAGGAAGCCGCGCAGCTTCGACAGCGCCGCGACGAGCTTCGGCGTCCACTCGAAGAGCTGCTTCGTGTCGGTGTCCTGCAGCACGAACTGGTACGTCGAGTTGGTCAGCTTGCCGCCGATGCGGATCAGCGGGAGGTTCTGCGGGAACGCCGTGAGGCCCGCGATACCCTGCAATTTCGGCCGGATGTCCTGCACGACCTCGTCGGCGCTCTTGCGCTGATGCGGCGGCTTCAGGTTCACGATCATGCGGCCGAGGTTCAACGTCGCGCTCGAGCCGCCGGCGCCGACGAACGCCATCACGTTGTCGACGTTCGGATCCTTGCGCAGGATGTCGACGGCCTGGCGCTGCTTGTCGACCATCGCGTCGAAGCCGATGTCCTGCGCGGCCTG
>DATFRS010000110.1:0-2499 GCA_035263065.1 Rhodanobacteraceae bacterium
CGATCACTCCATTCGGCTTGTCGTTCACGACTTCGTGCGCGCGCACGAGCGCTGCGGGTAGCTCGGCGTAGGGCACGTCGACCAGCGACTCGGCACGCAGCAGCGCCGCCGCGTGATCGTTCAGCGTCGCTTGCACCTTGAAGAACGGCGTCGCTAGCGCGCTACTGATGCGCTGTTCCAGCGTGATCGACTTCCCCCTGCCAGACGGCGACACGCTCGTCAGGCCGCTACCGGCCATCGTTCGCAGACTGTTCTGTGCGAACCTCCACTCGCCGCGGAACGCGCGATTCATCGAGCGCTCTTCGTTCGTGAGCGGCCGACGCCAAGAGGCGGGGATCGCCGCGGCGCGGGCTTCCGGCGGCAGCCTGCGCAAGATCAACGTGCCCCATGCCAAGTGCTCGCGGAAACGGCCCTCAGCGATCATCTTGCTGAGCACGGTGCTCGAATCTCGCAGGGACAGCCGCCAGAGCTCGAGGTCCGCATCGAGCGCCGTTCGTACACCGTCGGCGTCGCCGGCTACCGCGAGCAGCCAAGCGCGCAAGTAATACAACCGTCGCCCTTGAAGGATCCCCGTAATCTCCGGATACACGGAACGGATGTCGCCGGTCGTGATGTCGGCCCATTCGACGTACGACAAGAGCAATCGATACCGATCGATCAGCCATGACTGCTCGGCGGTCACGCGCTCGATCGTGTCGCGAGCGCCGTTCAACGCGTCGAAGCACTGCATGCCGCCGTCGATCGCGCAACTGACGTTGCGCAGCGGCTCGAAGAGCTGCTCGTGATCGGGTAGCGCGTTCGGACCTGGATCGGTTTCTATCCCGAGCGACGGATCGCTTCGCAGCTTCCGGATCCACGCCGCGCGCGCGGCGCCCGCCGTTGCCGGATCGGCGTCGCGCGGCGCGCTGAAGCCGAGCAAGTAGACGTAGGCGTTGTTCTCGTCCTCGACCGACTTCGACGCCGGTTCGTCGGCGGCCAGCGCGAGCGCCTCGGGAGACGGCCGTTGGTCGCGCCAGTTGATCGCCAGCGCCGCGAGATAGACGAGGACGGGAAGCGCGACGATCGCGGCGACCGCCCATAGCACCACGCGCAAGGTCTTACGCAGCACGCTCACATTCCCGAGACTAGCACGGCGATCCGGTTCTCGATCACGTCCCGGAACCCCGGAATTGGGGCGAGCCTCGACCCCGAGCGCGCCTCCCGAGGCCCCGCCGCGGCGCGCGTTGGCTATACTCAGAGCTGATGCCTCATGCGCCGGAGCAGCTCCGGGGGGAAGCATGGCGTTCGAGCTCACGGTCAACGGTGCGTCGCACTCCGTCGACGCGGATCCGCAGACGCCGCTGCTCTGGGTGATCCGCGACTATCTCGGTCTGACCGGCACGAAGTTCAGCTGCGGGATCGCGCAGTGCGGCGCGTGCACGGTGCACGTCGACGGCCAGCCGGTCCGCTCGTGCAGCTTTCCCGCCTCGCTCGCGATCGGCAAATCGATCAAGACGATCGAGGGCGTCTCGCGCGACGGCAGCCATCCGATTCAGGTCGCGTGGAAGGAGCTCGACGCGCCGCAGTGCGGCTACTGCCAGTCCGGCATGATCATGAGCGCGCTCGCGCTGCTCGCGAAGATCCCGCATCCGACCGACGCCGACATCGACGCGAATGTCACGAATGCGTGCCGCTGCAGCAGCTATCACCGCGTGCGCAAAGCGATCCATCGCGCGGCCGAGCTGATGAAGGCGTAGCGCGATGCCGCAGAGCCGCCGCGAATTTCTTGTCTCGTCCGGTGCCGGCGCGTTCGTGCTCGGCTTCTGGCTGCCGTCACGCGCGGCGCGCGCGGGCGAAAGTGCCGCGCCGCCGCACGGCGCCGCGTGGTACGAGGATCCGACGGCGCCCGAGATCAACGCGTGGATCGTGATCGCGCCCGACGACACCGTCACTATCCGCATCGCGCAGACCGAGCTCGGCCAAGGCGTCTGGACGTCGAACGCGATGATCGTCTGCGAGGAGCTGCAGTGCGATTGGAGCAAGGTGCGCTCGCAGTACGCGTCCGCGAATCGCGACGCGCGTGAGGCCGCGCCCGACTGGACGCTGAACGTCCCCGGCAACGGCGGCACAGACCCGAAGGGCGGCGGCGAGCCCGGCTTCGGCAATCGCGCGCGCACCGGCGTGGTCGGAATCCCGGACAGCGTCTACCGACGCATGCGGACGAACGCGGCTTCGTCGGTCAAGGACGGCCGCTACTACTTGCAGCTCGCAGGCGCCGAGGCGCGCGAGCGCCTGCTGCTCGCGGCGGCCGCCGGCTGGAAAGTGCTGGTCGACGAGCTCGTTGCGAAAGACGGCGTGATCACGCACCGCGCGAGCGGCCGCACGACGACCTACGGTAAGGTCGCGGCGCTCGCCGCGCGCACGCCGCATCCGAACCCGAAAGCGATCGCGATCAAGTCGCCCGATCAGTGGACGCTGATGGGCACCGAGCAGAAGAACCGCGACGTGCCGATGAAAGTG
>DATFRS010000111.1:0-14010 GCA_035263065.1 Rhodanobacteraceae bacterium
CGCTGCTTCCTGTTCGACGAGACGGGCGCATTCATCGAGGGTTATTACATCGTCGGCCTGCTGGCTTCGGCTTTCCTCGCCAAGACACCCGGCCAGAAGATCGTCCACGATCCGCGCCTCACCTGGAACACGATCGACGTCGTTCGAAGCCTGAGCGGTGTCAGCGTCCAGACGAAGGCAGGCCACGCGTTCATCAAGGAGCGCATGCGCAGCGAGGACGCCGTGTACGGCGGCGAGATGAGCGCGCACCACTACTTCCGCGACTTCGCCTACTGCGACAACGGCACGATCCCGTGGCTGATGATCGCGGCGCTGATCTCCTCGCGCGGCGCGCCGCTCTCGCGGCTCGTCGGCGACCGCATGCGCGCGTTTCCGGCGAGCGGCGAGATCAACCGCACGGTCGGCGACATTCCGTCGACGCTCGCGCGTGTCGAGCGCCGCTACGCGCACGACGCTGCGACGATGAACAAGGTCGACGGCCTCTCCGTCGAGTTCGCCGACTGGCGTTTCAACCTGCGCGGCTCGAACACCGAGCCCGTCATGCGGCTCAACGTCGAGTCGCGCGGCGATCGCGCGCTCATGGAGCGGAAGACCCGCGAGGTGCTTCGGCTCGTCGGAGCGGACGATGCATAGCGATCACGCCTTTTTCCACCGTCATGCGGCCCGGATGGCCGCCGAGGAGCATCGCGCCGAGAGCTGAGCCGGATCACCGAATGGGCGGTATCGGTGCGCGTAGGGGTGCGTGTCGAAATCGAAACAGGACATCGAACCTTTACGAGGAAGTTTGGATCATGCGTATCAGCATCTTTGGAATGGGCTACGTGGGCGCCGTATGTGCGGGCTGTCTCGCCAACCGCGGGCACAGCGTCGTCGGCGTCGACATCTCCGACGTCAAGGTCGACCTCATCAACGCCGGGCGATCGCCGATCGTCGAGCCCGGCCTCGAAAACCTGCTGCGCACCGGCGTCGAGTCCGGCCGCATCCGCGCGACGACGAACACGGCCGAGGCGATCCGCGATTCGGATCTCTCGATGATCTGCGTCGGCACGCCGAGCAAGAAGAACGGCGATCTCGACCTGCACTTCGTCGAGAACGTCGTGCGCGAGATCGGCGCGGTGCTCGCCGGCAAGGCGGAGCGCCACACCGTCGTCGTGCGCAGCACGGTGCTGCCCGGCACCGTCAAGGAGCTGATCGTGCCGCTGCTCGAGGAAACCTCGGGCAAGCGCGCCGGCCGCGACTTCGGCCTCGCGGTCAACCCGGAATTCCTGCGCGAAGGCACCGCGATCGCCGACTACGACTCGCCGCCGATGACCGTGATCGGCGAATGGGACAGCCGCTCGGGCGACGAGCTCGCCGAGATCTACGGCGAGCTCCCCGCGCCGATCCTGCGCCGGCCGGTCGAGGTCGCCGAGATGGTCAAGTACACCTGCAACGTCTGGCACGCGACGAAGGTCACCTTCGCGAACGAGATCGGCAACATCGCCAAGGGCCTCGGCGTCGACGGGCGCCAGGTCATGGACGTGATCTGCCAGGACCACAAGCTCAACCTGTCGAGCTATTACCTGCGCCCCGGCTACGCGTTCGGCGGCTCGTGCCTGCCCAAGGACGTGCGCGCGCTCGACTTCCGCGCGAACCAGGTCCACGCGGAGCATCCGATGATCAGCTCGCTGATGCGCAGCAACGAGGTGCACGTCAAGCGCGCGTTCGAGCTGGTCGCCTCGTTCGGCGAGCGGCGCGTCGGCATGCTCGGGCTCTCGTTCAAGGCCAAGACCGACGATCTTCGCGAGAGCCCGCTCGTCGAGCTCGCCGAGATGCTGATCGGCAAGGGCTACGAGCTCTCGATCTTCGACGAGAACGTCGAGTACGCGCGCGTGCACGGCGCCAACCGCGAGTACATCAACAGCAAGATCCCGCACATCTCCTCGCTCCTGAAGCCGAGCGTCGACGAGGTCATCGAGCGCTCCGACATCGTCGTCGTCGGCCTTCGCGACAGGAAATTCGAGCACGTGCTGAACGGCGGGCGCGAGGGCCGCAAGATCGTCGATCTCGTCGGCTACATGCCGCACACCTCGACCGAAGAGATGCAGGGCATCTGCTGGTAACGGCGGACGGAGCGAGCGATGTTCGGACTCCTCTCGACCCTGCCCCGCCTGCGGGACGTGCCGCCCACGTCCCGCCTGCGCAGCGCGATCGCCGATCTCGGCGGCTGGATCGTCTACGTCGGCAGCCTCGTCGCGCTCGTGCTCGTGCTGCCGCGCGAGGCGTTCGTGCCGGGCTCGCGCATCTACGTGTTCGCGATCGGCATCCTCGGTCTCTGGCGCTATGGTCTGCGCGGCGTGCACTTCGTGCGCAGCATGCTGTTCCTGCACGTCACCTATCCGCGCATGCGGCGCAAGGCGGATAAGATCGCGGCGACGTCGGCACCCTCGCACGTGTATTTCCTCGTGACGAGCTTTCGCATCGAGACCGGCACGACCGCGATGGTCTACCGCGCGGTCATCGACGAGGCGATCGCGTGCGGCTTCGCGGCGACGATCGTCGCCTCGATCGTCGAGATGGGCGACCAGCGCCTGATCCTCGAGATCTGGGAGCGCGCGCAGCCGCCCGATCGCGTGAGGCTCAAGCTCGTGCGCATCGCCGGCACCGGCAAGCGCGACGGTCTCGCGCTCGGCTTCCGCTCGATCTCGCGCGACATGCCGGCCGCCGACGCGGTCGTCGCGGTCATCGACGGCGACACGCTGCTCGAGCCCGGCGTCATCGCGCGCACGGTGCCGTTCCTGAAGCTCCTGCCGACCGTCGGCGGACTCACGACGAACGAGTTCTGCAAGGTGCAGGGCAGCTACGCGATGAGCGAGTGGCACAAGATGCGCTTCGCGCAGCGGCATCTCAACATGTGCTCGATGGCGCTGACCCGGCGCGTGCTGACGCTGACCGGGCGCATGTCGCTGTTCCGCGCCGACATCGTCACCGACGCGCGCTTCATCTACGACGTGCAGCACGACGCGCTCGATCACTGGCGCCTCGGCCGCTTCAAGTTCCTGACCGGCGACGACAAGAGCACGTGGTACAGCCTGATGCGCCTCGGCTGGGACACGTACTACGTGCCCGACGCCGCGGTCTCGACGGTCGAGCATCCGCCGGACCCGCGCTTCTTCGTGGCGAGCCGCCAGCTGATGTTCCGCTGGTACGGCAACTCGCTCAGGCAGAACAGCCGCGCGCTCGGCCTCGGGCCGCGTCGGCTCGGCTGGTTCACGTACTACGTGCTGTTCGACCAGCGCATCCTGATGTGGACCGGCCTACTCGGCCTCGCCTTCGCGATCGCCGCGAGCGTCCAGTTCAGCATCCTCTACCTGCTGACGTTCATTCTCTGGGTCGGCATCACGCGGCTTCTGATGTCGCTCGTGCTGATGGCGTCGGGCCACCGCGTCGGACCGATGTTTCCGGTGCTTCTCTACTACAACCAGGTCGTCGGCTCGCTGACCAAGATCAGCGTGTTCTTCAATCTCGACCGGCAATCGTGGACGCGCCAGAAGACCGTGCTCGACCGCGACCTCGACACGTTCCAGCGCGGATTCAACCGCTGGTCGTCGGCAGCCATGATCTTTTCCGCGGCGAGTGTGTTCGCCGCAGTCGTCCTCTGCGTCATGAGTTTCTGAAGGAGTCTTCGCATGTCCAATGGAATCCAGGCGAGCGTGGTGCACGAAGCCGAAGCGCAGCGGCAACATCCGCGCGTGCGCATTCCCGCCACGCTGCACATCGGCGCGGACGGGCGCGGGCGCGCCTACAAGGTGCTCGACGTCTCGCTCGGCGGCTTCTCGTTCGATGCGCAGAACGACGAGTACGTCTTCAGCTCGTCGCACAAGGGCACGCTCGACTTCGCGATCGAGCCGATCGGCCTCTCGCTGCCGGTCACGTTCCAGGTGCGCAATCTCGATCACTCGGGCCGCCGCGTCGGCTGCGAGTTCACCGACATCGACCGGCGCAAGGCCGCGATGCTGCGGCACCTGATCGGCGCGCATCTCGCCGGCGAGCTGATCAGCGTCGGCGACGTGCTGACGACGCTCTCTCGCGACAACTACACCAAGCCGCGCAACAAGCAGGAAATGGCGAAGCCGAAGGTCGCCGAGCGCACGCGCGCGGTCACGCTGACGGGCATCATCTTCACGATCGGCGTCGCGGCGTTCCTCTACGCAGCCTCCAAACTCTACGGCGTCGTCTTCGTCACGCATGCGACGGCGGCCAAGGTCGCCGCGCCGAGCTTCGCGATCACGATGCCGCGCGACGGCACCTACTTCAGCCTGATCCCGCCCGACGGCAAGGTGAAGAAGGGCCAGCCGCTCGGGACGTTCCAGGCGGCGATGCTCGACGTCGTGCAAAACGATCCCGGCGTACTGCACCTGACTCCGCAGCAGATCTCGAGCCTGATGGGCGAGACCCTGAAAGGCACGCTGTCGAGCCCGTGCGACTGCACCGTGCACGATCAGTACGCGCTCGATTCGCAGTTCGTCAATCGCAATCAGCCGCTGATGGAGCTGTTGCCCGACAACGCCAAGCCTTACGTGCTCGCGCGCTTCCACTTCGACAGCATGAAGGATCTCGGTGTCGGCAGCAGCGTCAGCTTCCACATCAGCGGCGAGGCCGCGGACCGCTACGGCAAGGTGCGTCTCCTGCGCATGCTGCCCGGTCCCGCCAGCACGACCGATCTCGGCGCCGCGACGGACCTGCGCGGCCTCAACACGCCGGGACCCGTCAGCGACGTCGTCGCCGAGATCGAGCCGAACACGCCGATCAACTCGACGCTGATCGAGCGGCCGGTCGACGTCAGCGTCGGCGATCCGCGCAGCGGCATCGCGAACCTCTTCCAGCAAGGCGTCGATCGCGTGCGCGCGCTCGTCGCGGGGACCTGATGCGCGCGCCGGCGCTCCCGGGACTGCCCTTCGCCGTGCTGGCCATGCTGGCGGTCGGCGTCTTCGCGACGCCGGCGCGCGCGCAACATCGCGTCGACAAGGAAGGCTCCGGTGCGATCGTGCACGGCGCCGAAGGCTTGCCCGATCTCGCCCGCGGCAAGGCCGCCGCGGCCGCCGGCCGCACCGAGGATGCCGAGCGCGATCTCGCGCCGCTCGCCGAGCGCGGCTACGTCGACGCGGAGCTCGCGCTCGGGCGCCTCTACGCGCATCAGGACACGAGCGATGCGAACGAGAAGGCGATCCGCTGGCTGCGCGTCGCGCTGCCCGCATCGCCGCTCGCCGAAGTGCCTCTCGCGCGCGCGCTCGTGCGCAAGGGCGACGCGAAGGACGTCGCCGAAGCCGAGCAGCTCTTCTCGCACGGCTGGGAGGAGCGCCAGGACGTCGACGCGTTGGCCGGTCTGATCGAGCTCTACGCTGCCTTCCCCGATGCCGACAAGCAGAAGCGTGGGCCGACGCTCGTCGCGGCCGCCGAGAAGCTCGAGCAGCCGCAGTCGACGGCTGCCGTGATCCGCTGGTACCGCGCGACGCAGGACATGGCGGGTCACGCCGACAAGATGCTCGTACTCTGCCGAAAGTCGCTCGACCTCGTGCCCGAGTGCTACGTCGATCTGGTGCGCGACGCGCGCACGAAGGGCGACAAGGAGGCGATGACGAAGCTCGTGCTCGCCGCGATGTCGCAGTTCGGCCAGGATCGCGTGCCGTTCAACATCGCGGCCGGCATGGCGCGCGCGCTCGTCGCGACGCCGAACGACGACGAGCCCGAAGCGGCGCCGGTCACCGTGTCCGACGTGCCCGAGATCGACGCGAGCGAGCTCGCGCCGACCGCCGCGCCTGTCGGCGGCGTATCCGGCGCGGCGAGCACGCTCAGGAGCTGCGCGCAGGAGCCGGTCGGCGTCGTGTCTGCGGCGACGACGCCGGTTGTCGCCGCGACGGCCGCCGAGACGACGACGCCAGCAGGCGCGGCGAAACCTCCGACACCCGCGGCGCCTCCGCCTGCCGCGAATGCGGAACCTGATCTCGCCAATCAGATCATCGCGAAGCTCGCGTCGGGCTCGGCCGAAGCGAAAGTCGAAGCGGCCGGCGTAGTCGTGCGCTATCCGTATCTCGCGCCGGATTTCGACGTCGAGCCCGCGCTCGAGGATGGGCGCAAGCAACACGTCGCCGACGCTACGCTGTTCCTCGGCCAGCTCCATCTCTACGGCCAGCGCGGCATGCGCGATCCGAAGACGGCGCTGCGGTATCTCGAGGAAGCCTCGAACGTGCCGGAGACGGCCGTCGAAGCGCACTACTTCCTCGGCCGACTCTACCAGTACGGCTATCTCGACGAAGTCGATCCCGCCAAGGCCGAAGCGCAACTCCTGCTGGCGGCGCGCCAAGGCTACATCCCGGCCGACGGCGCGCTTGCGCGCCTCTATGCATCGGCGAAAGGCACCTGCGCGAACCGCGTCGTCGCCTACGTCTTCGCCGAGCTCGGCGCGCGCGGCGGCACCGACGCCATGCGGACGCTGCGCGATCAGCTCAGGAACGCGCTGAGCTCGCAGGATCGCAGCGCGGCCGCGGAGATGCTGAAAAAAGAACAAGCCGCGCGCGGGCCTTCGGAACGGAGCTCCGGCCTCGCGCAGGCAGACATCAGCGGAGGTACGCCATGAACAAGAAAACCTGCATGCACTTTATGCTCGGCGCCGGCGCGCTCATCGCCGGCGCGACGACCGCGTCGGCGGTCGACACCGACTATGCGTGGAAGATCAACGTCACCGGCGAGGCCGACGGCGGCCGCGATCTCGGGCTCCTCGACAACAGCAACAATCAGGAGGCGTACCTCGATACGACGCCGTGGGCCCATTTCCAGTTTTCGCCGCAGTGGTCGGCGTTCGTGCGCGCGCGGCTGTTCGCGCCGACCGGCGAGGTGCTGCCGAACGGCAACGACAACAACAACGTCGGCGCGACCGACCAGGCCTTCGTCGGTCTCAAGGAGGCGTGGATCGACTACGGCGGCCTCACGAGCTATCCCGACGAATCGATCCGGCTCGGCCGTCAGCGCATCCGCGAAGACGACGCGCTGCTGTGGGACGACGACATCGACGCGCTGCGCTGGATCTTCAACACGACGCTGCTGCAGGCCGAGCTCGGCGTCGGCCATCAGTTCTCGACTTATCGCAGCGACGACGTCGAGCTGCCACCCGACCAGAAGAAGCGCGTCTACACGTTCGGGACGCTGTCCGGCGAATGGCATCCGCAGCAGCGCATCGGCGTGCGCTTCGTGCATGCCGACGATCACGGCGACCAGCCGATGCCCGGCGAATTCGTCGATGCGGAGACCAAGCTCCAGAACGGCCACATGACCTGGGCCGGCTTCTTCGCGGACAACCATTACTACGACGGTCTCGATTCGCCACCGCTCGCGTACAACGCGTCGATGACCTGGCTCACCGGCAGCCAGCGCACGGCCATCGTCGATCCCGAGCATCCGGTCGTCGTCGGCGAGGACTCGGGAAATCTCCATGCCTGGGCCGCCGACGTCGGGCTTCGCTACCGGCTGCCGACGCCGAAATTCCCGCTGCAGCTCGGCGCGAGCTACACGTATTCGAGCGGCGGCCACGCGGGCGACGTCGGCGACCAGTTCGCGCAGACCGGCCTCGAAAGCAACTACTCGACGTTCACCGGCACGCGCGCGCTGATCACCCGCTTCACCGACGCCTATCGTGCGGAGCTCGGCAACCTGCGCGTCGGCACCGCGTACGCGTCGCTCAATCTCGGCGACTGGGACACGAGCCTCATCTACAACCAGTACCACCGCATTCACGGCGACGCGCCGGTCACGGTCGACAACCTGCTCGTCGATCCCGACACGATCAGCCGCGATCTCGGCAGCGGCTACGACCTCGTGCTCACGCGCTATCTCGGCGGCAAGACCGAGCAGCGCAGCTATCTGCTCGCCGACGAGCATCAAAGCTCGCTGCGCCTGCGCGGCTCGATCTTCGATCCCGGCGCCGCGTACGCGCACGCGGACAGCGAGTACCGCGTCACGCTGGAGCTCACGCTGTGGTACTGAGGATTCTCGCGCTCGTCGTCGTGCTCGCGCTGCTGCCCGTCGTCGCCGCGACGGCGGCGCCGGCGAGAGGTGCACCGCATGCGAAGCCCGTACCGGCGAGCACCCCCGCCGACGACTCGACGAACGCGTACGACGCCGGCGACACCGATGCCGTCGATCAGAACGACGGCTCCGACGAGGAAGACCCGAACGAGCCGCCGCCCGACGAGCTGACGCCCGAGGTCGCGAGCCAGAACTACGTAGTGCTCGCCGGCTCCGACAAGGACCTCACGCGCCTCGAGGGCGCCGAGCCGAAGCTCCCCGATCTCTCGCCGTACACGGCCGACGCCGCGAAGCGGAAGATCAAGCGCACGCCGGCGGGCCAGGTCAGCGTCGGCAGCATGCTGACCGAGACGAGCTTCAACAGCTTCAAGGGCCGCAACGAGCAGCTGCGCGAATGGGCCATGCGGCAGAGCTCGATGCCGAAGGTCATCTTCATCGCCGGCGGCTACGTCACGCCGCGCGATCTCGCGCGCTCGCTGCCGAAGCAGTATTTCGAGGAAAGCGAAAAAGGCATCTTCGTCGCGCGCCTGCCGATCGACATCCGGCCCGGCGCGACGCTGCACATCGGCGAGGACGTCAAGGACTTCCGCCTGTCGCTCGACCGCGGCGCGTTCCTCGTCAACGAAGGCATGCTGTTCCTGACGAACAGCCGCCTCGAAGCATGGAACGAAGCCAAGCGTGCGCCGGCCGTGTTCGAGGACGAGCACAAGTTCCGCCCGTTCCTGATCTCGTGGGCCGCGTCGCAGACGTACATCGTCGACAGCGTCGTCGCCCATCTCGGCTTCGCCGCGACCAAGGCGTACGGCGTGTCGATCTCGCAGTTCAGCCCGAAGCTCGAGCCGGTCTTCAAGCGCGCACGGCCGACCGGCTGGCTCCTCAACTCCGAGTTCTACGACAACTGGTACGGCTTCTACTGCTACGAGGCCGACGACGTCGTCATCGTCGGCAACAACTACCACGACAACATCAAGTACGGCATCGATCCGCACGACCGCTCGCTGCGGCTCGTCATCGCCAAGAACAAGGCGTCGGGCACCCGGGAGAAGCACGGGATCATCGTCTCTCGCGAGGTCAACGACAGCTGGATCTTCGACAACGAGTCGTTCGAGAACGGCCTCTCCGGCATCGTCGTCGACCGTTCGAGCGTCAACAACGTCGTCGCGCACAACCAGGTCTACAGGAACCACGCCGACGGCATCACGATCTACGAGAGCCCGAACACGCAGATCTGGCAGAACCTCGTCACCGGCAACTACCGCCACGGGATTCGCGTGCGCAACAGCATCGACGCGGAGCTGCGCGGCAACGCGGCGATCGGCAACGGCCTCTCCGGCATCTACGGCCACATCAAGAACCTCAACGAGACGGGCCGCAACCTGCGCCTCGATCCGTTCAGCCAGACGATCTCGATGACGGTCGTCGGCGGGCAGCTCGTCTCGAACGGCTCGGGCCCGGTGACGATCGACCAGCCGCTGAGCCTCGAGCTCTACGACGTCGACCTGCGCCGTCCGGCGCGCGATCTCGGCATCCGCTTCACCGGCGTGCTCGGCCAGTACCAGGAGCAGGTGCTCGACATCCTCGTGCGCCGCAAGCTGCCGGTCGTGATCCGGCCGGCCGGCGGCAGCGCGACCGAGACGGCGACGCGAGGCTAGCGCATGGTCTTCTCGTCGAACGTCTTCCTGTTCCTGTTCCTGCCGCTGTTCCTCGCGGCGTACTACCTCACGCCGAACCGCGCGCGGATGCGCAACTGGGTCGTGCTGATCGGAAGCTACGTCTTCTACGCGTGGTGGCGCGTCGATTTCCTGTTCCTGTTCGCCGCGGTGACGGTCTGGAACTACCTGATCGGCATGGCGATCGCGCGGAACGGCGTGCGCACGCCGACGGCGCGGCGCTGGCTCGCGCTCGGCGTCACGATGAACCTCCTGACGCTCGGCTACTTCAAGTACGCGAACTTCGGCGTCGACAGCCTCAACGCGATCCTCGGCACGATGGGTCGCGAGCCGATGGCGTGGACGCACGTGATCCTGCCGATCGGCATCTCGTTCTACATCTTCGAGTCGATCAGCTACATCGCCGACGTCTACCGCGGCGACACCGAGGCGACGCGGCATCCGGTCGACTTCGCGACGTTCATCGCGCTGTTCCCGCACCTCATCGCGGGCCCGGTGTTCCGCTACAAGGATCTCGCGGACCAGTTCGAGCACCGCGACCACACGCTCGAGAAGTTCGGCGAAGGCTCGCTGCGCTTCATGCAGGGCTTCATCAAGAAGGTCTTCATCGCGGACACGATCGCGCCGCTCGTGTCGAGCGCGTTCGGCCTGACGCACCCGACGACCGCCGACGCCTGGTTCGGCGCGATCGCCTACACCGCGCAGCTCTATTTCGACTTCTCGGGCTACAGCGACATGGCGATCGGGCTCGGGCTCATGATGGGCTTCCGCTTCGTCGAGAACTTCAACCAGCCGTACGTCAGCCAGAGCATCACCGAGTTCTGGCGGCGCTGGCACATGAGCCTGTCGAGCTGGCTGCGCGACTACCTCTACATCTCGCTCGGCGGCAACCGCCACGGCACGCTGAAGACCTATCGCAACCTGTTCCTGACGATGCTGCTCGGCGGCCTCTGGCACGGCGCGAACTGGACGTTCGCGCTGTGGGGCGCGTGGCACGGCCTGGTGCTGAGCATCGAGCGCGCACTGGGCGTCAAGCCCGACGCGTCGCGCTTCCGTCCGCATCGCTGGGCGCTGACGTTCCTCGTCGTCGTGCTCGGCTGGGTCATGTTCCGGTCCGAGAACGTCGGCGCGGCGCTGCGCATGTACGGCGCGATGTTCCGCTTCGACGGCGCCGGTCTCTCCGACGTCTACGCGAGCGCGATCACGTCGATCGAGCTCGCGACGCTCGCGCTCGCGATCGCCGTCGCCGCGCTCACCGGCGCGACGAGCCTTCGCCCTGCCCCGCGCCCGCCGGTGTTCGCGCACGGCCACGTCGCGGCGCAGTTCGTCATCTGGCCGCTGTTCGTGCTCGCGATCCTCAAGCTCTCGGCCGAAAGCTACTCGCCGTTCCTCTATTTCCAGTTCTAGGACCGCCGTGCGACGCATCGTCACGCTCAACGCTTTCCTCTTCGCCGCGCTCGTCGTGATCGTCAGCGTCGTCGCGCTCGTGCGCGCGCGCGACTTCAGGCGCGCCGACCAGGGCGTGTTGGGCGGCAAGCTCGCGCACGCGTTCGAGTCGCACTACGACGCCGTGTTCCCGGCACGCGGCCTCGGCGTCAGCCTGTGGGCTGCGCTCGACTACGCGCTGTTCGCCGAGGGACGACCTGGCGTCGTCGTCGGCCGCCAGCACTGGCTCTACACCGACGAGGAGTTCAAAGTCGACAACGACGCGCGCCGCGAGCTCGAGAAGAACCTCGCGCTGATCGAGTGGGCGCACAAGGAGCTCGCGCGGCGCGGCATCGCGGTGCTCGTCGCCGTCGTGCCGGCGAAGGCGCGCGTCTATCCCGAGTTCCTCGATCGCCGCCGGCCGCCGGCGCTGCACCGCGCTCTCTACGCACAGGTGCAGGCGGCCCTGAAGGCCGACGGCATCGCGAGCGCCGATCTGCTGACGCCGCTCGAAGCCGGCAAGTCGCGCGAGCCGACCTTCCTTCGCACCGACACGCACTGGACGCCGTTCGGCGCCGATCTCGCCGCGCAGGCCGTCGCAGAGTCCGCCGAACCGCTCGGCCTCGACGCGAGCGGCGAGTTCCGCACGGTGTCCGAAGGCGAGACGACGCACCGCGGCGATCTCCTCAATTTCCTGCCGCTCGATCCGTATTTCGCGTTCCTGCTGCCGCCGCCCGATCGCGTCGAGAAGGTCAAGACCGAAACGGCCGGGGACGCCGGCGGCGGCCTGCTCGGCGATATGAAGAACGCGCCGGTCGCGCTCGTCGGCACGAGCTACAGCGCCGAAGCCGAGTGGAACTTCCCCGGCGCGCTGAAGCAGGCGCTGCACGCCGACGTCATGAACTACGCCAGGGACGGCGAAGGCCCGATCGCGCCGATGCTGCGTTATCTCGAAAGCGACGATCTCGCCGCCTCGCCGCCGCGGCTCGTCGTCTGGGAAATGCCCGAGCGCTACCTGCTCGCGCACCAGCCGCTCGACGCGTTCCATCTGCCTGCCGAGGTGTTCGTCGCCGACGCGGGCGACAAGGCGGCGCACAGCCGCTCGACCAACTAGGAGACTACGCCATGAACGGGACGACTTTCGCACTTCGCACACGCCGCGCTTTCGCGGCGATCTCCCTCGTCGCCGTCGCGACGACCGCTTCGGCCGGCCTCTATCCGCCGGCCGCGCCGCCGGGCTCGGCCTTCGTGCGCGTCTTCAACGGCACGACGCAGCCGAAGATCTCGGCGCAGATCGGCGACAAGAGCGTCGGCGACACGGCCGCGCTCGAAGCGAGCCCGTACATCTTCCTCGCGCCCGGCACGTACACGGCGAAGATCGGCAGCGCGTCCTCGAGCGTGCCGCTGCAGGGCTCGAAATGCTACACGGCCGCGCTCGAGCAGTCCGGCGTGCACCTCTTCGAACAGGACTGCTTCAACAGCCAGCTCAAGGCGCTCGTGTCGGTGTTCAATCTCGTCGACGGCGCGAACGTGAGCCTCAAGACCGCCGACGGGAGCCAGGGCGTCGTCGAGAACGTCGCCGCCAACGCGAGCGGCCACCGCGAGGTGAATCCGGTCAAGGCGAGCCTCGCGCTCTACAACGGCGCGACGAAGCTCGCCGACGCGAAACCCGTGACGCTCGAACGCGGCAAGACCTACAGCCTCTTCGTCACGGGCAGTGCGGCGCAGCCCGCGCTGATCTGGTCGGTGAACTGAGGCGCCGGCCGATGCGGTTCGCGATGCTCGCGCTGCTGCTCGTCGTCTCGGTCGCCTCCGCCGAGACGCCGCCGCCGAAGAAGGCGCCCGCGAAGGCTGCAACGGTCGCCGACACGACGACCGGTCCGCAGTACGGCGCCGAGCGCTGCTGCGCGCTCTGCCCGCGCGCGGCCGATCCGGCGGCCTACGCGGGCTCGCAATATCTCAGCGACTTCAAGGTGCTCGTCGACGGCCGCGACGGCTGGCTGTTCCGCTCGGAGATGGATCTCACGACCACGTTCGACATCACCGACGACAGCCTGCAGGGACTGAAGCGCCTGAGCGACGCGCTGCGCCAGCGCGGCACCGAGCTCGTCATCGTCTACCAGCCGCCGCGCGGGCTCATGGATTCCGACAAGCTCAAGCCCGAGCAACGCAAGAGCTACGACTTCGCGGCCGCACACCGCAATTACACGGCCGCTCTCGAGCGCATCCGCAGCGGCGGGCACGTCGTCGTCGCGCCGCTCGACACGCTCGTCGACGAGAAGAAAGGCTACGAGTACTTCTTCCGCCGCGACCATCACTGGACGCCGACCGGCGCCGAGAACAGCGCGAAGGTCGTCGCCGAGACCGTGAAGAAGCTGCCGGCGTTCGCGTCGATTCCGCACAAGGCGTTCTCGACGACGCAGGTCGGCGTCCTGGCCAAACCCGGCACGCTGCAGAAGATCGCCGCGCAGCTCTGCGGCGGCGGCTACTCGCTGCAGTACGTGCCGATGTTCGCGACCGAAGGCGCCGGCGGCGGCGATTCGGGCGGCCTGCTCGGCGAATCGGCGCAGCCCGAGATCGCGCTCGTCGGCACCAGCAACAGCGACGCGAAGGGCGGCTACAACTTCGGCGGCTATCTCGAGCAGTACATCGGTGCCGACATCGTCGACGTCGCGCTGAGCGGCGGCGCGTTCGAGGGCTCGCTCCTGCATTACCTTTCGAGCAAGGAGTTCCAGGCGCATCCGCCGAAGATCCTGATCTGGGAAATGCCGTATCAGAACTATCCGGGCTCGGACAAGAATCCGTACAAGATCTATCGCCAGGCCGTGCCGCTCGTCACCGACGGCTGCAAGGG
>DATFRS010000112.1:0-12870 GCA_035263065.1 Rhodanobacteraceae bacterium
CCCTCGAACGACAACCACTGCGCGACCTTCGCGCGCTCGAAGCGGTCCTTCGGCAGGTACGGCGTATCCTCGGCGAGGAACGTCAGGATCGCGTTCGATTCGGCGAGGACGCGGCCATCGTCCAGGCGGATCGCCGGGACGGCGCCGGTCGGGTTGATCGCGAGATACTCGGGTCGCTGGCCCTCGCCTTCGAAAATGCTGATCGATTCGGTGCGATACGGCATGCCGAGGTGGTTCAGCAACTGGCGGACTTTCCAGGCGTTCTGCGAAGGCAGATAGTCGAACAGCGTCAGCACGGCGGGCTCCTTGCGTCGGTGGATGGGCGCCATCATCTGCAAGGGCATGCGTCGCGCCTATCCGCTTCTTGCGGCGCAAACCCGGAATTCGCCGAGCAAGAAGCGGATGTTTCGAGACGCCGCGCGGCGGTCTACTGCCGGCACCTGAAAGGAGGTGCCCCATGAAACCCGATGCCGAAACCTGCTGGACCGCCGTCGACGCACGCGATGCGTCGAAGGACGGCACGTTCGTCTACGGCGTCATGACGACCGGCGTGTACTGCCGTCCGTCGTGCGCGTCGCGCCGGCCGCTGCGCAGGAACGTGCGTTTCTACGCGACGCCGGCCGAAGCCGAGCGCGATGGCCTGCGCGCGTGCAAGCGCTGCAAGCCGACGACCGAGCGCAAGGACGCCGCGATCGACGCGCGCATCCGCAAGGCGTGCGAACTGATCACGCGGCACGTCGACGAGCCGCTCTCGCTGAACCAGCTCGCGAAAGCCGTCGGCCAGAGCCCGTTCCATTTCCAGCGCAGCTTCAAGGCCGCCGTCGGCTTGACGCCCAAGGAATTCCACGAAGCCGAGCGCGTGCGCGTGCTGAAGTCCGGTCTCAAGTCCGGAGGCAGCGTCACCGACGCGATCTACGACGCAGGCTTCGGCTCGTCGAGCCGCGTCTACGAGCGCGTCGACACGCGTCTCGGCATGACGCCGCTGCAGTATCGCCAGGGCGGCCGCGGGCTCACGATCTCGCACGCGGCGGCCGAGACGCCCCTCGGGCTCCTGATGATCGGCGCGACCGATCGCGGCATCTGCTTCATCCAGTTCGGCGACAGCGAGAAGAAGCTCGAGGCGCAGCTCGTCGCGGAGTATCCGCAAGCGACGCACGCGCCGATGCCGAAGGCGCAGTCGGCGACGTTCAAGGCGTGGATGCGCGCGCTCGCCGCGTACCTCGAAGGCAGCAAGGCCTCGCTCGACCTGCCGCTCGACGTGCGCGGCACGGCGTTCCAGATGCGCGTCTGGCGCTACCTGCAGACGATTCCGTACGGCGAGGTGCAGTCGTATTCCGAAGTCGCGCGCGGCATCGGGCAGCCGACGGCGACGCGCGCGGTCGCGCAGGCGTGCGCGAGCAACACGATCGCGCTCGCGATCCCGTGCCATCGCGTGATCCGCGGCAACGGCGAGCTCGGCGGCTATCGCTGGGGCCTCGCGCGCAAGCGCACGCTGATCGATCGCGAGCGCGGAGCACGGCGATGAGCGCGGTGCTCGCGGAGCCGGGCGACGGTGTCGCCCGGCGCATCGCGGCGGCCGATTGGAACGCGATCGGTGCGGCGCTCGATGCCGACGGCGTCGCGACGCTTCCGAACCTGCTCACGACCCGAGAAAGCGCGTCGCTGGCAGCGATGTACGACGACGCGCGGCGATTCCGCTCGCGCGTCGTCATGCAGCGTCATCAGTTCGGCCGCGGCGAGTACCAGTACTTCGCATATCCGCTGCCGGCGCTCGTGCATCTCCTTCGCGAAGAGCTGTATCCGCACCTCGCACCGGTCGCGAATCGCTGGACGGAGCGGCTCGGAACGACCGACGTCTTTCCGCCCGATCACGAAGCGTTCCTGCGGCGCTGCCACGCCGCCGGCCAGCACCGCCCGACGCCACTGCTGCTGCGCTACGGCGAAGGCGACTACAACTGCCTGCACCAGGATCTCTACGGCGAGCACGTGTTTCCGCTGCAGGTCGTGACGCTGTTGAGTGAGCCCGGCACGGACTTCGACGGCGGCGAGCTCGTGCTCGTCGAGCAACGGCCTCGCGCGCAATCGGCGGCGCGTGTCGTCGCGTTGCGCCGCGGCGATGCTGCGATCATCGCGACGCATCACCGTCCCCAGCGCGGCGCGCGCGGCTGGCACCGCGTGAACCTGCGTCACGGCGTCAGCCGCGTGCTGCGCGGTCGCCGCTTCACCGCCGGCATCATCTTCCATGACGCTGCCGGCCCGGCCGAAGGAACGCTCGATCCCTGAGCGTTCCGGTTCGCACGCTCAGCGCGCTGGCGCCGCCGACAGCGAATACCAGTCGACGCGGCGCGTGAGGTACATCAGCGCGGCGATCGCGGCGAGGAGCGCAAGCGATCCCATCAGCAGCGCGTAGTCCTCGCTGACGACGAGCCCGTAGAGCAGCGCGTAGATCAGCGCGAGCAACGCGCCGAGCACGAGCCCGGCGCGCCGCGCCGCGAGCACGACGCCGGCATAGCCGCCGACCATCGCGACGACGCACGCCGCCGCGATCGAGTACGCGAGCACGAACCCGATCTGCTCGGACAGCGCGAGCAGCACGACATAGAACGTGCAGAGCGCGAGCCCGACCAGGAGATACTGCACCGGATGCACGCGCAATCCGCGCAGCACTTCGAACAGGAAGAACGCGACGAACGTCAGCGCGATGAACAGCACGCCGTATTTTCCGGCGCGAACGTTCTGCTGATAGGCGCCGGCCGGCTGCGTCAGCGTGAAGCCGAATGCGGACGCCGCGAGCGCCGGGCCGACGTTCTCGCTCTCGCGCCAGTGCTGCGCGAGCGGCCGGTTGAGGTCGAGCACCTGCCACTCGGCCTCGAAGCCCGTCGTCTCGACACGCCGCGTCGCCGGCAGGAACGCGCCGTCGAAGCCGGGATCGGGCCACGGGCTCGTCACGTGCACGTCGGTCTCGCGCGCGAGCGGCAGCACCGCGAAGCGCTCCGTGCCGGCGAGCGTCAGCGTGAACGCGAACGGCACGGTCTCGGGC
This sequence comes from Rhodanobacteraceae bacterium, assembly GCA_035263065.1. GTDB lineage: Bacteria > Pseudomonadota > Gammaproteobacteria > Xanthomonadales > Rhodanobacteraceae > Dokdonella_A. The sequence continues at coordinate 3,041 of DATFRS010000112.1, forward strand.
AGCTTCGCGGGATCGAGCGACGCCGGCGCGCTGATCGCGGCGACGACCGCGACGCCGTCGGTGCCGGGTCCGAACGCGAGATCGCGATCGCCGAAGTGCAGCGCCGACACGCGGCGGATGCCGCGCACGTCGGCGATCGGCACGCGCAGCTCCGCGCGCTGCCATTGCGGCTCGGCGCCGGGCGACGCGAGCGCGGCGATGTCCGCGGCGGCGAAGCGGCCTTCGAGATTCAGGTCGGCGGTGTAGATCGCCGTGTCGTAGATGCCGTAGCGGCGCAGGTCCGTCGCGAGCTTGCCGACGATCGCGACGCGGTCGGCGAGCACGTACTCGCGCTCCTCGAACGTCGTCCAGACCTTGTCCTGCAGCACCTGCCGGCGCACCGGCACCACCAGCACCGGCGCGCCGACGCGCTGCTCGCCGCCCCAGCGCTCGGCGATCTTTTGCGTCGCCTCGCGTGCGCGGCCTTCGCGCTCGCCGACCAGGCCGTTGACCTGCGCCAGCGGAATCAGCATCAGAAGTGCGAGCGCGGCGATTCCGAGCACCTTGAACGTCGCGCCTTGAAACGGTCGTGCAACCATCCTGCGTCTCCGGTTGTCCAAGCACGCCGAATTCCAGGCTCCGCCGCGGGCGGGGCCGGGTCGGGTTGAAGGCAGAACGCGGGCGTTTGATGTTTCGTTGACGGCGTGGTGAGTAGCATCGGATTGCTAACCCGGTCACGAAAACGACCGGAAACGCGTCTCGACCCCTGCGACGCAGAGGACGGAGAATGGCGGTGTCGCCCCTCGCAGGCGACCCGGGGACGATCAACAGGACGGATCGGACGATGACGCAGTCGAAGACCAGTGACGAGCTTTACGCCGAACAGCGCCGCCAGCGCGCCGCGGAGATCATCGCCGCGCTCGTGCGCAAGCGCCGGCGCGTGACGACGGACGAGGCGCTGCTCGATCAGGAAGCGCTGCGCACGGCCGCCGACCGCGTCGAGCGGCGCACGCGCAAGGTAGTCGAATAGCACCGCGACCGTCAGAACATCAGTCGCGCGCTGAGCTGCACCTGATCGTCGGTCTGGTCCGACGAAATCCCCTCTTCGAGCCGCTGGTTGCGCCAGCTGTAGACGCGCAGTGCCTCGCCCGTGATACGCAGCCATTCGCGCGGACGCCAGTTCAGCGCGAACGTGATCGCGTTGCCGTGCTCGCGGATGCGGCCGGGAAGATCGCGCGGCAGCTGCTCGGTCGAGAACGCATCGAAGCGCAGCGTCGGACGCAGCACGCCGCGGTTCCAGCCCGCAAGGAGGTACGCGGCGCGGAAGTCGGTCGTCGTGCTGAACGTCGGGAACGGCACGATCTCGGTCGAGCCGGTCATCGCCTGGCCGAGGAACACGATGTCGCCGACGTCGGCCTCGGCGCCGAGGCTCCAGAACTCCGTGCGCCAGCTGAACGTCGGCATCGAGCCGCCGCTGTGCGACGCGGGATCGGCTTCGTTGTCGTAGCGCAGGAGCTGCACGGTGCCGCGTCCGGTCGAGCGCCAGCTCGCGCCGGCGTACCAGCCGGTGCGGCCGTCGTTCTCGAGATACGGATTGAAGCGGAGCGGTACCGGCTGCCCGTTGTCGATCGCGTAGACGGTCGGCTCGCGCAGGCGACTGCCGACGCCGGACGTGAGATCGCTGAGCGACCAGCCGCGCGCCGCCAGCAGCTCGCCGGCCGGATCGTTGAGGCGCACGAGGCCCGCGACACCTTCGAAGCTCTGCATCGTGCCGCGCCATTCGACGCGGCCTTCGGCGCCTATCGTGCGGAACTCCTCGCCGAGCCAGCTGTTGATCGCCGACGGCGTCAGCGTCCACGGGCTGGTCCAGCCGATCGCGTCGTTTTCGAGCGAGATCGGCATGAAGAACTCGCCGAGCTTGACCGACCAGCGCAGCGGCGTCGTCGACACGGGCCGATAGCGAAGATACGCCTCGAGCGCGGTGAAGCCATTCTTGTCGGTCGTCTGATACTGCACGTCCGCGAGCGCGAGCCACGAGGGCGTCAGCTGCGCCGTCGCGACGAGCGCCGCCTGCACGCACGTCGCCGAAAACCCGCCGCCGCCGAAGCGCGTCTTGCCGAGCGAGCCGTCGGCCCAGCTCGTTTCGCCCGCGCGCGAGATCAGACGGCAGTCGACGTAGCCGTGCGCGCCGACATCGACCGCGCCGGCCGGCCGCATCGCGCCGGCGCATGCGAGCACGGCCAGCGCGAGCGTGCGTTTCATGCGCGCGCTCCGGATCGCGTCATGTCCCAGACCCCGCGCGAGAACAGCGTCTCGGCCGCGTCGGCCGGGAGCGCCCGCGCGATGTAGAACCCCTGCGCGTGATCGCAGCCGATGTCGCAGAGATACTCGATCGCCGAGCGCGTCTCGACGCCTTCGGCGGTCACGCGGTAACCGAGCCGATGCCCAAGCTCGACGATCGAGCGCACCAGCGTGCGGTCGCCGAGATCCTCGCCGAGCCGCTGCGTGAACAGGCGATCGATCTTGATCTCGCGCACCGGCAGGCGGCGCAGGTACGCGAACGACGACTGGCCGACGCCGAAGTCGTCGATCGCGAGATCGATGCCGAGGTCGGCGAGGCGCTTCAGCACCTGCACCGCGGTTTCGGGCTCGCCCATCACGGCGCTTTCGGTGAGCTCGCACACGATGCTGCGCGGCGACACGCCATGCAGCGACAGGAGATCGCCGACGCGGCGCGGCAGCTCCGCGTCTTCGAGATCGCGCGCGGAAAGATTCAACGCGACGCGCACGAGATGGCCGCGCGCGGCCCACTCCTGCGCCTGCGCGATGCTCGTCGCGAGCACCCAGCGCGTGAGGCGGCGGATGTTGCCGGTCTTCTCGGCGAGCGCGACGAACGTCTCCGGCGGCACGCTGCCGCGCTGCGGATGGTTCCAGCGCACCAGCGCCTCGACGCCGTCGATGCGCCGGTCGCCCAGGTTCAGTTTCGGCTGGTAGTGCAAGCGAAGGTCGTTGCGATCGAGCGCTTCGCGCAGGTCGCTCATCAGCGTCAGCCGCTCGGGCCGGTGCGGATCGGTCGTCGGGTCGTAGACGGCGACGGGATCCGCCGAATCGAGCGCCGCGATCAGCGCGACCTCCGCGCGGCGCAGCAATGCGCTCGCCTCGTTGCCGTGCTGCGGATGGAGCGCGATGCCGATCGCCGGCGCCGTGTCGATCGAGAGATCGGCTTCTTGATACGGCACGCCGAGCGCATCGAGGATGCGGAACGCGATCGCGATCGCGTCGGCCTTGCCGGTGCCTTCGAGCCAGACCGAGAACTGCGCATCGGTCGCGCGCGCGACGAAGCCGCGACCGGCGAACGGGCGCAGCCGCGTGCCGGCGTCCTGCATCAGGCGATCGCAGATCGAATGACCCATCGTCTGGATGATCTCGGGCAGGCGCGCGAGGCCGACCATCAGGAGCGCGCCGCTCGCGTTCGACGCCGAGCCGAGCGCCTGGCGGATCGCGGTCTCGGCGGCCTTGCGGTTCGGCAGGCCCGTCACCGCGTCGTGCAGCGCCTGGTGGCGGATGCGCTCTTCGCGCTCGGCGATCGCGTGCGTCATGTTCGCGAACGCGGCCGCGAGCTGGCCGATCTCGCCGCGCTCATGCAGCAGCGCCGGCGGCGTGTAGTCGCCCGACTCGACGCGGTGCGCCGTCGCGGCGAGCGTCTCGATCGGCTGCGCGACGCTGCGCGCGATCAGCATCGAGCCGATGAGGCCGACGCCGAGCCCGAGCGCGACGAGGCTCAGCCACGCGAGTGCGACGCCGCGATACGGCCTCAGCGCATCGTCGAGCGAATAGCCCAGCACGACCGCGACCGGCGCGCTCCGCTGCGACTCGTGCAGGCGCGTCGCGAGCGCGACGTACTCGCGCCCGCCGGCGCGCACGACGGTCGGCTGCAGCGGCAAGGCGCGGCCCGCGGTCGTGAGCGGCGCCACCAGCGAAATCGTTTCGCTCGCGCGCGCGACGTCGGTCCAGCGGCCGCCGCCGTCGTCGGTGACGAGCTCGATCGTGTTCGGCAGCGCCGAGAGCTGCTGCAGCCGCCCGAGCAGCGGGCTGTCGACCGGAATGCCCGCGGCGATCAGCGCAATGGGCTCGGGCGCGTAGACCGGCACGACGATCATCCAGTACGCCTTCCGGTCGAGCGCGACGACCGCCGCGGCCGGCCGATCGAGCGACGCGTCGGCGAGATCGGGGAACGGGAACGTCGCGCCGTCGGCGACCGGTCCCGACGTGTCCGCGCGAATCGCGCCGTCGAGACCGATCAGCAGCATGCGCTCGGCGCCGATGCGGCGGCCGTGGTTGCGCAGCGCCGACAGCACCGTGCTCTGATCGTGCTGCGCGATCGCGGCGCGCAGCGCGTAGTCGAGCGAGAGCACCTGCACGTTGTCGGCGACGCGGCTCGAGATGTCGTCGAGCTGGCGCGCGACCGCGGCGGCGCCGGCGCTCAGCTGGCGCTCGCCTTCGGCGATGAACGCGCGCCGCGCGACGCCGTAGATCAGGAGCGCGGTGAAGATCTGCACCGCGATCAGCGTCGCGACGAACAGGAGCGAGAGGCGCAGGCGGAAGCTCATGGCGTCAGTAGCGGTTGCGCTCTCCCGTCTGGCGCGGATCGGGCAGGAGCGGCAGCGTGAACGCGAGGCTGGCCGGCGCGTCGGTGACGACCAGCGTCCGGTGCGGGCCCGGCCGCCCCGGACGCAGCTGCGGATGCCACACGTCGAGCTCGTAGGTGCCGGGCGGCAGGTGCTCGAACAGCGCATGACCGTCGGCGTCGCTGCGCGTGATCCACGGCGCGTCCGAGACGACGAGATGCGTGATCATCTGGTCGTGGATGTTGCAGCCGACCGAGATCTCGCCGGGCCGGTCGAGCGTCACCGGCGGCGTGCTGTCGCCGGGCGCGATGACGAACTCGAAGCTCTTCGCCGCCGAGAACGAATAGACGTGATGCCGCGTGCGATCGCTGTTGCGGAACACGACCGCGTCGCCCGGACGGAAGATCTCGACGTACGGAAGGAACGTCTCTTCGCGCTGGTCGATGACCTTCGTCACCGGCGCGTGGAGTTCCTGCGTCTCGCCGTCCTTGCGCAGCGTGACGACCGCGTCGGCGGCCGGCTTGCCGTGTCCGTCGTCGAGGCCGACGATGAGCTCGCTCGCGAACGCGTGCACGGCGAGCCCGAAAGGAATGCACCGGGCCAGCACCCGCACGACGAACCGGAACGCGCGCATCATCCCCCCTGGCCGCAACGCCGCGGCAGTCTAGCGCACGGCTTTGTGAGGGCAGTGAGTGGAAACTCCCAAAAGGCGCGGGGAATTCGTGAAGGATGCGCGAAAAAGACGTAGCTGACGGCGTGCCCGGCGCCGCGGTTCCTGCCGCGCCTGCCGCCGCATTGTGAACTCTGGCGTTTTCTACCGGCGTGCTACTGGATCGTCGTGCGCCGGCGCTCGGCGGCATCCGCGTCGCCGAGCGGCACGCGGTCGGCGTCGGCGGCCGGCGCGAGCAGGTCCTCGAGGAAGAACGCGGACTGCGCCGCGCGGCCGGACAGACCCGCTTTCGAATAGAGCGCACGCGCCTGCGATCGCACCGTGCGCTCGTTCGTCGCGCGCACGGTAGCGATCTCCTTGAGGCTGAGCCCCTTCAGCAGCAGCAGCGCGACGTCGCGCTCGGCCTGCGTCAGGCTCCAGCGCGCGAACTGCTCGTCCATCGCCTTGCCGAGCCCGTCGATGAGGAGGCGCGCTTCGGCGCGCCAGCGCTGGCCGTGCACGCGCGCGACGTCGAGATCGCGGATCAGCGCCATCTGGTCCTCGTGCTGGCGTTGCGTGACCTGGAACAGGATCGCGAGGCCGACGCTCGTGATGATGACGGGCAGGCTCTCGACGAGCTCGAGCAGCACGTCCTTGACGCCGGAACCCGGATCCTCGACGAGCTTGGTGCCGACCAGCAGCACGATGCCGCCGATCGCTGCGGCGGCAGCCCAGAGTCGTGCGCGGCGATCGAACCAACCCTGCACCGGCGCCTCGTTCGAGTTCCGCATGGCGGGCAACTATCGAAGTCCGCGGCTCGTCCGGCTCGATGCGCCGGAGGATCGCGACTTCGACGTCTACGAAGGCGACCACTTCACGCTCGATGTCAGCGCGAAGTGGCGCATCGACCGCCGCTGGCAGATCCAGTTCGACGCGGTCAACCTCACCGACAGGCCACTGTACGAGTACTACGGCGACAGCGGCCACATGGCGCGCTACGAGCAGTATGGGCGCACCGTGCGGCTCGGCGTGCGCTGCGACCTGTGAGTCGCGCTTCCCCTTACGGGGCTGGAGCCGCGCGCCGATAGTTCTCGCGCACGCGACCGGTGAGCGCATCGAGCGCGGCTGCGTCGAACCACTGCCCGTGCGCCATGACGCCGAGCGGCTTGCGCAGCGTCGCCAGCGCGTCGAGCGGATTGCCGGACGACAGCACGAGATCGGCGCGACAGCCCGGCGCGACGACGCCGAACGGATCGCCGCCCTTCGTGCGAACGATGAATGCTCCGGGCGCCCGCGTCGCCGTCTGGAGCGCCTGGTAGCGCGTGAGGCCGGCCGCTTCGAGTGCGTCGAGATCGTCGTGCAGCGAAGTGCCGGGCAGCATGCCGGGCACCGCCGGCGCGTCGGTGCCGGCGACGAGCGCGACGTCGGCATCGGCCATCGCCTTGACGAGCTTGCCGAGGAACGCGAGCTTCGCCTCCAGCTTCGCCGTCTTGCTGAAATAGCCGCTCGCCTGCCAGCCGAGACGATCGTTCGGCGACAGCAGCGACGCTTCGGGCCGCGCCAGCGCCGCATCGACGAATTGCGGATGCTGGATCTGATGCGCGATCGCGGCGTAGGTCGCGATATCGGCGGTCACCGCCGCGTTGTATTTCTTCGCCAGCGCGATCGCCTCGGGGATGCGGCTTGCGGCCGGGGGCGTATCGCTTTCCTCCTTGCCGGCCGGCGTGAAGAACGTATAGAAGAATTCCTCGAGATGCGCGACGAGCACCTGCCCTTCGGCGAGCTGGCGCTCAAGGCGAACCGACGTCACGCCATGCCCGACCAGCGGCAGTCCCTGCCGGCGCCCTTCGTCGGCGAGCGTCGAGAACACGTCGGGCGCGAGACCGACGTAGACCTTGATGAAATCGTAGCCGTTGGTCTTCGCGAGCCCGACGATCGCGCGCGCTTCGTCGGGTGTCCTGATCACGAAGCCGTTGTAGTCGGTGTTGCCGTCGACGAGAAAGCTCGCGTAGACATGCGGCCCCGGAATCGCGCCGCCGTTCACGGCCGGCACGATCGTGTCGACGAAGCTCGCGCGCGCGCCGCCCATGTTCAGCGTCGTCGTGACGCCCGCGGCGAGGTAGGCGACGAGATCGCTCTTCGTTTCCGAATGCGTATGCAGGTCGGCGAGGCCCGGCGAGAGATAGGCCGTGCCGTGGCCGTCGATCACGTTCGCGCCCTTGGGCACCGCGACCTGCGCACCGATCGACGCGATCCTGCCGTTCTGGACGACGACGGTCTGGTCCTGCAGGACGCGCTCGCGATCCATCGGGACGACGTTGACGTGCACGAACGCGGTGGCGGGGGCGGGCTCGCCGTGCGCGAGCCCGCCTGCGAGAATCGAAGCCAGGAGCGGTAAGATCAGACGCGGAAATCGCACGTTGACTCCTCGAAGGACGGCGTTTCGGATTTCACTGTCGGATGCGCCGGAGCCTTCGAGGGTTTAACGGCTCCTGTCATCGATGCCCGGGCGTCGGCGTCGGATCGATCGTCACGTCGTCGACGAACGTGCTGCCGTCGCTCTGCGAATCCTGGCGGTTGTAGTCGTACTGGAACCTGAGCTCGTGCGAAGCGCCGTCGGCGAACGCGCTGACGTCGATCGAATGCAGCGCGTAGTCGACATCGCCCTGCGTGCCGAGGTCCGTCGTTTCCACGGCCGTGCCGTCGATCGAGACGGTCAGGTTCGCCGGGAAGGAGCTCGTGTCGACCTGGAACTCCGTCGCCCGGTAGTAGTTGACGTACAGCGGACCGCCCGCGGGCAGTGTCACCGTTTGCGAGATGTACTGACTTTCGGAGCCCGAGTTCCAGCCGCCGAACCACGCGACGTAGTTGCCGCCGTGCGGCGCGATGCCGGTGTCCGCGGCGCTGTAGAGCACCGAGCGGCCGTTCGCGAGCGGATTGGAATCGGCGCTCGTCCAGGCCGGATTCGTGCCGTCGCTCTCCGCCGTCGCTTCGAAGCCCGGGTCCTGCACCGGCCCCGAGCCGTCCGCGCCTTCAAGCGCGCTCGCGAAGATCCTGTCCGCGTCGCCGTACGTGATGACGACGTTGTCGGCGCCGAGATGCCAGCACGCGCCCGGCTGCAGGAACGGCGAAGCGAGCGCGAAGAACTCGACCGCGTCGATGTTGTGCATCAGGTCGGCCCAGGTGTAGCCGTCCGGCGCGTTCGTCAGCGTCCACCCGCGCGGCGTGGTCGCCGAAGCGCTCGGAATGACGAAGCTCACGTGCGTCCACGGGTACGGGTCGCCCGGCGACGCGGGTCCGAGCGTGCTGCGCCCCTCGATCGGCAGGGAGCCCGAGTGCGTATCGATCATGTCGAACGCGAACGACTTGAAGCCGTCGTTCTGCTGGAAGCAGTTGGGGACGCCGCCGACGTCGAGGCGCTGCAGGTCGATCGACGCGGTCCTGAGCTTGGCACTGTCGAGCGCCGCGCGCAGCGGCGAGCCGGGCGGCGGCTCCGCGGCGAACTGCGGCTCGAACGCGATGTACGGCGCACCGCTGTCGAGCCATGCGGCCGGATCGCCGCCGCCCGCGTTGATGCCGGCGCCCATCGCGGGATCGCTGCCGGCCCAGCTCCAGCCGTTCGGGTTGGCGCCGTTCTCGAAGGAGTCCACGACCTCGCTCGCCTGGGCGGCCGCGGCGAAGGTGAGCAGAAGGGAAACGATCGGCAGTCGCATGGTCGCGCTCGTGTCGGGAGGGGCGCGAACGCTACGACGCCGTGCGCGCGGCGCGTTTCCAGAACGCTTCCATTCTCCTTTCACTTTCGTGTTTCGCACGGGCCGCAACGTGTCGGCGCAGTCGCCTCCGCCTGCGGTTCGAGCGCGCGTCGCCGGTCGCGTGAGGGCTCCGCGCCTCGATCTGCGTAATTCCTTCTGGCAAGGGAGGACTTTGCGCGACCCATCAGGAGCTCGTATGAACCGTTCGTCCCGTACACGCCCGCGGATGCTCGTGCTCGCTCTGGCCGCTGCCTGCGCCGTGGGCGGCGCACGCGACGTCGCCGCGCTGCCGGGCCTCGAGGCTTCGGCGTTTTCGCACATCGCTCGCGGCGCGCACGCGCCGACGCCGCCGCGCAAGACCGCCGCAAGGCCGACGGCGACGAACTGGGTCGTCAGCAACTGCAACGACGCCGGTGCGGGGAGCCTGCGCGACATCGTCGATCACTTCGCCGTCGACGGCGACACGGTCGACATGACCGCCCTCACCTGCGGCAGCATCACGCTGACGACGGGCTCGATCTTCACGGCCGCGAACAACCTGACGTTCGAGGGACCCGCGTCGTCGACATTCTTCATCGGCGGCGGTGACGCACTCCGGCTTTTTGGCCACCTCGGCAGCGGCACGCTGACGTTCCGCCACCTCGTGCTGTCGCATGGCTATGCGCGATCGACCGGAATCAACGACGCGGCCGGCGGCTGCATCGCCTCGTACGGCACCGTCAGCCTCGACCACGTCGTGGCGAAGTACTGCAAGGCGGGCGCCGCCGACAACGGCGTCGGCGTCGGCGGCGCGGTGTTCGCCGCGAACGTCGAGATCAGGGA
>DATFRS010000113.1:0-8897 GCA_035263065.1 Rhodanobacteraceae bacterium
CGCGTGACGATGCAGGCCGATGCGCCGTATCGCATGGGTCCCGATGCGCTCGACCATTTCTACACGCCCTCGACGCTCGCGGGCGCGACGCAGGATTCGATGATTCCGCTCTCGAACGTCGTGAAGTCGACGTGGTTCACCGGATCGCCGTCGCTGACGCGCTACAACGGCTACTCGGCGGTCGAGATCGTCGGCTCGCAGGCGCCGGGGCGAAGCTCCGGCGAGGCGATGGATGCGATGACGAACATCGTGCAGAAGGACCTGCCGGCCGGATTCGGATTCGACTGGACCGGCCAGTCGTATCAGGAAATCCTCTCGGGCAACGCGGCGACGCTGCTCCTCGCGCTCTCGATCGTCGTCGTGTTCCTCTGCCTCGCGGCGCTCTACGAAAGCTGGTCGGTGCCGGTCGCGGTGCTGCTCGTCGTGCCGCTCGGCGTGCTCGGCGCGATCCTCGCGGCGTCGCTGCGCGGCCTGCCGAACGACATCTACTTCAAGATCGGCCTCATCACGATTATTGGTCTTGCCGCGAAGAACGCGATCCTGATCGTCGAGTTCGCAGTCGCCGAGCAGCAGGCCGGACGGCGCCTGCGCGACGCCGTCGTCGATGCGGCGCAGCTGCGGCTCCGGCCGGTCCTGATGACGTCGTTCGCGTTCATCATGGGCGTGACGCCGCTCGCGGTGTCGAGCGGCGCCGGCGCGAACGCGCGGCACGCGATCGGCACCGGCGTGATCGGCGGCATGCTGTTCGCGACGTTCCTCGGGCTGCTGCTGATTCCCGTGTTCTATGTCGTCGTGCGCAGGTTGCTCGGCGATACGCTCGAAGGGCCGACGAAGCCGCCGGGGCAGCACTGATCGTCATTCCCGCGAAAGCGAACCTGGCGCCTCTGCCGCGCGCCGAAGGCGCTGGGTCCCCGCTTTCGCAGGGATGACGAGTCGGCGGCGTTCTGCTTCAATCGCGCTCCCCTACCGCGCCCGTCGCCATGCCCACGCTCGAACAGCAAGCCCTCGGCAAGACCTGGTTCTACCCGTTCCGCCTGCCGAGCGGCGAGGTCACGACGACCTACGACGGCGGCGCGCTCGACGCGATCCACGCGACGCGCCTTTCGATGCTCGAGGGCGCGCTGCGCGCGCATCTCGGCGATTCGCTCGCGGCGCACACGGCGATCGACATCGCCTGCCACCAGGGCTGGTTCTCGACGAAGCTCGCCGAGATGGGCGTCAAGGACGTGCTCGCGGTCGACGCGCGCCCCGAGCACGTCGCCGACGCCACGCTGATCCGCGACGCGCTCGGCCTGCGCAACATGCGCGTGCAGCAGTCGGACGTGCACGCGCTGACGGCGCAGGCGACGGGCCGCTTCGACATCGTGTTGATGCTCGGCCTCATCTATCACCTCGAGAATCCGGTCGGCGCGCTGCGCACCGCGCGCGCGCTGACGAAGCGCATCTGCCTCGTCGAGACGCAGATCGTGCCGGGCATGACCGGCATGGTCGACTACGGCAGCTACCGCTTCGTGCGGCCGCTGAAGGGCTCGTTCGGCATCATCGACGAGACCGAGGAGACGCACGGGCCCGAAGCGAGCACGACCGGCATCTGCCTCGTGCCGAGCCTCGAAGCGCTGGTCTGGATCATGCGCAAGATCGGCTTCTCGCGCGTCGAAGTGCTCGATCCGCCGGCGGATGCGTACGAGCAGCTGCGCTACGGGAAGCGCGTGATGGTCGCCGGCGTGATCGACTGAGCGAGGCTCATTCGACCGACCGGCACGCGTTCGTCTTCGTGTTGACGATGAGGTCGGTCCAGAACGCACGCGGGCTGCAGAACGCGGTGTCCTCGAGCATGCGGCAATCGTTGCCGTCCTCGTTCGCATCGCCGGTCGCGACGTAGAGATAATCGCCGGCGCGCAGCACGCGCACCGTGCAATGCGGTTTTTCGTCGCCCGTGGTCAAAAGAAGGCCGCTCGTCGAGGCAGCGCGCTCGAGATCGTCCTTGCCGAGATGGCACGCCTGCTCGTCGCCGTCGGTCGACGTCGCCGTGCGATCGAGCGACAGCGCGCCGACTTCGCCGTGCCTGAGCGTCAGGTCGAGCGAGTGCCGATAGGTGTAATGGAACTCGCTGTCGGTTTTCTTCGCCGTGCAGCGGAAATGGCCGCTCGCGTCGGCAAGCGCGTCGTGATTTTCCGTTATCGAAAATGGAATCGTCGCGGTGCCGCCCGGCTTTTGCCAGGTGCCGCTCCAGCGCTCGCCCGCGATCGCGCCTTCGAACGTGCCGGTCGCCTTGTCCGTCGAGGCGTCCTTTTCGGTCAGCGTCAGGGCACCTTTCGCATCGACCTTGCCGACGAGGCGAATCTGCCTGCCCTGCTTGAGATAGAGATACCAGCCGTCGATCGTCTCGCCGCTCCGCTCGACCGTGACGAAGACCGGCGCCGTGCCGACGCTGCCCGAGAGATAAAGCGTCGCGGCCGGGAGCGGCCATGAAATCACCGCGAGCATCGGCGCAATAATCCCCTTGAATCGCATAATCGAATACCCTTCGGCGGTTTCCGAATAATAACGGCCTCGATGCGACCGGACTCGGCCAATACGCGTGCGCAAACGAGGCGATATTCGACGGGTTTTGAGCCGCACCACACAAATTTGCGAATCGGTTCCCATTTTCCGGGGCCAGTTCGCAACTTTATAACGGGGCAACCGTTAGTCTCCGCGCCCGGCGGAGGGGCGAATATAAGAGATAAAGACATGCGCATTTTTCTCGCACGATGCGGTGATGTTGTTTTTTCATTAATGGCGTACGTCGGCCTCACTGTCCCCTGCAGTGCGGCCATCACGATCGACCTGTCGTACGTCGACCAGCAGTCCGAGCAGTACCAGCGGTTCCGCGATTACGTCGACCAGGCCGTCGACGGCAATCCCGGCTACGGCTTCTCGGCGACCGACGCGGTCTACATGTACCGCATCACCGGCCAGGCGCAGTACGCGAACCTCGCCGTCGACATGGTCGAGGACCAGGTCAGCGAGGCCGAGCAGGCGATCGCCTCGGGCGGCTCCCCGGAAGTCTCCGGCGACTCGTACCTCCACGTCGGCGACATGATCGGCGACCTCGCGATGACGTACGACTGGTGCTCGTCGTTCCTGACGTCGAGCCAACGCACTCGCTGGGCCAACTACGCCGAGCAGACGATCTACAACGTCTGGAATCCGAACCTCGCCGAATGGGGCGGCCAGCCCGCCGACTGGTCCGGCTGGGCGACCGAGGATCCGGCCAACAACTACTACTACAGCTTCATGCAGGCGACGATGCTGTGGGCGCTCGCCGACGATTCGACGCCGTGGACGCAGTTCCTCAACACGGTGAAGATCCCGCTCCTCACCAGCTACTTCGCCGATATCGACGGCGGCAGCCAGGAAGGCACCGGCTACGGCCTCTCGCACAAGACGCTGTTCGAGATCTACCGCGTCTGGCGCGATTCGACCGGCGTCGATCTCGCCAACCAGAATCCGCACCTCACCGACTCGATCGCATGGTGGATCCACGCGACCGTGCCGACGCTCGACAAGACCGCCGCGATCGGCGACCAGGCGCGCGTCTCCGAGCCCGTGATGTACGACTATCACCGCGCGCTGATGCTCCAGGCCCGCAAGGGCACCAACGATCTCGAGGCGCAGACGATCGCCTCGTGGTGGCTGCACAACATCTCCGTGCAGGAGATGCAGAGCGGCTTCAACTTCCGCGAAGACCTCCTGCCGGCCGGCGGCGCCGGCTCGCCGCCGCCGTCGCTGATCGAGCATTTCGAGGCGACCGGCCATCTCTTCGCGCGCACGGGCTGGGACACGCATGCGATGTGGCTCGAGTTCGACGCGGGCCCGTACTTCCAGTCGCACGCGCACCAGGACCAGGGCTCGTTCACGCTCTACCAGAACGACTGGCTGTCGGTGACCGAGAACATCTGGTCGCACAGCGGCATCCAGCAGGGCACCGACGTGCACAACGTGCTGCGCTTCGAGCACAACGGCAACATCGTCGATCAGCAGACCGGCACGGTCTCGACGATGGCCGTCACCGAAGGCAGCGGCGGCGGCGCGGTGCACGCCGTCGCGAACCTGACGCCCGCCTACGACGGCAATTCCGCCGTGCAGTCGTGGACGCGCACGATCGACTTCGCCAACGGCGCGCTGACCGTGCACGACGCCTACGCGACGGGCTCGGGCACGCAGGCGATCTTCCAGGTCAACACGCCGGTACGCCCGGTCATCAGCGGCCACACCGCGACGGCGGGCGGCCTCACGATCACGGTGCTGTCGCCGTCGAATGCGACGCTGACGGCGGTCGACTGGACCGACGAAGGCGGCGACTTCGATTCCGGCTGGCGCCTCGACGTCAGCGGCGGCGCCGGCGAGTACATCGTGCAGCTCTCGGGCGCGCCGACCGGCGAGAATATCTTCGCCGACGGCTTCGATTGAGGCGGCGCGAACACCGAAATGAAAAACGCCCGGGCATACCGGGCGTTTTTCTTTGGCGGTTTCGCGCGTCACTCGGTGCAGCCGAAGTCCGACACGTACGCGAGCCGATCGAGCGGGAACTGACCGCTGCCATACGTCGGATTCGGCGACGCGTAGCGCAGCGTACCGGACAAGCAGGTCGCGAGATCGATATCCACCGTGCCCCACGAGCTCACGCTCGATCCCGCCGGCGCACCGCCCGGCTGCAGGCGCCCGCCGAGGTTCTGCGACATGTCGACGTGGATGTGCCTTCCCGTGACGTGACCGACACCATAGATCCACGCCTGGTTGCCGTTGCGGTCGAACGTGTTCCAGATCACGACGGCGGTGTCGTCATCGTGCACGCGCTGGATCGTCAAGTAGTGCCCGTTCGCGGCGTGGTCGTACCAGAGGCCGTTCATGCCGCCCTCGCCGACGAATTTCGTTTCGTCGAACTGCGCGGCGCCCGCGTCGCAAGCGCCGGCCGGTCGGACGAGACCGCGCGCGTCGACCGGCTCGCAGTACTGCGCGAGGCCGACGCCGCGCACGATGCTCGATGACGACGGCGCGGCGGTCGGCACGAGGCCGCCGTTGTCCTGCGGCGCGCCGAGACCGGCCGCGAAATCGCCGGAGCGCCGGTCGGAGGAAACCGACCACGCGCAGCTCGCGCCGAGTACGTTGCCGCCGAGCGATTGCACCGAGGCCCCTGCCGCGCGCAGGAAGCACGCGCCTGCCGGCGTCGGCGCCACGGAGTTGGCCATCGCGACATGCGAGCCCGGATCGGCCGCGACATCGGTCCCGAGCAGCGTCGAGCTGAACACGTTGAGGCTGCCATCGGTCCTGAAGCCGATGTTCGATTGGATGGTGACGTTGCGCAGCGTCGTCGACGCGTTCGGCGCGTCCTTGACGCCCGAGGGAACGAGCAGGGTCGACGCTTCGATCTGCAGCGAGCCCCTGTTCCACACGGTCGGCCCGATCCCGTTCGCGAGCCCGCAGTCGGGGCTGCTGATCAGCGCGTTGCGCAGCGTCAGCTCCGCGCCGGGATCGACGCTGACGTTGTAGGCGGCGCAGACCTCGGTATCGATCCTGGCGCCCGCCGCGTCTACCAGCACGCTGCCGGCATGCACGTAGATGCCGCAGTCGGCACCGGCAGCGCTGTGGTACGCACCGCCATGCGCGAGAACGATCGTCGTCTGCTCACCGGGCGCGGCCGAGGCGACGGCGTCACCGAGTGCGGCGCAGTCCCCGTCGGCGACGTGAACGACCGGGCCTGCGTGTGCTTCGGGCGCAAAGCCCAGAACGATCGCAAACAACGCGACGGCGATGCGAAGCATGACGACTCTCCTAGGTGATGCCGTGCCGGCAGCGCATCCAATACGCCTGCGCTTGCACATGCGTCAAGCGTGCGCGAGCGCCTTTACGCACGTTCGACAGCAGGACTGTACGGATTCGTCGCGGAAGCGACGCCGAGCGGCATTTACGCAACGTCGCGTCGCGGCGGCGCGACACTCCGCGTTGTGAAAAACTGCACAACGCGGGAAAGCTCAGCGCACGCCGGTCTCGTTGCGCGCGATCACGAGGCGCTGGATCTCGCTGGTGCCCTCGTAGATCTCGGTGATCTTCGCGTCGCGGAAGAAGCGCTCGAGCGGCATTTCCTTCGAGTAGCCCATGCCGCCGTGGATCTGCACGGCCTGGTGCGTGATGTACATCGCCGACTCGGACGCGAAGAGCTTCGCGACCGACGCTTCGGTCGAGAAGCGGCCGCCGTTCTTCTCGGTCTCGCCCTTGAGGAACGCGGCGCGCAGCGTCAGCAGCGTCGCCGCGTCGAGGCGGCACTTCATGTCGGCGATCTTCGCCTGGATCATCTGGAACGAGCCGATCGGATGGCCGAACGCCTTGCGCTCGCGCGTCCAGGCGACGCTCGCCTCGTACGCGGCGCGCGAAAGGCCGACGGCCTGCGAGGCGATGCCGATGCGGCCGGCGTCGAGCACGCCCATCGCGATCGCGAAGCCCTTGCCTTCCGGGCCGAGCATGTCGGCCGCGGGACAGACGTAGTCGCTGAACTCGATCTCGCACGTCGCCGACGCGCGGATGCCGAGCTTCGGCTCGGTCTTGCCGGCGTGGAAGCCGTCGCGCGCGGTGTCGATCAGGAACGCCGACACGCCCTTCGCGCCGATGCCCGGCGTCGTGATCGCGAACAGCACGATGTACTTCGCGACCGGGCCCGAGGTGATCCAGCTCTTCTTGCCGTTGATGACCCAGTCGCCGGCGTCGTTCTTCGTCGCGCGCGTATGCATCGCGGACGCGTCGGAACCCGACTGCGGCTCGGTCAGCGCGTACGCCCCGATCGCCTCGCCCGATGCGACGGCGCGCACGTACTTCTGCTTCTGCTCCTCGGTGCCGTATTTTAGGATGCCGTTGCAGTAGAGCGAGTTGTTGACCGACATGATCGTCGAGTGCGCGCAGTCGGCCGCGGCGATCTCGATCATCGCGAGCGCGTACGCGACGGGATCGAGCCCCGCGCCGCCGTACGCGTGCGGCACCTCGATGCCCATCAGGCCGAGCTGGCCCATTTCCCGGATGTTGTCGAGCGGGAACTCGCCGGACTTGTCGAAATCGGCCGCGACCGGCGCGATGCGCTTCTGCGCGAAATCGCGGGCGATCGACTGGATCGACAGCTGGTCTTCGGTGTAGCGGAAATCCATGGCGAGGCTCCTTCAAATATCACCGTCATCCCCGCGAAAGCGGGGACCTAGTGCCTTTGCTGGCGCACGAGCCAAGGCGCTGGGTCCCCGCTTTCGCGGGGATGACGATCGGACCGTCAATTTTACCGGTTCCCGCGTTTCAGCGCCGGTTCGCCAAAATCGCACGCCTTCCCCCGCACCCGCTGATCGAGCATCCACGGCAACAGTGCAGCCTCTCCGTATGCGCGATGCCAGATCACGTGCTGCTCGTTCGGATATTCCGTGTAGCGCGGCGCGCCGCCCATCGCGCGGAGCGCACGCACGACCGCGCGCGAGCCGACCATCGCGCCGCCGTAGCCGGTCTCGATGTTGGTGTCGTTGTCGGCATCGCCGTGGAAGATCCATTGCGGCACGTCGCGGATCGTGGCGAGGCCGGCGAGCTCGGTCATGCCCGACATCGGCACGCCGGCGGCGAAGCATGCGGGCCAGGTCTTGAGCGCGTCCCACACGCCCGTGCCGCCGTCGGAAATGCCGGTGACGATCACGCGGCGCGGATCGATCGGCCAGCGCGCGAGCGCATCGTGCACGACGGCCGCGACGCGCGCCGGCGGCCAGTACGCGCCGGTGGTCTGCGGCGCGACGTAGACGAGCGGCACGTGGCCGTCGATCGCCTGGTCGATCAGCTCCATCGAGCCGTTGCCGTAGCCGGCGAGCTGCGATTCGTTGTCGGTGCCGTCCTGCCAGTCGCCGTGCAGGAACACGATCAGCGGGAGCGTCTCGCCGTTCCGGCGGCCCGGCGTCTCGATCGCGCGGTACGGCACCTTCGCGGCGTCGTCGGTCCAGTACTTGCCGAGCTCGGCGTTCTCGACCGCCAGAACGGGCGCGGCAGCGGTGCAGGCGATCAGGGCGAGGGCGACGAGCAGGCGGCGCAAGGCGGGCGGCATGACGGTTCGAGGGGCGCGGAGCATAGCGGCCCGCCTTGGACAGCGCACGCCGGTCAACGTTTGACCAAAGCAGGCGGCGCCGCTACGCTTATATATCTTTCGATCAAGATATAGGGATAGATGCTCGACCTCGCCGCCACCTCGGCGCTGCTGCGCCTCCTCTCCGACCCGACGCGCGTGCGCCTGCTCGCGCTGCTCGAGCGCGAGGAGCTGACCGTGGCCGAGCTCTCGGCCGTGCTGCGCCTCGCGCAGCCGCGCGTGTCTACGCATCTCGCCAAGCTCAAGGAAGCAGGGCTCGTGCGCGACCGCCGGTCCGGCGTGTCGTCGTACTACCGCTACAACAACGAGATCGATCCGCCCGAGAACGCGCTGCTGCAGGCGCTCAAGGACAGCGTCGACGACGCGCTGCTGCGCGACGACGAGTACCGCCTCCCCTCGATCCTCGCGCGCCGCGCGCGCGCCGAAGGCTGGGCCGACACGGTCGCCGGCGACATGGAGCGGCACTACTCGCCGGGCCGCACCTGGGAGGCGCTGGCGCGCACGCTGACCGGCCTGATCGACACTGGCGAGGTGCTCGACATGGCGTCCGGCGACGGCGTGCTGGCCGAGCTGCTGGCGCCGCACGCGAAGTCGATCCTCTGCGTCGACGCAAGCGAACGCGTGGTCACTGCGGCTCGCGGGCGCCTGAAGACGTTCGCCAACGTCGAGGTGCAGCTCGGCGACATGCACGCACTCGACCTCGGTACGCGGCGCTTCGATCTGATCCTGCTCATGCATGCGCTCACCTACAGCGATC